>SLDA01000627.1 GCA_007125545.1 Thermoflexales bacterium | reverse complement strand
CCGCGACCGTCAGAGGTGCGGGTGTCGTAGAGGATCTGGCCGGCAGCGGTGTCACGGAGCGTGAAGGTGAGGTCGATCGTGAAGCCGGCGCGAAGGTCGCGCGACCCGTGGTCCGCGCGCTTCGCATCCCGCTCGAGGAAGCGGCCCACGTCAGGCGCCGGGAGCGTCGCAGGAAGTTTCGCGTCGGCCTCACTGAACGAAAGCACGAGGCCGCGCTCGGCGACTTCCTCGATCTCGAACTGCTTCTTGACCGTGGCGAGGTAGTCTGCATCGATCTCGTGAACACGCGCGATGTCCTTCTGCGTCTCCGCGAGGAAGACCCGCCCGTTGCGCTCCACGAGGTCGGGGTAGCTCATGCGGATTTTAGGGTCGTCGTCGTAGAGGACGATTTCCGGCTCGCTCCACTCAATAACCCTTCCGTCGGGTCCGTCGGCCTCCCGGCCCCAGGAGAGCCAGACCGGGTTGCGGTGCTCGTACGGGTAGGAGGCGTTGCGTTTCATGATCTCGGGCACGAGCGGGCCGCCGTGGTTGTGGAACCAGTAGAGGTAGGTGCCGTCGGACAGGCGCCAGGCGAAGTTCGCCGCGCGCGGGTTCTTCATGCGGCGCCCGTCGCGGTAGGTCGCATACGCGGGAGCGCTCCATGTGTGCCCGTCGTCACGCGAGTAGCTGCACGCCGGGTACCCGTCGATCGTGCGGTAGACCGAGTAGATCGACCCGTCGCCCATCGTGATGTAGGCGTGCTCCGAGGAGACAGGCCCGCCGCCTTCCGGCGCGCGCAGGCCGACTTCGCCGTCCGGCAACGTTTCCCATTCGAGCTTCGCCGGATCCGTCTCGGTGAGGATATTCGGGCTTCGCAGAAGCACCCCTTCGTTGCGGACGAAGAAGCCGGGCCCGAAGCCACCCACCTTGTGCAACGAGCAGAAGGCCGCACCCTCGTAGATGAAGGGACGACCTACATTCCAGAAGAACTTGATTTCCCCGCCATAGGGATTTCGGCGGTCGATCTCCATGGTCCGCATCGGGATATCGTAGCGCTGCGCCGACCAGCTTCTACCCCCGTCATCGGAGATCTTGAAGACATAGTGACCGAGGGAGTCGACGCGCCGGCAATAGCCGTCGGGGTAGGCGTTAGTGTCCGCGAGGACCTGCCGGAGGTTGTCGGTGTTGTGGTTGTAGAAGATGAAGACGCGGCCTGCGTTGGGGTAGCCTTCCGGTACAGCCAGCATGACGGCATATGAAGCCTCGGGCCCGGTGGCGGGTTCGACATCGACCGGAGCGGACCAGGTTTGGCCCCGGTCGACACTCCGCATCGTGATGACATGCTGTCCGCCCGCACCCTCATTTCCGGCGCCCGTCGTCACGGCGCAGAGCCAGGTGCGTCCGCGATCTGCACCACCTGCGCCGACCTTGACAATGTAGGGCTGGTCGCAGTACGACTCGGTGGGGATCTCCCGTCCGTTGCGGATGTTACGCCAGTCAGGTATGCTCATGGCTGCTTCCCTCCCGAAGCAAGACGCTGCGTCTGCTTTTCCTTGAAGGTCTACTTCTCTCGAGATGACTTGAACAGGCCAGTAGCTTCGCCTCTCTCAGACGAAGCTACCGGCCCGGTTGCTCGACTTATCCAGGCTGGCGGGTCAGAAACGAGACGCTAGGCGGTGCCGCCGGCTTCCAAATAGGCTTGACCGTAGAAGTGGCCCATCACGACTTGATAGTAGGCCATTGTAAAGATGATTCCGATTCCACAAGCGATACCGCCTACGATGCTGGCCAACAGACTGGCGATCAGCGTGCCTACGAGGGTCAGCAAATAGGCGCCCGGTGCCGCGCGTACCAGTGCCACCACCTGGCGAACCTCCAGCCCGGCTCGGATCGAGCCTTTGACCACGGCGCGGGTGAGGGCTGCGGGCATCGCAAAGGCAAGCACCAGGGCATAGACCAGCAAGATCAGCCCAGCACATAGCCCGCACACCATCTCAATCATCTCTCTGGCGTCACGGCCCAATCCTGCGGCGTCGGCGATGGCGATGACGATAATCATGGGGAGGATGACCACCCAGATGGGGATCGTATAGACCAGGCCAAGGACAAACGCCTTGAAGCCGTGGCCGAGGTGGGTCCCGAAATCCACATCGGGAAGGGGTGTTCCGCTGCGCATCGCGACACGACGTGCTACTTCCAATCCCCAGCCCAGGAGATACAGCTGACCGACAATGGGAATCAGGCCGATGAGGGCGTTGATCGCGACTTTCTTCAACCAATCGGGATCGTCGAATACGAAGGTAAATGCTTTACCGAAGTCCATTGCTAAGCTCCTATGAGTTAAGTGAGGGAACTGCCCGGAGTATACAATAAGACGAGCCAGGCGCAATCAGCGGTGGCTTCAGGTTCTTGGCCCTTTCTCCTGCAGGGTACCAACAAAAAAGAGCCTCGGGGGTTAGCCCCCGAGGCTCCAGTAACCGTCCAGATGTCTGCTACCTGCGGCACGACCTGTATGAGGTGCGTACTGCATCCTCGACCATATGCCAGCTTTCGTCGTCGTTGGTTTCGCGCCAACGCCGGCGGGCTTCTGCCTCGATCTCCTGCCACTCCTGGTCGCTGAATTGATCGGCGTGTGCAAGCTTGCATCCATACATATAGGCGGGGCGGAAGTAGCTGAAGTCCCTGCCGGTATCGGCAAGCTCGGTCTCGTAGTGGCGGCGGAACTCGTGCTCGTGCTCCTGCATATACCGGTCGATGGCTTCGTCCATCCTGCCCATACTGCCCGCCAGGGTAGCCTCGTCGGTCCTCACACTGGGCTGGTGTTGCGTGCGGTCGCCGCGCGTCTTAGCCTGCAGCTCCTCTTCACGGCGGCGACGATCATGCTCCGCCTGCCTGTGAGCGTCCCGACCTTCCTCGTGACGGCGTTCTTCGTGCGGATAGGCCGCATCGCCATCCCAGCCTTCTTGGCGCCAGGTCTCGGCGCGCTGCTCGATATTCACCGGGTCGAAGCGCTCCATAATGCTCTGCGCTTCGGAGACGCGCTCCTCTTCCGTCTGAACGACGACCAGGGTCCCACCACGGCGTACGCCTTCCGTATAGACCCGGGCCTCCTCTTCAGGAATACCCAGTCCAATCAGCGCACCCAAGAGGCCTCCGGCTACACCGCCGGCCACGGCGCCGCTCAGCAGGCCCACCAGCGGGCCCGCAGCTGCGATCACGCCAAGTCCGGGGATCACGAGTGTGCCCAGACCTACCAGGAGTCCACCGACGCCACCCATGATAGCGCCTACGGCTCCACCAATAGCCGCACCCTCACCCGACTCTGTGCCTGCCGAGCGATCTCGTTCGCGCTTGACATCCTTGTCGGCATCATACTCTCTTACTGTGTCACTCCGACGCAGGTCAATGTCCTCGCCTTCCTCACTCTGCGTGGCCATACTGATCCTGTCGCGCGGGAAGTTCGCATCCACCAAAGCTTGGATGACATCGCGCGCATCCTCTCGTCTATCATATAGACCGACAACGGTTTTCATCGTTTCCCTCCTCATTTTTGTCTACCCCATTCATTGGTCAATGACGATCCACTATTTGTCGACTCGTACCAACGGCCCCCACTGTACCAAACGGGCTAGTGCTCATATAGTTATCAAGCTGACCCATCGGGCCAGCAATTCCGTCTTTCCAAGATATAGTCTAGCACCGCGCTTCAAAGGCACATGATGGGTTAGGTTTGGCGTAACATAGAGGAGTTGGAGTGTCACAAACCCACCTCCAACATATCCGCCAACGTGCCTGGCTTCCCGCCACTTGACGGGATTTGGGATGAGACCTATGCTGGAGGACGGGCAGGTAGCGGAGTTTCAGACAGACAGGCCATACGACACTGAGCGACGGATGAAAGGGGCTGAAGATGCAGGAGAAAGTGATACTCGACCCGCACGGGCGACGGATGGCGAATATCTTCGGGGAAGACGACTTTGAGCGGCTCACTCAAGCCGCGGATGTGCTCTGGGCTCGTGATGAGCCCATGCCGGATGATGAGATTGAGAAGGTCAAGGATGAGGTGGCTGCGATAATCTGCGGGCACTGGCACTATGGCGACGTAACGCGATTTCCAAAGCTGCGTGCTATCCTGGAGGTGAGTGGCGGGTTCCCCTCGACTGAGAGCCTCGACTATGAGGCGTGCTTCTCGCGCGGGATTCGCGTTCTGAGCTGTGCACCTGCCTTCGGTCCGGCGGTCGCCGAGATGGGCCTTGGATTGGCGCTGGCATGTACGCGTCAAATCGCATGGACCGACCGGGCCTTTCGCACGGGAGAACCCAACTGGAGCCACACCTCCTTTGCCACCGAGATCGGCCACCCCTTTACGCTCTACGGCAAGTCGATTGGGTTTATCGGGTATGGCGGGTTGGGTCGTGCGCTGCGGCCCCTGATCGAGCCTTTTGGTTGTTCTATACAGGTCTACGACCCATGGTTAACCGACACCTATCTTCGCCGGCAGGGATTGTCCCCCGTCGATCTGGATGAACTGCTGATGAACTCTCAGGTTATCTTTGTACTGGCCATCCCCAGCACGTCGAATCGAGGCATGTTGAGCAGGGCCAAACTTGCACTCATCCGATCGGATGCCGTCCTGGTGCTGCTGAGCCGGGCGCACCTGGTTGATTT
>SLDA01000123.1 GCA_007125545.1 Thermoflexales bacterium | reverse complement strand
CGATGAGAAGGGGGTCACCGTGCGCGTCGTCTATGCGGATGTGGAGGGCGTATATCTCGTAGCCGGGTTGTGGCTCGACTCTGCCAAGCTTCGCGCGGCTCAATAGGAGTTACGACAATGCCTTTGCTTGACGACGTGCAGGTTCCGTTCGGCGCCGTTTACTTTCGCAAGTCCAATCCGCCGCGTGAAGACTGGGAGCGCGATTACGCGACGGCGGCGGCCGATGGGCTAAACACCTTCCGCCATTGGTTCCTCTGGGGCGCGATTGAGGTGGCGCCCGGCGAGTACGACTGGGCGGATTACGACCGGCAACTCGACCTGGCTGCGGAGCACGGAATCACCACGATCATCGCCGAGATGATCACGGTGGCGCCGGAGTGGGCTTACCGCCGCTACGCACACGCGCGCTACCAGACCTCCTCCGGGAGCCGGCTGGGCCCTTCTATGCACGGGAGCTGTGTCGTGGGCGGCGCGCCCGGTCTCTGCCTCGATCACGACGACTTCCGTGCCACGGCTGAGGCGTTCCCGCGGGCGCTGGTGACCCGCTACCGGGATCACCCCGGCCTGGGTGGGTATGATATCTGGAATGAGTGTAACTATCCCGGCGGTGTCTGCTACTGCCCGGCGACCGTGGCGGACTTCCGGGCCTGGCTGCGGGACCGCTATGGAGATCTCCGCGAGCTCGGGCGCGCGTGGCACCGCTACAGTTTCGAGACCTGGGAGGACGTGATGCCGCCGGCGTCGCCCGGTCCCTATCCGGATGCGCTGGATTGGCTCCAGTTCCGGATCGACAACGCCTACGAACAGATGGCCTGGCGGGCCGGGCTACTCCGCGAGCTGGATCCGCACCATCCGGTGACGGCGCACGGCGTGGCGGGCACCTTGACGGAGCTGGCCTCCAACACGCGCGACGACTGGCGGGCGGCATCGCTTGTGGATGGGTATGGCCTCACGTGGGTCGCCTGCCGTAAGGGGGATGCGGTCTGGAAGCAGTGGCACGCCCTGGATATGACGCGCGCTGCCGCCGCGGGCAAGGAGTTCTGGCATGCGGAGGCGCAGGGTGGGCCGCTCTGGCTGCAACCACAGGTGATCGGGCGTCCCCGCGAGGACGGGCGCGTCCCGGCTCCGGAGGACCTGAGGCTCTGGCACCTGACTTCCTTTGCCGCCGGTGCGCGCGGCTTACTCTACCCTCGCTGGCGTCCCCTGCTGCACGGTCCCCTCTTCGGTGCCTTTGGACCCTATGGGATGGATGGGTCGCGGACCCCCCGCTCGGAGATGACGAGCCGGCTGGCCCGCTGGGCCAACGCGCCCGGCCAGGCAGCACTCTGGCAGGCGCGCCCGGTGCAGGGCGAGGTAGGTATTCTGGTGGTCCCCGAGACGCAGCTCTACGCACATCTGCTGTTGAACACGCCCGGCGCCGGTGCAGGACTGGATCCCTACGCCCGCGCGCTGGAGGGCGCCTATCGCGGCTTCTTCGATGCCGGCCTCCAGGCCGACTGGGTCCGGGCCGACGATCCCACTGCGATGGCTGCCTACGACCTGCTCTATCTCCCCTTCCCGGTGATGCTCTCGCAGGCAACGGCGACCAGGCTGCGGGACTGGGTAGCGGCAGGCGGCAACCTCGTGGCGGAAGGGTGCCCGGGCTACTTCGGGGAGGGCGGTCACGTGGGCTCACTGCAGCCCGGGTTGGGGCTGGATGAGCTTTTCGGAGTCCGCGAGGCGTACGTGGAGTTCGCGCCGGATCTGGTCGAGGGGGTTGCGGTCACCGTTGATGCAGCGCCCGTGCGCGCCGCGCTCTTCATGCAGGCTTACACTACTGATGTGGCGTCCGCCCCGGGGGAGGGGACCGTCCCGTCGACCGGGACGGCGGTCGGCTGGTATGGCCAGGATGCGGGACCGGCGGCGGGCCTTGTGGCGGCGGTCGACCACGTCTGGGGCCAAGGACGGACGCGGCTGGTCGGCACGATGTGCGGGCACGGTTACGGATCGATCATCGGGTCGTCGCCGGGCCCCGCCTTCTTCGCGCAGGTGCTGGAATTTGGCGGCAAGACGCCGAACGTCCGCCTGCAGCATCCGGCTATGGAACGGCCCGATGTGCAGGCGCGGTTACACGCAGGGCCAGGCGGCACCTTCCTCTGGGTGATCAATGCCGGCAGAGAAGCCGCGCGCGTCGAACTCGAACTCGGTATGCAATGGGGACCGCTGAAGGGTGTGCACGTGCTCTGGCCCGAGCAGGATGAGGGCGCGTCGGCTGTTGCGGACGGGCGGACCATCACAGTGTCGGTCGCTCCACGCGACGGCGTGGTCCTGGCGTTGGCGTGAGCGCGCCCGTCACGGTCCGCTATGTCATCCGCCCCTGCGGCATCCCGGCGGCAACACGCCGCGGACGCTGTGTTGATTCAACACAGCGTCCGCTAGTCCTACGATATTCTGTAGGCCCGGCTACGGGACCACGTTTACGGGATCACAATCTGCTGCCCCGGGAAGATCCGGTTGGGGTTCTCGATTTGAGGATTGGCTGCCAGCAGCGTCGGCAGGCTCACGCCGTGCCGGAATGCGATCGCTGAAAGCCAATCACCGGGCTGGACCGTGTAGACGGCCTCCGCGGGTGCGGGTGGGCCCAACTCGGGTAGCACCTCGGTCCCCGGAATCACGATCTCTTGCCCTGGCTCGAGCACAAACGGTGCTTCCAGCTGCGGATTGGCGGCCAACAGAGTGGGCAAGCTCACGCCGTGGCGGCGAGCGATATCCGCCAGCCAGTCACCGGCCTGAACGGTGTAGACGAAGCCCTCGGCGGGTGGGGTGGGAACGTCGGGGTCAGGGATGTTGAGTACTTGTCCGGGGAAGATCAGGTTCGGGTTCGTGATGGCGGGGTTAGCTGCCAGGAGCGCCGATACGGTAGTTTCACACACAGTGGCGATGCGGAAAAGCGTGTCGCCCGGCTGTACGGTGACCGTGTCGCCGCACGGAGACTGCGCTGCTACGGACCCGACCGGCGCAAAGGCCAGTCCGGCGAGCGCTATGACTATCGCCAGCGCAAAGACTGAACTGGTATGTCCTATGGTTCTCATATGGTCCTCCTTGTGTCTCTGGATCCCCCGATTAACGTTTGTCAACCAGGAGATCGGTCAACTTGATCATAGACTAACAGAGACGCCCATTAGTCATGTTTGGAGTGAGTTAGATTCCCCTTAGCATCGTAGTATGGATGGAATGGACTGCAGAATCCGGACCGTTAGTCGGGAGATTCCGGAGCGGCGCCTTGCGCACAGCGATCGATGGCGCGTCCCTCAGGAATCGTGCAGCGCGCACACACGGACAGACGCCAGGTTTGTGTAACCTGGCGTCTGCTTAAATCGTTAAGCTAAACTCGACCGGTAATAGGTCCGGCTGCTCTTACCGCTGGTCTAGGATATCGTCCAGCGGCGTGCCGTCGACCGTGATCTCCACCGCGTCTACCGTGTCGAACTGCAGCGCAGTGTAGGTCAGTTGGTATTCGATACGCGGGTAATCACATACGCCCGACGGTATCACGGTACCCGTCAGCGCGACGATCGCCGTCCGATTCACTATATTGACGCCTGCTACCTGCAGATCAGAATGGGCGAGCGAGTTGTAGAGCCCGGTGTCGCCGTAAGTCGTGTCGTCCTGTGCCAGCAAATGCTCCAGGGCCGCCGTCAGGGGCGCTACCGTGGGCTCGATCGTGATCAGGTACGGGATCAGGCTGTCTGCACATCCAAACTCCAGCCCGCGCTCACCCTCGTCCCCGACCGCAACCAGATAGATGAGAACCTCGGTAAACAAGGCTTCACCGGTCTCGGGAAGTTGTTCCTCAGTCAAAGGAATGATGATCTGCTGTCCCGGGAAAATCCGGCTGGGCGTCACCAACTGGGGATTAGCTGCCAGCAGCGAGGACAGGCTCACGCCGAAACGACGTGCGATGGCCATCAGCCAGTCGCCGCGCTGCACGGTATACGTGATGCCTCGGGTTGGCGGCGTCGGGCCCAGCTCCGGTAGTTGCTCCGTCGCCGGAATGACGATCTGCTGCCCCGGGACGATCCGGCTGGGCATATCAAGTTGCGGATTCGCTGCTATCAGCGTCGACAGACTTACCCCATGACGACGGGCGATAGCCGCCAGCCACTCACCGGGTTGCACGGTGTAAACGAAGCCCTCAGGTGGGGGCGTGGGGGCGTCCGGCTGCGGCATTTGCAGCACCTGACCGGCGAAGATGGCGTTCGGGTTCGTAATGCCCGGGTTGGCTGCCATAATCCGTGCGACGGTCGTCTGGCAGATACGTGCAATAGTCCACAACGTGTCGCCCGGTTGGACGGTGACAGTATCGCCGCAAGGTGCTTGCGCGGCCACTGCCCCGGCCGGTGCAAGTGACAGTCCAGCGAATGTAATGGCCAAGATCAGTGTCAGTGCGAAAGTGGTATTCTTCAGGTTACGCATAGGTCCCTCCTTGCTCTCTTCACTACTTCTTCATTCCTTCCAAGCCGGCGCCGGTTAGAGCGCTGCTTGGTCTGGTATCAGAATAGCAGACAATGTGAATAGGCAGGATTGGAGTTCGTTGGGGAATACTTGGGGATGCGTAAGTAGAATGTGGCTCAAGCAAGTAGGGGGTGGGATAAGCCCTTCGGGCCGCAT
>SLDA01000371.1 GCA_007125545.1 Thermoflexales bacterium | reverse complement strand
TACCGGGTGAGAATACTGCGATCTTGGTCGACATCACGGGCGAGCTCCGCTATGACCCCAGCAACAACCTGGGCTGCACGCCTTTTGCGGCGGGAACCTTCACGGGCAGCTTGGCACTGATTCAGCGCGGCGGCTGCACCTTCAATGAGAAGGTGAACCACGCAGTCGCGGCAGGTGCCACGCACGTCGTCATCTTCAACAGCGTCGGTGGCCCGCCCATTTCGATGGGAGGCCTGACCGGCACCCCGCCGGCCGTGATGCTGGACCTGGCCGGGGGCGCAGCGCTGCGCGACTACGTGGTTGCCAACGCCGGCACGACCGTGCGTATCAACGCTGCCACCTCACTGGTCTACGAGGATGACTGGACGGATATCGTCGCAGGATTTAGCTCGCGCGGGCCCAGCCAATTCGAGCTGCTCAAGCCGGACTATATCGCGCCGGGCGTCAATATCCTGGCAGCTGTGGAATCCCAGGGTGGTGACCCCGTGCAGTACGGCTTCCAACAGGGGACCTCGATGTCCTCACCTCACGCTGCGGGCGCAGCGGCCCTCATGATGGCCCTGCATCCTACGTGGAGTCCCAGCGAGATCAAATCGGCTCTCGCCTCCACGGCGGTGGGTGGGCTAACCAAGGAAGATGGCCTCACACCGGCCGATCCTTTCGACGTGGGCTCCGGACGTCTTGACCTGTCACTGGCGAGCAGGACGGGCCTGGTCTTCAGTGAGACCGGTGCCAACTATCTCGCGGCCAACCCGGCCACCGGTGGCGATCCCAAGACCCTCAATCAACCCAGCTTGGTCAGCTACAACTGCGTAGGCACCTGCACTTGGACCCGCACGGTCAAGAGCGTGTTGAGCGCGCCGGCCACCTACACTGCTGTCGCGACAGCACCGGTTGGAATGGTCGTCACGGTGACACCGAGTACGTTCACCATAGCTCCCGGTGCAACGCAGGAGCTGGAGATAACGGTGGCTGTGACCGGCATGACGCCGGGTTCCTATGCCTTCGCCTCAATTGCGCTGGAGACTGCAGCTTTGCAGAATGGGATGGCTGTGGCCGACACCTATGTGCCTATCGTGGTTATTCCGGTAGCGGATGCTCCGCTCCTTACTCTGGATCCGGCTGAGGTTACCTCGAACCAGGGGACCAACATGACCGTGGACAAGATCCTGACCATTGGCAACGAGGGTGGCGTGGATCTGGAGTGGGAAGTGACTGAGAATCTGCTTCTATGTGACGCTCCTGGGGCTGTCGATTGGGTTGATGTCGCTCCGGTCCTCGGGACGGTGGCACCCTCCGGCACACAGGACGTGACTGTCACCTTCGACTCCACCGGCCTGGGGGTCGGCGAGTACAACGCCAATCTCTGCATCGCGAGCAACGACCCTGCGCGCCCGCTGGCCCTCGTGCCGCTGACGCTGGAAGTTGCGGCTGAACCCCAGGTTGATGTGGATCCTGACTCTCTCGTCTCTATGCAAGGCGTAGATACGCAATCGAATCTGACGCTGGATATCACCAATACGGGTCTGGCCGACCTGGAGTGGTTCGTCGGGGAGGCTGCCCTGCTGGCGGGTGTTTCGCCTGCCGGGCCGATTCCGTCCGCAATGCCAAACCTGCCTGTTGGCGGCGATCGCGCTGCCCCAACACTCGCGGGCGTCAGTGCACCGTCGAGCATTATGCCTACCGGTTCGCCTGCCCACCTCTACGGATGGTCGGAGGGCTTCGACGATATCACGCTCTTGCCGGGCCAGGGCTGGGCGCTGATCAACAACAGTGTTCCGCTCGGCAGTACGGGTTGGTTCCAGGGCAATAGTGGGGTCTTCGGCTCCCACTCTGGCGCTGCCAACTCCTACATAGGTGCCAACTTCAACAACGTAGCTGGTGCCAACACCATCAGCAACTGGCTGCTGACGCCGGAGACGGTATTCAACAATGGCGACACGTTCAGTTTTTGGACGCGCCGCAGTGGCAGCCAATGGCAAGACCGGCTACAGGTGCGCCTGAGCACCGCAGGTGCCGGCACTAACGTGGGTACGAGCGCGACGAGCGTTGGCGACTTCACCGAGCTCCTTCTGGACATCAACCCCACCTATGGTACCGACTACCCGGCTGTATGGACGGAATTCGTCATCACCATCAGCGGGCTGAGCGCCCCGACCAACGGACGCCTTGCCTTCCGTTACTTCGTCGAGAACGGCGGTCCCAGTGGTGCCCGCTCCGACTACATCGGCATCGACACGGTTGTCTACACCCCGGCGCTGCCCAAGATGTTGTACGACAACGGCCCCTTCGTTACCAGCTATGGAGACGGGCCAGGCGGCTCGGATGTCAGCTTGCTGCAGAACATCAGCTTGGGGATGACCACGCTTGGGTCGGCCGTCAATCCGTCAACAGGCGACCACTTCCGGATCGCCGATGCGTTCACAGTGAGCACCCCCGGTGGGTGGAGCATCGATAATGTAAGTTTCTATGCTTATCAGACCGGTTCTCCCATCACCTCCACCTTCACAAGTGTGAACTATCGCATCTGGGATGGGTCGCCCAACGATCCGGCGAGCACCGTGGTCTTCGGCGACGTGACCACGAACCGGATCGTGGATACCAGTTGGACCGGCGCGTATCGCTATACCGAGAATACCGTGGGTACAGCGCGACCCATTATGAGCGTTATCGGAGAAGCTGGCTTGCATCTGGAGCCCGGTACCTACTGGCTGGATTGGCAACTGGACGGTTCGGTAGCCTCCGGCCCGTGGCAGCCGCCGATCACCAGACTCGGTGAAACCACGACCGGCAATGCTCTGCAGCTTGTTGCCTCAGGATGGCAACCTAGCGTTGATACGGGTTTGGGTACGCCACAGGGTGCGCCCTTCAAGCTTTGGGGTACGACGGTCTGTGATGTTCCCTCGGACGTCTCCTGGCTCTCCGTCTCACCTGCCAGCGGTACCACACTGCCGGGAGAGACGGATCAGGTGATCGTCACGCTGGACTCCACCGGCCTTGCGGTGGGCGACTACACGGCATATCTGTGCGTCAACAGCAACGATCCGCAGAATCCTGTCGTGGTGGTTCCCGTGACACTGGACGTCGTGGAGGTCTACACGTTGGATGTCACTGTCGATCCCGCAGAGGGCGGTACGGTCGAGATCGATCCCGACCAGGACACCTATGTCTATGGCGATGAAGTCACGTTGACCGCAACCGCAGCTTCCGGCTGGGTGTTCTCGGGCTGGAGCGGTGACGCTTCGGGCACCAACTCGGTGACCACCGTGACCATCGAAGGCGACACCGCCGTCACGGCAACGTTCGAGCAGGAGGCCTACACGCTGGACGTGTTCGTGACTCCCAGCGGGGCCGGCACGGTCGCGATCGCCCCCGACCAGGACACCTATGTCTATGGCGATGAAGTCACGTTGACCGCAAACGCAGCTCCCGGCTGGGTGTTCTCAGGCTAGAGCGGCGATGCCACCGGCACCAACTCGGTGACCACCGTGACCATCGAAGGCGACACCGCCGTCACCGCGGTCTTCACAGAAGAAGAAGCACCGGTCTACAGGACTATGCTCCCGCTGGTCAGGCGGAACTAGACTCTCACGCCATCGCAAGTTTAACAGGGACGGGGAGGGCGCGCGCGCTCTCCCCGTTCTCGTTCGCTGTGTCGCACCGAGTTTGCATCACGAGGGCTGCGCCGCTTGTTCTCCTCTCCAGTCCCGGCGAAGCCGGAGCCCGCCCCGGCCATAAATCCACCTGAACTGTGACCATAGTACTAGTGCGCCCTGGATGGGCCGGTGATACAATAGGTATCGACACTGCACCCGGTACTTCTCCACTTCTTTCTCTGCAGTGAAGGAGATGTGCCATCTCCACGAGGGTTGCGCTTACTCTCAATCCGTTATGAGCTTCACCGTACCTCACAATGTTACTTCATCCCAAGGAGTAAGATAACATGCGAATCAAATGGTTGAACACCTTGATACTGGTCGCGTTGGTGCTTGGCCTGGTCCCCCTAACCCCAGCCCTCTCCTCCGCCGCGACGGGCAATCTCACCAGCCTGACCTCTGCCCCTCAATCCAGTATCCTGGCCTCGACTGACGCGGCCAAGGACGTCTCTGACTCCCTGATCTTTGTGGGCGACCTCGTCACCTACACGATCGTTCTCACCGCCGGCACGTCAGTGCAACTGTGGAGCCTCCACGACCCGCTGCCCGACGGCCTGGGCTTTGTGTCCGTGGACGGCGCCGACTATGACCCCGACACCCATAGTATCAACTGGAGCGCCTTTCTCGGAACGGGAATGGCACCTCTGCTGGAGGAGGGCTTCGAAGGCGCCTTCCCGCCTCCCGGATGGAGTCTGTACGCTGCCGGCGGCATGAATTGGGGACAGTCATCCACGCGAGCGTACTCCGGGGATTACAGCGCCTCCCGTGATCGCGCTGTGGGTGTTGGCGATGCATGGCTCATAACGCCGCAGATCCCCGTGCCGGCGGACGGCGCGGCACTCTCCTTCTGGGAGTTCGTTCTACCCAACAACCAGCCGACGCGCAGCCTCTGGGTCTGTAGCGAGAACTGCGGCGCCCCGTCCACCAACTGGTCGCTGATAACCGACTTGTCTGGGACAAGTTCGCCTCCCTGGAAGCAGGTGGAAGTGGACCTCAATC
>SLDA01000206.1 GCA_007125545.1 Thermoflexales bacterium | reverse complement strand
GCCACTGCAGCATAACGCCGAAGAGCCCCAGCTCTTCCAGCTCGGCTAACCGTTCGCGCACCCGCGAAGGCGTGCCCACGATCGCGCCGGCATCCTCGAGCTCCTGCGCCGTCCGCTTGTCGCGTGCCAGCACGGTCTTCAACTCGGCGTCGTCGCGCCCGAAGAAGATCCCGGTCATCAGCGTGCGGCGCACGTCGCTGGGCGCGCGCCCCTCGGCCTCAACCAGGTCATCAAGGTACGCCGTCCGCTCCTTCCACTGCTCGGTCGTGAGCCAGACGCAGTTCCACTCGTCCGCGTAACGCGCCGCCAGAGGCATCGTCTTCTGCCTCCCGTTGCCGCCCACCGTGATCGGAGGGCCACCCGGGCGCTGCGGGCGCGGCGTCAACATAGCGTTGTCCAGCGTGTAGTAGTCGCCCTCGAAGGAGACGGGCTCGTCGTTGCCGAACAGCAGTTTTACCACCTGCAGATATTCCTCAAAGCGGTCGAACCGGGGACCCAGCTCCAGCAGCGGCATCCCGAACTTGCGGTGCTCCTCCTCGTTCCAGCCCGCTCCCAGGCCGAGGCGCAGCCGCCCGCCCGAGAGATCGTCGACCTGCAATGCCGACCATGCTGTCATCGCCGGATGGCGAAACGCGGCGGGCGACACCATCGATCCGAAGTTGATCCGCGTCGTATGCGACGCCAGCCACGTGAGAGAGACCCACAGCTCGAGGGCCGCTTCCGTGGGCGGTATGCCCCAGGCAAAGTGATCTGAGCGGTAGAGACCGTCGAATCCCCAATCATCCGCCGCCTTCCCCAACCGCCGCCATTCAGGCCAGTAAACCCCCGCCTGCCCCTCGATCATTAGGTTGATTTCCATCTGAAACTCCTTTCCTTGAGTTTCCTTCAGGATACACCCGAGTGAGGAACGGGCAAAGCGGGAGCGGCGCCTAGCCTTGCAGCCACCCCATGCCCTGAATGTCGAGATTCGTGAGTCCCAGCTCCCGCGCTCGTTGAACCACCTGCTGGTACTCCTCGCGGGTGATGCGCCTGGATATCTCCGGGTAGTCGTACGCTTTGTGCGCCGGTGTGTACTGCGCCATAATGTTGACGTACGTATCCTTGGGGAGATTTTCTGCGATCCAGGCCATAATGTCCTCCGATCCGCTGACATCATTGGGCATCACCAGATGCCGGATCATCAGACCTCTCTCCATCACGCCCTGTTCGCCGGGTCTTGCCACGCCAACCTGACGGTTCATCTCGATGATGGCCTCGCTTGTAATCTCGGGATAGCTCTCGGCTCCCGCCGCATACGTCGCAGAGACATCGTTGTCCCAGTACTTGAAGTCGGGCAGGTAGATATCGACGACCCCGTCCAGGAATCCGAGTATCTCCATACGCTCCCACCCGCAGGTATTGTAAACGACCGGCAGCCGCAGTCCCTTGCCTGCCGCGATATCCAGGGCTTTCAGGATGTGCGGGGAATAGTGCGTGGGCGTCACCAGGTTGATATTGTGACAGCCATTCGCCTGCAGCCGCAGCATCATGTCGGCCATTTTGTCGATATCGCTGTCAGAACCTCTGCCGAGATGGCTGATGGCCCAGTTCTGACAGAAGACGCAGCGTAACCCGCAATGGGACAGAAAGATCGTGCCCGAACCCCCCCTCCCGACGAGCGGTCTCTCCTCGCCGAAGTGCGCGTGATGCCCCGAGATAACCAGCCCGGTGCCGGGCGACCGGCAGAATCCGGTCATGCCTTCGTGGCGGTTCACCCCGCACTGTCTCGGACAGAGCCGGCAGCTTTGCATCACGTCCCAGAGCTCGTCCGCCCGCTCTTTCAGCTCTCCGCTATTGTGAAGGCTCAGATACGCCGGTTCGAAGGCCAAGCCGGCTACCTCCCGTTCTTCAACCTCAGTCTCAGCCTCCGGTTCCGGCGTTGCAGTCTCCCTTGTAACGCATCCAAGGAAGACGGGCGTGAGTCCGACCTGGAGACAGAGCTTCGCCGCGCTCTTTAGAAAGTCTCTTCGTGTCTGTTGTTTCAAAATAGGGTCCGCCATTTCTACCTCCTTGTAGGTACTGACCGGGGTTGCGTCGATAGGACAATGAAGCTGACCAATTTGAGCATCCCCACCGTTAAACACGTCCCCGCAAGCCCAAGCACGGGCAGCAGAACGACTGCGCCCACGATCCCGCCCAACCAGCCGCCCAGCAGGTCGGCAGCATAGAGCATCCCCGCCGTCTTGCTCAAGCTCGCGCTGCCCTTCAGATACACCCCGTTCGCCAACGGGAATTGGGAGCCGGTGAGCAGTCCGCAGACAAAAGGAATCACCAGAAACAGCGCTCTGAAAAGGCCCAGCCCGCTCTGCCGGCCCGCCACTGCACTGCCCGCCGAAAACACGAGCGGCAGCCCGAGAGCGAGACCGATGATGGCCAACTCGACCTTGAGAAACAGTCCGGTCCCATCCTCCAGCCGTGACAGCATCCTTGTCACCAGCGTCGCACCGCCGGCCGCCCCTGCCATAAACGCGGCCACAAGCAGCCCGATCCACGAGAACACATACCCATAGTTCGATTGGAATGAGAAGATCACGACGAGGCTGAAGATCATGCCGGCGAAGCCGGTCGTGCCGATGGCAAACGGGATGGACACGGACTCGAATCTGATCTTCCGTAAGCGAAGGAGGGCATAGATAAGGAGGAAAGCGACGAATGAGAGGGCTAGCGTGCCCAGGGTTATCCGCTCAAACTGCCTGAAAACCATCCCAAATGCCGGCGCAAACACCGCATTCCAATGTGATAGGCTGTAAAACAGGCCCACGGGCCGCAGATCGCGGTTCACCTGCCGGCTCCCGCCTTCGATGAAGCTGGCGAACCACCCCTGCCAGCCGGTATGCAACTTGTTCTCGATGTACCAGGGAACCATCATATTGGCCGGTATCTGCCGCTGGTCCAACCTCGATACAATCTGCACCATATCAACAGCCTCAACCTCCTCGGAATGGGACGCCAGGAAGATATGGCTGCCCTCCCCCGGAATGACCCGGATGTGGGGAAAGACGCTATTGAGCGTGTGAAAAACGCTACTGTTGAGGTCCCGCAGTTCCTCGTTCAACAGCGTCAAAGAGCCGGGCGCCCCGAGGACCAGCATGCCCCCCTCGTTCAGTCGCGCCTCCGCGAGCGCGTAGAACTCCTGCGTGAAGAACCGGTTCGCCTGCAAATTGGACGGCTCCAGAACCCCGACAAAGATCAGGTCATACGTGCTGGGCGTTGTCCTGAGCAACAGCCGACCATCGATATGGGTAATCCTCACTCTGTCATCAGTGAGCTCGGATTCCGTCAGCGGGGTGGGGAACTGCCTCAACAGCGAAAGCAGCAGCGGATCGAGCTCCGCGTACTCGATCGTCTCGACAGATGCGTGTTTCAGCGCCTCGTTGATAATACCGCCCGCACCCCCGCTCAAGATCAGGAGGCTTCTGGGGTCGGGATGCGAGAGCAGCGGGAGGTGGACGAACTCCTCGACGAACAGGATGTCCGGAATCGGGGTGATGATCGCCGGCAGCCCGTCCAGAAAGAAGACGTACTGGCCCTGGTTTTCCAGCACGCAGATGTTGCCATACTGGGAGTTCTCGTAGTGAACGACGTTCTGATGCCGCCACTGCGCCTGGATGGAGTCACGATGCAGTCTGTCGGCCTGGTTGCCGAACAGCCCATACCCGGAGAGCACGAGGAGCGCGCTCAGGACGATCGGGGTCGCTCTTGGCATCAGCCCGCTGTTCCGGTAAGGGGCGAGCAGAACCAGCCCCACGGCGAAGTTCAGCATCGCCAGCCCTATCGATGCCTGAAAAGCCGTGAGGTAGGGCACGAAGAGATACGTGAAGACAACGCCGCCGGCAAGCGTCCCCACGGTCTCAATCACATACACCTTGCCGGCAGACGCCGCATCGTGGACCGAATAGCGGGCGTAGAGCCGGCAGCTGAAGGTGAACAGCGCGCCGTGAAGCACGCTCACCGGCAGGAGAATCAGCAGCGAGGCGTAGAACATCGCCAGAAAGCCGATGCTCTCACCGACAGAAACGCCGAGCAGGCCCTTCAGCATGCGCGTCAGGAACACCGCCGCGATCAGGGCCACAGAGAAGAGCACGGTGATCGCGATAAAGGCCTCAAGCTTGTGCTTGACCTTCTCCACCAACCTGCCGGGAAAGAAGCAGCCCAGCGCCTCGAGCACGAGCCAGTTGGCGAGGATAATCCCGATGCTCAGCTCGTTGCCCGAGAAGACAATCAGCAGTTCCCGCAGGAGCAGCATCTCGGCGACCAGCCCGCTGAATCCCATCGTCAGGATCGCCAGACGCACGCGTCGTTCCATCAGGCGCAACCCCACCTATGCGGCGGTCTGCTCATCTGCGACGCCATCCCTCTCTCCGCCTCCCACACCTCTCCTACCCCGTCAAGTCCGTCCAATATAACGCCCCGAGCCCCACGCCAACAATACACGATCTCCAACGCCAAAAGCGCCACCGGCAACCGGCTGTGAGCCATTCGATATGTCCAAGTGGGTGAGGTGCCCCTATGCGGATGTAGTAGTGGTGCGGCTCCGTCAGAGCCACGCCGCCGGTCCGTGGACCGACTAACTCCCAAATCGTAGATCGCGCTTCCCTCTGACCCCCACAGTATAT
>SLDA01000501.1 GCA_007125545.1 Thermoflexales bacterium | reverse complement strand
GCCGCGCCCAGATCCGTATTCTGACCCAGGATGCCCCAGAACTCCATATAGTGATACAGGTAGACCGTATCGAAGGCGACCCCCGACATCTCCGCCCCGTGGCCCACAACACAGCGGTTGCCGATCACGCTCCCGCCCTCGATCAAGCAGTACTGGCGAATAGAGCAGTCCGAGCCGATCACTGCATTACCCAGGATCATCGCCCCGTCCACGATCTCCGTGTTGTCGCCCACGATCACGGTGCCCTTGATCAGCACGTTCCGGCCGATCGTGCAGTTCTTGCCCAGCACCACGTGCCCCTCGATCTGGGCCGACGGGTCGATGCTACTGCCCTCCCCCAGGCTATCGGCCTCGATGGCCGAGCATAACGCCTGCACCTTGGTATAGTTGGCCTCCAGCAGCTGCCACGGCTTGTCCACATCGATGCAGGCCGAGACGGCGTCGGAGGCAGCGATCTCAATGCCGGCGCGCAGGGCGTCGGCCATCGCCATCTCCAGGAATCCCTCGAGCGGCGGCATCATCCCCACCGCGATGTCGATCATCAGCGTCGAGCAGGTTTCAATTGCGGGCCAGAGCTCGGGCGTGATCGCATAGGCACAGATGCGCCGGTCCATACCACCCCGTGGATGCCCCTCAATACCCGCGAGCGTGCTCCCGACCGCCCGGGCGCAGATATAGTCTTGATGCGCGCCCTCCTGGGTCCGTACCAACAGGACGGCGGGCTTGCCCGCCTCCAGCCGCTCCACCAGCACGCGGAGATCCGCCGTCTCATAGAGCGTGTCGCCGTTCAACACCAGCGTAGCCTCGTCCAACAGGGGCTTCACCGCTGCCAGCGTGAATGCCGCTCCCTGCGTCGCCCCGACATCCACGACCCGGACCCGCGCCTCTCCGGCAAAGTGATTGACGATCTGCGCGCTATGCGGCCCGGCAGCAACAACCACCTCTTCCGCCCCCGCCGCCAGCGCCGCATCCGCCGCCCATGCGACCAGCGGCCTGTTGGCCACCGGCGCCATCACCTTATTCCGGATCTGGGCATACGGCCACAGCCGCGTCCCCTCACCCCCCGCCAGGATCACTGCCTTCATACCCCTCCTTCTCCTCGTTCCCTCTGTGCCTCAGTGCATCTCGCCGTCTTTGCGTCTTGCAGTCCTTGCGTCTGGATGTACGTCAGATTTCCGCAAGCGCAGTCCAGCCCGCTCGTACAGAATGGCCTCGCGGGCGCGACCTTTGTGTTAAGCTCTCCCGCTTCTTTTAAAACAGTATGAAATTAACCACAAAGGAACGAAGGACACAAAGGTTTGTAAGGTCTCTTTAGACAAGCTGGCTGTCAGCGCTGCTGCCGGTAGTTTGTGTCTGGGACTACCCGTGGTCTTCTTTGTGTCCTTGGTGCCTTTGTGGTAGGCTCTCCCCCTTCTTCTAGACAATGGGACCTTCATTACGAAAGCACAAAGGTCAGTCGCTTGCGGAAAAATGACGCACAGCCCTTGGGTCTTGACGTCCTTGCGTCTTTGCGTTTTTTCTGTCTGCGCATAGTTGCGTCTGCGCATAGGTGCGTCTTCGCAACCCGCGTCCTCTCTCAAAGAGCCACAAAACTCAACGTCTGTTGCTCACGTCCTCACTCGCATCGCGGGCGGTGCGCACGAAGGCGATGAAGTTCTCGGGCGGGGTACCGGTCAGGACAGCGTCTGCCGTCGAGTGGATGTGCGGCCATCCGCGCACCGCGGTGACCATCGCCCGGGTCGCCGCTACCACGTCGTCGGCGCTACCGTCACGGAGCAGGAGCAAGCTCAGATTGCCCTTGGTGCAGATGCCGGCGTCCAGACACGCGCGGGATTCGGCCAGATCATTGTCGCCCTCCGGCGGCGGGGCAACAGTCTCGAGCACGTCCGGGTGAAAGCGGTTGAAGCGCCCCGACCGGATCAGCTCCCGCGTGAGGCCGCAATTGTGGTACCAGAAGAGCCCGCCCCGGGCGTGCGTCCAATCGGAGAGCGCCTCCAGATACGACAGATCCAGCCGGTCGAAATCGTGCGGCGAGGTCATCTCCAGCCCGGAGCTCGACTCGCTCATAAAATCGATCCCCTCCTCCAGCGCGATCTCAAAGACGACGAAGGCGGCCTGCAAGATGGCGTCCATAGCCCGGCGAAACAGATCGCGATAATCGAACTCGTGGAAGATCAGGTTGCGCTGGCTCACCTGATAGCCGATCCAGGTGACGTGCGGGTGTCCGATGACGATCACGCCTTCATCCCCAATGCGCTCCCGGAACCTGCGAAAATAGCTGCGGATCTCGGCTTCCCGGTCGGCCGTGTGCGCACAAACCTCGATCAGGGTCTCGTAGTCTGCCGGCGTCTTCACCGGAAAACCCGCGTCGTCGCCCCACTCGCCCAACCTGCGAGAGACGCGCCGCGTCCAGCTGCCCCGTGGCGTCTCCAGCGTCGACACCACAGCGTCCGCGTCCGACAGCTGCGGCGCCTCGCGCCACGGGAAGATGAGGCCCGGACACTCGGTCATAAACATCGGCTCGTAGTCCAGCGCGTGGGCGAGCCGGATCTCGTTATCGAAGGCGTGCCGGCTCAGCGGCAGGCCCAGCTGGCGCAGCGTCTCCTCGATCACAGGCGCATGCGGCAGAAAAGGAGATACCACGGCACGTGCGCCGGGTACCCTGCGGACATAATCAAGAAACCGCTGTCGCGCCGAACCCATCGTCCCACACTCCTGCCCCCCCAACGATCCTTAGGTTTTCGGTTGTGCGCGTGCAGCCGGCAACAGACCTGACGCTTGTGCGGCAAAACCTAAGGATCGTGGGGCTCAAGCTAGCTCTTCCGCTCCGCTTCCAGCGTCATCCCCGGCGCCTTGATCACGAGTCCCGTGATCGCCTCTCCCTCCCGCACGAAATCCATCCGGACGCGGTCCATCCTGAACCCGACCGTATCCGCACTAACCTTATAGGGCTTGACCTCTGTTGGAGGGGCCCCGGTCTGGGCGACATAGATCGTGCCTTCGCGCGCAGTCACCGCGAACGCAACGCCTTCGATGCCGGTGACATACTCGCCAACGAGCGCGGTGATGACAGCCTCGTCCAACTCCGGCTCCTTGCGGGTGAAGATCACGTTCTCAACTTCCGACTCAATGGGAATGGAGATAGATGCAATGTCGCCTTGCTCGTCGATCTGGAACTGGATCTTCATCCACTCGTCGAAATCGGCCAGATGCCACTCGAACAGATTGAAGTGATAGTGTCGCAACTCGGACCAGTCGAGGCTTCCTACCAGAGAGGCTTGTAACGCCTCGTCGATTTGTCTGACGGCGAAATCCGGGTAACCCTCGGCTGCATAACTGCCGCAGTAGACCTCCAGGGGATGCGTCGGCGCCGCATCCTCGAGGCGCTCCTCACTCGCGGTCTGTTTGCCCCTGGCGTTCGCCACAATGAGCGGATCGTACGTGGCGTGGAATTTGGTGTTCCAATCCCGATCCGGTAGATCCAGAGCACGATCGATCCCCTCGTAGAGCAGCACATCCGGTACAGGCAAGCCCGCGATATTGGTCAGTGCGATGACCCCAACGCTCTCTTGGGGGACAAACCCGATCACTAAACTGTGCCCCTCAACGTTGCCGCCGTGGTGAATTAGGGTCAAGCCGCGATAGGGATCTATAAACCAACCCATGCCGTAGGTGAAAATCGTATTGCCCAGCAACACTTCACTGACGCCGCCTCCGGGGATAATCGTGTGCGGTAGATGCATCTGCTTCAGATTGTTAGGAGAGATAAACTGCATATCATCCAATCGGCCTTGATTCACGTGAACCTTAAGCCATTGCGTCAGATCCGCCAGCGTGGAGAAGAGTGCCCCTGCGGACCCCGGCGATAGCTCTGTGTGGGCCCTGAAAGGCATATGGACGAGGCCTTTGGCGCCGCCTTCTTCATCGCGATCCACGCGATACCCTCCGGCATTGATCTGTCCCTCCCGGGGCGGTTCCGGCACGAAGTTGGACGCGACCATACCCAGGGGAGAGAAGACCTGCTCCTGCATAAAATCTTCCCACCGCTGACCGGCGACCTTCTCGACCAGATAGGCGGTCGCATAGTACATCAGGTTGTTGTACTGGAATCGCTCCCGGAACGAGGCGCTGAACTTGAGATGTTTCAGACGCTTGATGAACGCTGCACGGGGCAGATCCAGCCGCCACGCAGCGAAATCATGCCGCGGCATTCCCGTTCGATGGCTCAGCATATCCCGCACCGTGATGTGCTGGGTGGCGTACGCATCATCCAGAACGAACTCGGGCATGTAGTCCCGCACGGGCTTGTCCCATTCCAGCTTTCCCTGATCGACCAGCAAGGCGACACTCATCGCGGTGAACGACTTCGTGACAGAGGCCATCGCGAAACGCGTCTCTTCCGTCATAGGCAGTTCTTTTTCTACATCCGAGAGGCCGTATGCACCTTGATGGAGGATATCATCGCCTTTGATGACCGATAGGGCCACACCCGGACAGTGCCACGAGGCCATGGCATCCTCAACATATCGATCGAAGCTATCTAGTCGACGCATCGCCGCTTCCTCCTTCATCATATATCTAAACGATGTTGCCTGGGGACAACCCCTTCCCGGCTTTCCAGGTCACTGTCATCCTGGGGTGGGTCCCGTCCCCGGT
>SLDA01000353.1 GCA_007125545.1 Thermoflexales bacterium | reverse complement strand
CGCGGTGGTTTCTCGACCTGCTGGAGCGCCCGATCGCCGCCGTGGCGGTGCACCTGGCTCCGGCGGTCGTCGCAGCGGCGCAGGCACGGGGGCAGGCGCGGGATGTGGAGGCCATCGTGAACGATACCGACCTTACCTCGATGTTAGCCGGCCAGTGATTCCCGGATTGTCCTAACCTCATCCAGAATCAGCCTCAGCACATCCTCCTCGGCGATATCTGCCGTTGTGGGGCCCATAGCGCCGCGGAACCGGCGCAGCGCCTGGACAGCGAGGTCGTAGACGGCCTGAGGATCCTCCAGCCCGACCAAGTGTTGCTCCGCCTCTGAGGTACCGCTGATCCCGGCAGTCTGGATCTCGAGCGATCCGATGCCGAACAGTCGATCGAATGGGCCCCGCTTGACGGTCATATTGGTCACGGTCCGGAAGGGCACATACTTGACCGAGCGGGTTATCACGCCCACGTGCATCACGACCTGGTCCTCGTGGAACTCGTAGCGCAGGCTTCGAAAGTAAGGCCCGATCAGCAGGAGGGCAGGTATCCCCCAGAGGGCATTCACTGCCACGGCAGCGACGAGCGACCACCAGAGGGCCTGTATGCCAACGGTGGGATCCAGGCTGATCAGGGTGCCGATGACCACGGCGGAGAAGAAGAGGGCGAGTGCAACGATGCCCGTCGTAAGGTAGGACTTCTTCAGGTATTTCCGGCTGGGTGTCAGGGTTCGCGCAGTCATTTCATCCTCCTCTGTGCTACGTGTCTTGTTGCGAAGCTGAGCAGGGCTCCCTTGGCCTCGCGCCGGCATTGTGCCGGTTATTCGGGCGTCTGCACCCACCCCTCGCTGCACAGGATGTAGGGAAGGGTGCCGTTCTCATCCTCGTGGTTCGTCGTTCGCACGGCGACGCCGTCGGCCAGCCGGTGCATATGATAGAGCTGCGAAAGCTCGTCCACCAACGCTTGGCCGGTGAGGTTCTCACGCCGAACGCGATTCAGTGCCTCGCGGATCGCCGGTCGCGTTACCGGCCGGCGGAAGACGTTCTCCAGCACGACGATCTGGCGCTGCAAGTCGCCCTCAGCCGCCGCATAAAGTATGCGCAGTTCGGCGAGCACGTAGCGCTGTGCCCGCGTGAGCGCCAGCGTATGCTTTTGCTCCGCCCGCCGCGCGCGCACCTCCTGCTCGAATTGCGCCTTGACCGCCATCACGCGCGCGTTGTAGTCGTCGGGCAGCGGCGCCGGCGCTTCGTCGGGCGCGCACTTCATCATGCTGAGAATGCGCGGCCCGTTGCGCGTCACCACCTGCCCCTCCGCGTCAACCAGGAGGAGTTGCTGGTAGCGGCCGGCCCGGCACAGGACCACGGTTCCGGGTTGTCCCTGGCGATAGCCGCAGCGAACGCCATCACGCAAGCCCGTAATCCGCCGGTAGAGATCCGGCTGATCCTCCTTGAGCTGCCGGATCATCTCCAATGCCTCGTTCAGATCCACGAACGCATCCTCGCCATCCTCCTCGAACCGGCTCACGTCTTCCTGTGCGTAGATGGTGTACATCGCGTCCTCGTTGAGCTGTTCGGTGGGGTCGAGAATGGCGGCATCCTCCCCGATGGTGTCGTGAATGTCCTGGATGCGTGCGCGAAGCTTTTCGTAGAGGCCCAGGTTCTTCTCCAGTTCCCGCTCGGGCAGGAAGTTGTAGGCATAGATGCGGTCGTGCTCGGTGCCGATCCGGTCGATGCGGCCGAAGCGCTGGATGAGCCGCACCGGGTTCCAGTGCAGGTCGTAGTTGATCACACTGTCACAGTCCTGGAGATTGAGGCCTTCGGAGAGCACGTCGGTCGCAATGAGCGTCTCGATCTCGGGGAAATCTGCCACAGGCCGGTGGTGGGGATTGGCCCGTGGTGCAAACCGTCCGACGATGTTGGCCTTGTTTTTGTCCTGGCTGTAGATCACGTCGATATTGGGGCCGGCGGGATGCGGCAGGAGATTGTCGTACAGGTATTGGGCGGTGTCGGCGTACTGCGTGAAGATCAGGATCTTGCGGTCGCGAAGGCCGGGCCGTGCCAGCCATAGCTTGAGCGTCTGGAGTTTATCATCCCGATCCGGCGTGATGGGCTCGACCAGAGCGAGCATCCGCTCCAGAATCTCGATATCGTGCACGACATCGGCGCGCAGCGCGCGGATGTCAAAATCGGCAGGATGGTACCGGCCTGTGACAGCCTCCAGCGCATCGACCAGGGCCTGCTCCTCGTCATAGTCCGATGCGTAGAGCAGGTTCTGTGCGGCCTCACCGGCGGCGACAAGCCCTGCATCCAGCGCGGTCACAAAGGCCCGGTGCGTTTGCAGCAGTTTCTGTACGGTCTTTCGAAAGGCGTACACGCTCGATTCGAAGCGCTTGAAGAGCATCACGCGCATCAAGCCTCCAAGGTTCGCGCCTGCGCGCTTCAGGTCGACGTAGGGAGGCTGGTCGCGCCTGGCCGGCTTCACATAGTGCCACAGCCCGTAGCGCGCATACGTAAGCGCGGCGTGGTGCGTGCCGGCGTCGAGCCGGTCGGGGCGCGAGAGATAGCTTCTGAGATCGTCATAGAGTCCGCCGTAGACGGCCTCGATGCTATATTCGATTGTCTGGAGGTGTCGCTCGGGAAAGACCTGCTTGCGACCGGCCACGAGCACGTAGGCTTGCTTCTCGCCGCTCCGGTAGGGCGCGAAGTTGTCGGGATCGACGCGGACCTCCGTTTCGGCATCGTAGCCGTACCAGCGGAGGACGTCGAGGCGCCTGCGGCGGATGAGGAGGCTGGAGAGCAGCTCGGGCAGCCGCCGCTCGCCCGCCTCCACCAACCTGAAGTAATCGCGCAGGTGCGGCGGATCGACCGGAAGTTCGGTGGTCTCCTCCTGGTGGAAGAGCTTGATCTGGTTGTAGATGTCCCAGATTGACTTGTTGCGGGGTGTAGCGGTCAGGAATACGACGCGGCGGTCGCCGGTCGCCAGGAAGCTCTGGAGCACGCGGTAGCGCTGGGTATCCGTGTTGCGGAAGTTGTGGCTTTCGTCAATCAGGATGAAGTCGCGGTGCGCGTAGCGCTCGTCGTGCAGCATCCACTCGGGACCGTGCGCCTCGTCCTCGCGCAACTGCCCCATTGAGAGCACGCGCGCGTTGAGTTGGTAGGCCTCGTTGTAATGCTCCCACATCTCGACCAGCGGCGCCGGACAGATGATGAGCGAGCGGGCCCGATCCTGGCGTTCGAAGTACTTGACGATGGCCGCGCCGATGTAGGACTTGCCGAGCCCGACGACGTCGGCGACGAAGCAGCCACCGTAGCGGCGGATCATCTGCACGGCCTGGCGCACCGCCCGTTCCTGGAACTCGGTCAGTACCGCAGCGATGTCATCCCGCCAGAGGAAGGCGGCAGCCTCCATGCCTTCCAACTGATCGCGCACCAGTTCGTAGAGCGTCTTCAGGTAGAGATCGTAGGGGGTCACGGTGTCGAGCGCCCAGGAGCGCTTCAGCTCCTGCATCAGGTGCGCTTCGAAGTCCTCGGCCTCCTCCCAGAGTGCCTCGAACCAGCCGGTGAGGGCGGCGTGGTTGTCGTTGCCGTGGACCACGACATTGAGCTCGGTGTTCGACACGATCCCCGAGAGGGTGAAGTTGCTGGAGCCGACGATGGCGATGCCCCGTTCCTCGCGCGGGGTGGGGCGCTGCTGTGCGTCGAAGAGGGGGGCGTAGTCGAAGATATAGGCCTTGGCGTGCAGCCGTCCCTGGGTGTAGACGCGGACCTCCAGCCGGCCTGCGGAGATCAGGTCGACGAGCGCGCGCACGAGCGTCTCGGCCTCGTGGGTCTGATCCATGCGCGAGAGGGTTTGGCCCAGCGTCTCGGCGGTGAGCGCAACCGCGGTCTGCTTGTCGGTCCGCTTGGGATAGGCCACCGCGTCCGCGGCTCGCTGCACCTGCTCCAGGCGACGGTAGCCCTCGGCGATCTGCTCTATCGTCTCGCGGTTGGTGGTGTTACCGATCAGGAGTTGGAGCCGCTCCACGTTGTACAGCCGGTCCGCGACGGCTTCCAGTCCGGAGACGAAGAAGTAGCCGACGGCGAGCTTCGCTGTCTGCGTGCCGGGGAGAATGCGGCGGATGTGGTCGACAAGCTTCTCGTCGTGGTTATCGATGACGTCGTGGGGCACGGTGCCTCCTTACTCTCCCCGATCTGGATGGATGACTGTATACTATAGGCGTTGTTGCTGGAACGCAACCCTGCGCTGCCGCTAAGGTGTATGTCACCGTGAGGGCACACCGTCGACAGGATTTGCCTGTGTGCGAGCGAACCGAGCTTCTGCCCCTCGGTGGAACGCCCGGCTGGGGGACGCAGCCAGGCAGGCTTGGCCTTGCCGAAAATGGGTTTGTTTCGTAATGGGGGCTTTGGGACGGGACGGCGGCGGCGCCCGCAGCCGGGCGTACAAAATGGGTTTGTTTCGTAATGGGGGCTTTGCGGCGGGACGAGACGGCGCCCGAAAATGGGTTTGTTTCGTAATGGGGGCGTTTGTAGCGGGACGACGGCGCCACAAAATGGGTTTGTTTCGTAATGGGGACATTGTGGCGGGGCGACGGCGCCACAAAATGGGTTTGTTTCGTAATGGGGACTTTGTGGCGGGACGAGACGGCGCCACAAAATGGGTTTGTTTCGTAATG
>SLDA01000224.1 GCA_007125545.1 Thermoflexales bacterium | reverse complement strand
GAGCATCCGCATCCGGATCTTCTGAAAGAGGTCTTACGTATGTCATATTACCCGAATTGTGGTTGACAAATGTCATCAGGGTGTTAGAATGGGGTTCATTACGGATGGGAATTGGCTACGGTCATAACGCCGATTATGACCGTTTTATAACTCACTGCAGAAAAGGTATGACACGATGAAGATAGAGTTTACGATTATCTCGGCAACGAAGAACGGATATGGTCGGACTGGTTGGAAGAAGGCCAGCACTGATATGAAGCGATGGTTGGACTATGAGCTCGGACGGGTAATCTGCATAGAGCACGGTGAGAATTGTTGCCGGGGCTCTGTAGCGGGCTCGTATGAAGCTCCAAAAATAGAGATACGCGGCTGTTGCCGGCCCGCGATTAATGAGGCGATAAAAGTACTCAGTTAGCGGACTGTGGGGGGAGGAGATAAGGGCCTTAGGTTCTGGTCCCAAGTTGCTTGGGAAAGAACCTAAGGGCCTTTTCGTTTTTTGCCACCTGCCAGTTTCTGTGTATGATGGGGCGAGGATGCCGCCCCCTCTTTGCCTCCACATTGCCGACAGCGGGCTGCACCTTAGATCTAGTCTTGAGAACGAAATATCGAGAAGGGAGACGGTATGAAGGATATGGAGGTTGCGGAGAGCCTATTCCGGGAGTGGGGGTTGTCCTATCTGAAGCGCGAACACCCCAAACTGGTGGACGGCATTGCAGCGGGCAGGATCGTCGGTGCAGAGTTGCGTAACGGGCATGCCGCGATGCTCGGCACTCACAGCGCCGTTCCGCGGGTCACCTCGAGTCCCCAACTCACCGCCGGTCCGCAATTCACCCTCTTCCTATCTGAGACCGACTTCGTCGGTTATAGCCCGGCGCTGGCTGCGGAGCTCAATGCAGCGGTACCTGATACCTGGAAGGGCCATGCTGTGGCATGCCCTGGGGACAAGCCGGTACAGGTCGTCTCTACCCGCCGGTGGTTTGCCGAGCACTTCGGGCTCTATGACTTCCCTCTTGGTGTTGGCCCCTGGCTACAGCTCGACGAGTCGCGTCTGTATGCTCTCAAACACGCCGCAATATGGATGGACGAGACTGGTGAACTGGGGGTCTGGCGCGAGGTATTGTCGCGCTATCCGGATGCTGTGAGGATGAAGCGGTTGGCGGAGGAATGTTTCCGTGTGTGGCAGTATGGGCAGGACTGTTTCTTGCTGGACGTGGCGCCACGCTTGGATGTCTTGTCTGCCTCGATTGGCTTTGGACAGTTCATTGAAGGTGTGATGCGGCTCACGCTCCTGCTCAACGACGACTTCACACCACACTGGCGGTGGCTGGCGCAGGAGTTTGGAAAACAGGAGGATGCGGCGCGGCTTGAGCCTCTGTTGACCTCACTTCTCGCTTCGATGGAGGTCACGGAGCAGGTGGCGAAGGTTGAGGAGCTCTGCGCGATCGTCCGACAGATGTTGGAAGATCGCGGCGCCATCACAGGAGCACACGACAAGCCGGCTCTGCCATCCTTGCTCAACGCGTACAATGAGTTGAAGGAGACGGCGGGGCGTCTGCTAAATCTATAAGCCGCCTGTATTTCGCTCCACACCCTAGTAAGCGACTGCAGGTGGAGGCTGATCCACTTAGGGGTCAGTTCACTCTCGTCCGGAATTATAGAAGATTTATGAATCCATAATAGTGTTTATTGCGTATCTTCTAGTAGAGACGGGTAGGAAAAACCCGATTGATTAACGTTGGACTAGAGGAGATAGCGATGAACACGAGAAAAGGTTTCAGATGGGGATCCGTGATAGCGGTGCTGGCCCTCTTGTTGCTTGTAGCAATGCCGGCCGGCGCACAGGCGCAGAATCACTTCCGGGCACACCTTTCCCAGGAGTATCCCGATCGGGACACTCTGGCTCAGGGCCAAACGATTTTCCGCCTGAGCAGCGATGGGACTGAGATCTACTATAAGCTGATCGTTGCGAACCTTCACGATACGACGATGGCCCATATCCATCTGGGGTCGCCTGCGGATACGGGGCCGGTTATTGTATGGCTCTATCCCGAAACTGCGCCGGCCCAGTTGATTCCGGGGCGCTTCAGCGGTGTCTTGGCCGAGGGCACATTTACGGCGGACGACTTCGTTGGACAGTTCGCCGGATGGACGATGGAGGATCTGCTAGCAGCGATGCGCGCAGGCAACACCTACGTCAACGTGCACACGCTGACGTTCCCCCCTGGTGAGATCGCGGGCTCGATCATCCCTCAGGGAAGGTAGCTTTTGACTGCATAGGACCCGGTACAGAGGCTCCGTTCGGGGCCTCTGTACCGATCATAAGGCAACACATCAGTTATCTGCGTACCCCTGATCCCACGTCGCCGCGGGGTCGTGGTTGCGCAAGTCCACGCCATAGTCGACCGCCGCCTTCAGCGCCAGTAGCACCGACACCCAGCCCGCCAGCACCTCACACCAATCCTCCGGTGGCACACCCTCATCCATGACCGTCAGGTCCGTTCCGCCACTGGTCAGCGGCGCCAGCAGAAAGGATGTTCGGCTGTCGCCATAGTATTCAACGGCGAAGCGGCGTTCAGGCTCTTTCTCCAGAATGCGTCCCACCCAGGTAGCGCCATTGGGGAAGCGGAAGCGGATACATCCAGCTACCTCCACTGCCGACTCGGCCCAGAAGCGTGCACGCCCGGCGTCCGTCGCCAACATCCCATAGACGGCGTCCGGCGGCGAGGTCAGACGTACGGTCCAGCGTATCGGTGTATCTTGATCTTGCATTGTAGTCCTCCGTGCCTTGGCTGAAGGCATCCCCCTACACCAGTATCCAGAGGCTGGGCACATGGCAGATGCCACCGTGGTTGAAGACGAGCTCAGCTTCTCGAACTCCCATTCTAGCACCTTCCCCGTCTGTACCTTACTCGTACCCTACCCGCTGTTTGGCGTTACTAGAAACACACGACATCGTTACATCGCTGTGCCGTGTTGCGAACCTTGACCTTGCATGCCATAATCAGGTCATCATCAAGTCAGACTCCTGTATCTGCAGAGTCTATGGGCTGGATATGACATCCGCGATGCGACCGAATGCAGACCTCAGCGAACTGGACGACGGCGACCTGATGCGGCGTATCGTGTGGCAACAGGGCGATGCGCTTGCCGAACTGTACGACCGATATCATCGTCTGGTTTTCGATGTGGCCTACCATATAGTCAGCGATCTTGCGCTTGCCGAGGAGATCACGCAAGAGGCCTTCTTTCGCGCCTGGACGCACGCCGGCGACTACGACCCCGCGCGTGCACAGGTGAATACATGGCTCGTCAGCATCGCGCGACACCGTGCCATCGATGTGGTGCGGCGGCGGCGCGTTCGTCCCGAGCACTATGGCGTTCCCTGGGGCGCCCTCCAAGACGAGGATCAGCCGCGGGTCGAGGATGCAGAGCAGAGCGCTGAGGCGCACTTCGCGCAGTCCGATGTGCGCGAAGCGCTGGCCGGCTTGCCGGCGGAGCAGCGCATTGTGCTGGCGCTGGCCTACTTCCAGGGGATGACCCAGCAGGAGATTGCGATGGTCCTTGATGAGCCGCTCGGAACGGTCACGACACGCATCCGGTTGGGGATGCAGAAGCTGCGGCGGCTGTTGGTCGATGCCGGCTGACGTGGGCTTCGCGCCGGGAAAAGGTTCGTGAGACCAGATCCTTCCGGCCCAGATCTTGCGGGGGTGTGGTGGTGATGCGTGATCACGTTGTGGAGCAGCTCGGCGCGTATGCACTCGGTTGCCTCGAAGTGGCTGAGGCTGATCAGGTGGCGGCGCATCTGGCGGAGTGCTCCGCGTGTCGCGATGAGTTCAATGCCTATGCGGAGGTCGTTGCGCGCCTTTGTGACGCGCTGCCTGCTGTCGAACCGTCGGAGACCACCAAAGAGGTGCTAGCAACACGCGTCAAAGAGCGCGTCCCGGCAACCGATCCGTATGCAGGGTTTGCCGAGCGGTACGACTGGATGAACCAGGAGGACCCGTTCAGGCGTCAATTCTTCCGGCAGCTTTTCGATCGACACGACGTGGTACGCGTGCTGGACTGCGCTTGCGGGACCGGGCGCGACCTGATGATCTTCGCCGAGATGGGATTGCAGGTTGCCGGGTCCGACCTCTCCCCGGCTATGTTGGCGCAGGCGCACGTGGTCACCGCCGGCAAAGGGATTCCACTGCGGCAGGCCGACTTCCGCGAACTGCCTGAGCACTATGATGTCTCGTTTGATGCGGTGGTCTGCTTGACAAACTCGATCAACGAGGTGCTGGAGGACGCGGGTACGCTGCGGGCGCTGCGGAGTATGCGTGCAGTGCTGCGCCCCGGCGGGATTCTGGTATTCGACCAGGGCCAGACCGATGCGTCGATGCGCAACCCTGCCCGGTTCGCGCCCGTGCTGAATACCCGGGACTTCACCCGACTGTTCACGATGGCCTATGAGGGTGACATTATGACCATCGATATCTTCGATTTTATCCATACGGAGGAAGTTAGCGATTTCGACCATTCGTCGGTACGGATTCGCATCAGGCTGCTGGATAGCTGGCTCGAGATCCTGGGTAGGGCAGGCTTCGGCGAGGTCGAAGTCTTCGGGGATTGGCATGGGACGCCCTATGACAAGTCGTCTAGCCGCCGGCTGATTGTGGTGGCAGTGCGG
>SLDA01000473.1 GCA_007125545.1 Thermoflexales bacterium | reverse complement strand
ATGGCACGGGCAGTCCCCGGCATCCTGCCTGCGCTCACACTGGAGGAGTCGCTGGAGGTCACGCGTATCTACAGCGTCGCGGATATGCTGCCGCCGGATATCCCGCTGATTCAGATACGCCCCTTCCGTGCACCGCACCACACGATCAGCAATGCGGGTCTCGTGGGAGGTGGGCAGTGGCCCCGTCCCGGAGAGATCAGCCTGGCGCATCGCGGCGTGCTCTTTCTGGACGAAATGCCGGAGTTCAACAGCCGTGTTCTCGAAGTGATGCGTCAGCCGATGGAGGACAAGACGGTTACGATCAGCCGCGCACAGGGAGCGTTGACGTTCCCGGCCAATTTCATGCTGGTCGCCGCACTCAATCCGTGCCCATGCGGCTACTATGGCGATCCGGAGCGCGCGTGCACCTGCGCCCTCGGAATGATCCAGCGCTACAGGAAGCGGATTTCGGGTCCGTTACTCGACCGAATCGATATCAATATCGAGGTGCCGCGCGTCGCCTACGAGAAGCTCACCCGGACGACGCTTTCGGAGTCCTCGGCATCGATTCGGGACCGCGTCGAGGGTGCGCGGGGACGGCAACAGGCCCGCTTCGCCGGGACCGGGCTGACCTGCAACGCCGATATGGGGCCGGGACAGATCCGGGAGTTCTGCATTTTGCCGCCGGAGGGGCAGGCGTTGATCCGCTCTGCAATGCGCCAGATGCACCTCAGTGCGCGTGCCTACCATCGCGTGTTGAAGGTGAGTCGTACGATCGCCGACCTGGAGGGTGCGGACGTGATACAGACGCACCACCTTGCCGAGGCGTTGCAGTACCGCACCAGGGTGTTGGATCTGTAGGAGGCGTGCAAGAGCGGCGGCTAGATATCGGGCGCTCATAACTGCAAGAAGACGCACGCGAGAGTGACCGCCTCATCAGGGTAAAGCTGGGCGCAGAATATGGGTCTAGCCCCGGACGTTCCCTCTCACTGCCTCATTAAGATAGTTCTTGGTTCTCAGATTCTCTTAGACCGCGCTACAGACTCGCTCATCGATGAACGACACCGCCAGCGATCCCAACGGCTGCGCGATGGCGGAGAGCGAGGAGAGGACAAGCAACAGCGCGATCAGCAGGAGCACGGTGATGCTGACAAGATACTTGCTTCGCATTCGGCTCATTTTGCACCTCATCTGTTGACTAGGTATAGCAATCCTCAGCGTCCGTGCAATGTGGGTCCTTTGGGGAGCAAGGTCGACTGTACAGTCAACCTAGAGAGAGGTCAGATGAGCGCTCTCGCGATAGCTTAGGCGCAGCAGTTCTGCGGCAGAACCTAGCTTATCGCTGCTCAACCTCGTCCGAGGCGCGTGCCACGTCTACTAGATGGAGCTAGTAGATCTCCGGGTCGCTTGGGGGCATTGCCTTTCCTGAGCCGCTAATCTAGGCTGTCCGCAATGCTTTCTGGATGTCAGCTGCTATCTAATGTGGTTTTTCAAGGCTGCCTGTAACGCTCACGGGAAGCGTGCGTTACACCGTGTAAGTCAGCATGCCGCTCGGATATTGTTATCTAGAAGGTGACTGGCTGCAGGTGGAGATCGAGGGTGATCGTCTCATCACTGTGGTGCTAGATCCCAAGGCGACGGCGCAAGCGAGACAGCGCATTATGAGCAAGCTAGAGCTTCTGCGTCGTGGGGACCATCGGAAACAGGAGTGAGCCGATCAGTTCTGCGGGAGATTGGGAGCTAGCATGCTGTTGCTAGCACTCGGTTAGCTCAGGTCTTGAATTACCCGGCAGATATGGCAGACCGCCGGTAGGACGAAACGACGACATATTTGCCTAGACGACAGCGAACGTACAAAGCTAGAGCAACTGATAAAGTCGGGCGTCCACTTTTCGTGATAGAATCTCCAGCATCCTCTGCAGCAGCTCACCCCCGACGTGAGTTGGCTGTCTAGAGGTCAATAAAAGGGGGATCTTGTAGCGACCTATTTTTGTCAACCCAAACTAGTGGTCGCCGCCAGTGCCTTCAGCTACCGGCTTGCGCGCGAGGCGAGATGAAGCCCGATGACCGGTTCCTGTTACGCCCTCCAACCTGCGCAAGCAACTCTGCACTCTCGACGATGGCGACCTGGACGCCTCTTGCATCGCTCACTTCCCCGAGGTTTACAACCGCTTGCGACGTCGGACGCAGCGAGGCGAGAAGGTTAGGCTACTATTCTCAGACGCTGTCTTGCGCGTGCTCGGGGGCAGGCTATACTTAGATGCTATGAGGCGCCTGAGGTCCGACGCTATAAAAAGTAAGCATCGCAATGTGGGCATTGTCAGCTTGGTTACCGCTATTTCGGCAGGTAAGCAGAAAGATCAAGCTCTCGGGATAGGTGGATTACGCTATTGGGTTGCGTTTATGCCGGAGAAGCGCTTCTTCCATACACACAGCGCCAACATCTCCGAGGGTCAGCCTGGCGTCGAGCAGGTCGATCGATGACCGCGCGCGCAGGGTGGGCCGATGTTGAGATCACCCCGCCGCTGAGGCTGCCGATGGGAGGCCGAGGCCCGCGCTTTGCGCCTGGCACCACGATCCTGGATCCGCTGATGGCCCAGGTGCTGATCCTGGAGGATGCCGGGGGCAACCGCTGCCTCTGGGTATCGCTTGACCTAATAGGACTGGACTACGGCCGCTCCGCCGCATTGCGACAGAACCTTGCCGGGCTAACCGGCACGCCATATGAGGCCGTGGTGTTCAACTTCGCCCACGTCCACAGCGGGCCGATGACGAACTTTCGCAGGTATCCGGATGTGATGCCTGAGCCGCCGGAGCTGCGCGAGTACCACCACACCCTGGCACAGGCTATCCGGTCAGCAGCGGAGATGGCACTCGCCAACCTGCAGCCGGTCACCGTCACCCGTCATACGGGCGCGTCCGACGTCGGCATCAACCGGCGCCGGAGAAATGCTGAGGGCGAGATAGTGATGGCGCCCAATCCTGACGGCTTCTACAACCGGGAGCTCTGGGTTTTGAACATCTGCCGGTCTGTGGGAGGAGATCGCGCCGTCGCCTTCAGCTATGGCTGCCATCCGGTGATCGTCTATGGCTTTGCTTGGGACAGCATCTCCTCGGGCTATCCAGGCGCCACGCGTCAGGCGCTGAGATCGCACCTGGGCAGCGCGACGCACTGTCAGTTCCTGCAGGGCCTGGCGGGCAACATCAGACCGCGCGTCCTTGCCGATCCCGAGACCGGGACTTTCAGAAAGTCAACCCCGGGCGATGTGGATGAGGTGGCGGCACGCCTCGCGGGCGATGTGCTCCAAGCATTGGGAGAGCCCAGCGCGCTCCTCGAACTCACACTTAAGGCTGCTGCAGGCTGGATTCATCCTCGACGTGCGCTGGATCTTGTGCCCGCTATCGCCCATTGGCAGGATATGGCCGCACGCGAGGATGAACTCAGCCGCAACATTGGGAAGTACTGGGCTGAGCGTACCCACTCCGGAGCGCCGCTGTCGACGCATGTCCCTATGGAGATAGGGTTGCTGCAGATTGCGGTCGACCAGCGCGTTGCCTGGTTCGGCACTGAGGCGGTGGCGGAGTGGCTGCCGGCTCTTCGAAAGTGGTTGAACGATCCGTCGCTGACCGCGTGGGGTTACTGCCAGGAGGTGGGCACCTACCTGCCCACCGATGCGCTGTTGCCGGAAGGCGGCTACGAGGTGACCCAAGCCCCGTGGACCGACGTTCACGGCCCGGCGCCGTTTGCCGCGGGCATCGACGCCACCGTAGAAACGGGCTTCCGGAAACTGGCAGGCCAGATGAGTAGCTGATTAGGTCGGCAGATCAGCATTACGAGCTTGATCCTGATCGTCGACTAGGCCCCGGCTACACGACTGCGACGCATCGTCTCCTCCTTGCCACCGTCTCAGACCTATTTCGAGTCTTGTTATAGGCCCTTGCGCAACGGCATCAAGCACGGTCAGGTGTGCCCTGCGTTGTTCTACTTGTCGTTGAACAGTGCAGCACACGACGTTTGTCCGGTATTCCGCCTACCTCCTGACCTGTGAATACTACCGGGAATACCCGCGACACGCAGGTCGGTGCCAGATACGAGGAGGAGAAGGCCAATCGCGCGAGCATACAGACCGGCAGGGTAGACGTGTTGGCCGCGAGCTAGTAATCCATAAGTGTAACCGCGAACGACCTTGTGTGCTCCCTTGCCGCGCCGTCAATTGTCGCGAAAGATTCTGCCGGAGAACTGCCGTCGCGCCGGATGATGAGCGCATCACATATCCTCGTCCTTCAGCCAACTACACTCGATTTGAAAAGAAAAGACGCCCCACAGTTACGCAGGGCGCCTTTCTCATGGCCAGTTTACTTGACAGCAGAGGGACCACAACTACAGTAGGTGACCTGTGAGACGTCTGGGACTCATATTGGACGGTCCTGTTTAGGGCGAACATGAAAGACAAGAGGTGAAGACGATGCGTGGACCCATCGAAAACTCCTATTGGGTGGTTCCGGGCAAGTTGCTTGCAGGAGAGTATCCTCGGAACATAGATGAGGGATCCTCGCGTGCGAAGCTGGATGCTTTGATCCGGGCAGGGATAACAGCCTTCATTGACTTGACCGAGGAGAATGAGGGGCTGCTGCCCTATAGTGACCTCCTTGAGGGTGTATCCCATCAGCGGTTCCCCATACGAGATGGTT
>SLDA01000555.1 GCA_007125545.1 Thermoflexales bacterium | reverse complement strand
GAGTAGGGCCGCCAGCTCCGCCTGGAGCAACGGCGTCCGATCGGCGGACTCTGCCATCGTTGGAGGCGATCCCGTGAAGAGCACTTGACCTCCAGCCTGACAGAAGCGGGCAAGCGCGCGCACCGTATCGAGAGCCAGGGTGTCGGCTGGGGGCAGCACGAGCAGCCGGTATGCCTCACTGGCAATCCGGAGTGCCCCGTCACGGATCTCGCCGGTCACAACCGCCTCCTCGTCGATGATGTCCAAGTCGATCTGATTGGTGAGCAGGGTGCGGATCAGAGCGGGATAATCCCGAGTTAGGGTCAGCTCCCACTCGGAGCGCGCAGGACGGTCCAGCCAGCTGGGTATGGGCTCGAGCGGCGGCAGATAGTGCGCCCAGAGGGTGCGCACAGGATAGAGTACGGCGACATCGCAAACGTGGTGCCCGCCCGTCAGCATTGCTGAGAGCCGGCCGACATAATCATGGTAATCTCGCTGCTCCTGCTCATCGAACTCCTGCCACCCGAAGTAGGACGTAATCTGGTTCACGCCGAGCACATACTGCAAGTTAGCCTGCCCTATGCGTTGGGTGAGCGACGCGAAGCCATCGTGATTGCGCTGCTCCCAGTCTGAACTCTCGCTGTGTACCCGCTCGCAGCCGGTGAGGTGCGCCACCGAGGCCACTTGCTTCACCGCCATAAAGGACGCCCCCATAAAGGATCCACCCTCCAGCATGCCCACAGGGTCGCTCGTGAGCATATCGATCCCCGGCAGATCCATCTTCCGAATAGCAGCGAAGAGGCTTCCATGGAAAGCAACGTGATCGAGGATATTCTCCTCCAGCAGGAGGTGACCAGAGAAGGCAATGTCGTGGCTCCGGCACCAGCCCTGGACTTGCCCATAAAACGCGGCAGCATAACGCCGCGTCAAGGTATCGTAATAGTCCTGTCGGATATAGCAGGCGTCCTCAGACTGTGAGAAGAAGAGGGCATAGAGATGCGGCGCCAGACTGTATCCCTTTTCGGCTTGAAAGTAGGCCAGATAATCCCGCGACCAGGGCACCGCCGGCGGACGATCCCGAAAGAGGGCACTGTCCCCAACCGGTACCTTACCCCAATAACGCTCGGGCAGGGCCGGGGTGTAGAAGGTCATAAACGACGGTTCATCCGTGAAAATAGCCTCGATCCCCTGCCAGAGCTCGGCAGGGAGCTCGCGGCGATAGGCCTCATGGGTGACGCGTAGGAAGGCGCGGACCGCAGCGGGTTCCAGGAGATTCACGTAGTGTTTGAACTCGCTGACGTTGCCCTGCGCGTGAGTCCCCTCATACATAACACGCTCGGCGAAGTAGAGGAGCTTGTCTGTGTCGTTCAGGGTCCCCGGCGGGATCCTGAGCACGCCCCAGTCATCCACATACTCGCCAAGATCGACGATTTCAGGGGCTGCCGTACCATGCAGGTCACGCAGCGCAGTAGCGCCGACGAATGCGCGACAACTCGCCGGCAAGGGAAACACTATCTCGTGTGCGCCTTTCACTGCAACCGAATAACAAGCAAGGCCGAGGGCAGTATAATCCGGGTTGGCCCGCGTGACGATCCCGCCTGCCGTGCCGCTGGGATAGCCCTTCTCATCGTACAACCACACTCGCAGGCCCAGCTCCATCGCGCGGCGCTGCCCATAGCGCAGCAGGTCCCACTGGTAAGGACTGTCAAGATAATCTTGAAAGCCCACATTAGTGACGATTCCGCCAAGCCCCAGGCTGACCAGGTGTGCTAACTTCGCATCGATACCCTCAGCTCCGTTGAAATCCGGACTGTCAATCTCGAGCGATACTGCCGGAGGGTCCGCGAGTCGCTCCGCCCATTGACCCGCAGGGTCGGCGCCTTCCTCGACGAGGCCCGACATGCCCGGTCTTACCAGGTAGCGGTCCAGTCCATGCAGGATCTGCAGCGGTCTAAAGCGGTTAGGCGGATCGGAAAAAGAGGCCGGATCGAATACGGACATGGGATTCACCTCACTTGATCACGTAGAGCCAGTGCCCAACGCTCTGATCATCGATGGTCAGTTGCAGGCCTGCGGAATCAGCCTCAAACGGGATCTGGTCAGCGACATAGCCAACAGGCATCTGCACCGGGTCAGACGACGCCGTACCACCGGGGGCATAGGAACCACGCCATACCTGGAGCGTGCCCCGGTCGTCCGCACCATCGCGGGGGTACGGATCGTCATTTGGCAGCAGGAGAGGCAGCTTCACCGAGCCGGTACTCCCAAGCCATACCCTGTACAGAGGCACGATCATCGCACCCTCGTCGGGCGCCGCGAATGCATACGCCTCCCCCAGAGGGTGCCACGCCACGTCCACCGGCTCGTCCGACCAACGGAATTGGGTTCCATCGATATCGATGCCGGTGCAATGAATGCCCGAAAAAGCGGATAGTTGGCCGCCGGCGTAATGCCATGTCACAGCGTGACGCCCTCGATAACTCACCCGCTGCCCAGCAACGGCGAACTCATCGAGCTGTATCGCATCGTCCGGGACCGGATTGAGCTCGAGTGCGTCGCGGTCCACGTCCGGGTCGCGATAGAAGCCACCGGGCCAACTTTCAGGATGCTGCCGGTAGTGTGGGCACAGCGCAAGCGCACCGTTGGGAAAGGTCGCCGCCAGGTAACCGGTGGTCCGCGAGACGACGACCGGATGATCGTGTCCAGGATAGGCGCCCAGCGTCCGAAGGATCTCAAACCAGCTGCGGATCTCCACCCCGGTCGATGCGGACTGGTCGTCCTCGGGACGGAACCCCAAGGTCACTACCTGCCCGCCACCGAGCAACAGCCGGCGAGCACCGACACATGTCACGCCCTCGGGCCCTCCCGACCTCAATGTAGCTACTTGCTCAACACCCGACTGGACCTCCAGTGGAAAGATCCGATCGACGACGAAGTCGGTCATCACGAACTGATCCGGCACGCCGTCCAATGCGCCCTGGAAGGTCACACGGCGCGCAGGCAGAGAGAGTCCCAGCGGGTCCGGCGTCGCTGTGAAGCGCACGCCACAGAGATTCTCCAGCATCCCACGAACATCCTCCTCCCCAGACCCCCGCGGCTCCAGCGGGGGCATACCGGACCAGATCACGGTGCCGCCTTTCTCCGCAAATTCGCGCAGCAGCGCCAGAAGCTCAACGCTCGGAAAGGGTTCGTACAGCACAGCGACGGCTCGATAGCGGGCATCTTTGACCGCCAGTAGACTATTTTCGGTGACCCAACCATACTCCGCCAGTTTCTCGGCTGTGGCATAGTTGGCATACCCATAGAGCACGACCCAGCTGCCGAATCGTTCCTCGACCGCGACCAGATCCTGCGGGTAGAGGAAGAGCACGTCGCTATCACGAGATGCGTAATCCGCTACAGCGTGGAAAGCCGAGTGTCCTCCGGCACCGAAGACGGCGCTCACCGCCGACATACGCTGGCGAACCTCAGCAGGCATACCCCACATGCCGGCACTTGCAAGTGGACGCCGGTTAAGCGCCGCCAGCGAGCACGCCAGCGCACGACCATAATAGTTGCGGTCTGCGTAGCCACCCTCCGCCGTGTCGGTATTGCCGCCGGTCAAGAACTCATTCCAGAGAAAGTAATTGGCGCACGCCGCCGCAGCCTGCTGAATCGTATTGGACCAGAGGAAGTCCGGGGTATACGCATACCGTCGCCGGTGCTCCTCCGGCGCCCAACTCTTGTGAACGCCGCCTACGGTCCACGCATCGCACGTAGGCGACTCGGCCCACGTGGAATGATAGAAGGCATCCAACTCGTGTCCATTGAGCGCTTCCAGCTTCTCGCGCGCCTCGATCATCAGATCGACCACCGTGCTCTCCAGAAAATGGTAGTAGTCACGGCGGAACCTCAGCGTTGCTGCAATCGCCTGCCGGGTCGGGCCAAAAACGTGCTGGCTGGGCAGTTTGGGCTCGTGGGTGGCCAGGAAATCGTGCTGGTGACTGGCGAAGTAGAGCAGGTAAGGAGCGAAATCACCATACTCCGCCCCAAAGGTCTCCGCAAAGGCGCGTTCAAAGCCGGAGGACACATAACGAACGGTGAATTGCCCGTTGTCGAAATGCGAGTGATAGGACCAGTCCTGTTGAATATGCATTTCGTCGGAGTAGATACCGGAGAGTGTGATCCCACGGTCGTGGTAGGTATGCACCAACTCGTCGAGAAAGCTCGACGCACTGGGACTGAAGTAGTCCATCTCCACAGTCTCGTAGAGTAGGACGACCAGCACACGGTCGAGCCCCTTGGGTCCTCCGGCACCATGGGCCCGAACTCGTACAGCCTGGAACATCGCATCCAGGTTGGCCACACCTCCATCTAGCGAGCCCACGTCTACACCGGTGCCGGGCAGGGTCTCGATCTCTGGCGTCTCCAGTTCCACAATCCTCGTTGGATCCACGGCAAAAAAGGACGTGTCGGGTACCCGTTCCTCGCAGAAGGCAAAAGCACGCACGCCAACTAGCTTCACCGGAATCGGGCCCTTATTGTTACACCACCGGGTCTGCTGCCAGAGCATCACGGAGTACATCCCGGTAAGCGGGTCGCGCAATCCCTCCCGGTAGTGCATCCAGCGCCCTGACTCGCCCGTCTTCTCTTTGTAACCGACGCCCAACTCCAATGGAGAGATAATACTGGGTTCCAGGCCGATGCCGTACTCTT
>SLDA01000072.1 GCA_007125545.1 Thermoflexales bacterium | reverse complement strand
GTTATTGATCGAGCAATCCCGTGTGGTACAATGACCTCACGACCCAAGGAGTGAATATGAGCGGGCAACCGGTATATCTATCACCAGAAGGCAAAGCGCAGCTGGAAGCAGAGTTGGACGATCTCGTCAACAACAAGCGCCATAGGCTCGCGGAACGCCTGCACTTCGCCATCAAGCAAGGCGATCTCTCGGAGAATGCCGACTACATCCAGGCGAAGGAAGAGCAGGCTTTCCTGGAGGGACGCATTCTCGAGGTCCAGCAGCTTCTACGGAACGCCATCGTCATCGAGATGGGTGGAACTGAGGGCGGACGGGTGCGCCTCGGAAGCGAGGTGACCGTGAGTGAGGTCGGCTACGATGAGACCGAGACCTACTACCTCGTGGGCCCGGCGGAGGCCGACCCGGCGAAGGGGCGGATCTCGCATGAGTCTCCGCTCGGCAAGGCGTTGCTGGGGCGCAAAGTGGGCGACAAGATTTCGGTCCACGCACCCGGCGGCGAGATCGAGTTCAAAATAGAGGAAATCGCCTGAACGCAGGCCCATCACCACCAACGGATCGCGGGCGGCCCCCAGGGGCCGCCCGCGATGGTGTCATAGACCAGGTCGTGTCTGCTTCCTAGCACTCACTGTGCCCGCAGGCGTAGCAGCGCACGCATCCCTCGGTATTGATGACCGCCGCCTGCCCGCAGGCCGGGCACAAATCCCCGATTTGGAAGAGGGCGAGGCTCGGTTGCGAGGACTCCGGATGCTGGCCCCAGCGCGAGACGCCGTCTTCCGTCTCCTCGGTCTCGCGCAGGAACTCGTCCAGCACGTTGGCGATCCCATCCGGGAGGCTCAGGACCCGGTTATGGCCGAATCCCATAGGCCGGCCCCCACCGATCCCGCTAAGCTGGTCGGCGATCTCGGCCAGCCGCTCCCGGGGCTCCATCGGGGAGGGCAGTCGCAGCGTCAGCGATATGAGCCTGCCGATCGCCTCGGCAACGGCAGCCGTGTCGGAGCCCGCTTTGCCCACCGTAAGGAAGATCTCAAAGGGCTGGTCGTACCCATTCGTGTTGATCGTTACATAGGCGGTGCCCAGGGGCGTCTTGGCCTGGAAGGTCACGCCTGCCAGCGACTTCGGTCTGGGCCGGATCTGCTCGTCCGGACAGGGCCGTGGGGGCTCCTGCACGGGCGCGCCGCTCTTCTCCTGCCGCGTCTTTTCGGTCTCCAGCACTTCCTGCTCGCGCGAGCCGGCAACATAGACGGTCAGGCCTTTGCAGCCGAGCTTCCAGGCCAGCATAAAGGCATCGGCAACATCCTCGGGGACGGCACCCGCGGGGAAGTTGACGGTCTTGCTGATGCTCGCATCGGTGAAGAGCTGGAAGGCCGCCTGCATCCGGATGTGCCCTTCCGCCGTGATATCGCCCGAGACCACGAAGGTCTCCCGGATCTCCTCCGGCACCGCTCCGACGTCCTGGCAGCTCCCGGTGTCCTTCACCTGCGCCAGGATCTCCTCACGCGCGGCCTTGTCCAGTCCGGCGTCGATCAACGCTTTTTCGAACGCGGGGCTCACATAGAGCAGTTGGATCTGTTCCTCGGCCTCGTGCACGTAGCGCGTGTAGGCGAGCGCGAAGACCGGCTCGCACCCGTATCCCTCGACGCCCGAGATCGTGGAGATCGTGCCGGTTGGCGCGATCGTGAGCTGCGTGGAGTTGCGGATGCCGTGCTCGCGGATCCGGTCGAGGACGTTCTCCCAGTCCAGGGCGGGGCGCCCCCAGTCGTGGCTGGGGCCGCCGCCGAGCCAGTCCGGCCAGGGGCGGGGGCGCCACGTCATCTGATCCGGGTCGTAGACGCTGCCTGTGATGGCGGCGAAGGGGCCGCGCTCCGCCGCCAGGTCGATGCTTGCCAGCATCGCGTGGTAGCGGACGAACTCCATCAACTGCGCGGCAAGCTCCTGCGCCTCGAGACTCCCGTAGCGGATGCGCATATGGAAGAGGAGGTCCGCGAAGCCCATAAGGCCCAGTCCGATGCGCCGTGCCTGGTGTGCCGCTGCCTGCAACTGTGGGACTGCCGGAACATAGGCATTGGCCGTCACCACATCATCCAGGAAGCGGACGGAGGTGCGGATGGTCGAGGTCAGGGCCTCCCAATCCAGGCCGGTCGCGCTGAAGTGGCGGGCGAGGTTGATCGACCCCAGGCAGCAGTTCTCGTAGGGCATAAGGAACTGCTCGCCGCAGGGGTTGGTCGTCTCATAGCGCCCGAGAGCGGGAAGGGGGTGGTCTTCCTGCGCCTTGTCCAGGAACAACATCCCCGGTTCGCCGTTGCGCCAGGCCTGGCGCGTGATCTGGTCGAAGAGGGCGCGGGCCTTGACGGACCCATAGGGCTTGAGCGGGATGCCTGCCTTCTCCGCCGCCTCGAAATCTCCGGCGAAGGTGCGGTAGGCGGGATGCTCTACGTCAGGAAAGTGGAGTTCCCAATCGGCGTCACGCTCGACCGCATCCATAAAGGCGTCCAGGATGCCGACCGAGATGTTGAAGTTCGTGATCGCCTGCTCGGAGGTCTTGCACGTCACAAACTCCTCGATGTCGGGGTGGTCGACACGCAGGACGGCCATATTGGCGCCGCGACGCGTGCCGCCCTGGGCGATCTCGCCGAATGCCTTGTCGTAAACTCTGAGAAAACCGATCGGACCTGTTGCGCGACCCATGCTCGCGACAACGAGGCTCCCCTTCGGACGCAGGCGTGAGAAGGAGAAACCGTTGCCGCCGCCGGTCTGTTGGATGAGCGCGGCGTCGCGCAGGGATTGAAAGATGCCGCCTTCCATCCGGCCCATATCGTCCTGGATCGGGAGGACAAAACAGGCGGCGAGCTGCCCCAGCGGGGTGCCGGCCCCGGTAAAGGTCGGTGAATTGGGGACGAAGTGCAGATTGGAAAGCAAGCGGTAGAAAAGATCCTCCGCGTTTCCCGTTCCATCGCCCCACGCCGTTTCCGCTGCCGCGACGTGGCCTGCGACGCGGGCAAACATCTCGGCGACGGTTTCAGTCGGCTCTCCGTTTGTGTCCTTGCGGAGATATCTTCTTTTGAGCACTTCGAGCGAATTGCCGGAAAACTCCGCGATCAGCTCCTCGTTGGTCAGCCTGGCTAGATCCTCTATGGTCACTGAACTCCTCCTCACACTATGACGACATTAGGTTTTCTCGCTGAAGAAAGAACGAACCCGCCCATAGGACGTACCGGGGCGGGTCTGAAGGCCCTCGCGTATGACTTAGTGGCGCTGCGCCCTTATCTGATCGATCTCGGCGCGGATGGATTCGAGGTCTTTGAGGCCCATATAGACAATGCAGTAGCGGATGTAGGCAACCTCATCGAGCTTGCGCAACTCTTCGATGACGATATCGCCGATCAACTGGCTGTGCACCTCGGTGCGACCCGTCTGGCGAATCGCATACTCCACACGTTCCACGACCCGCTCCAGGGCTTCGGCCGATATCGGACGGCGCGAGCACGCAATCCGCAGCCCGGACATCAATTTCTCGGGCTCGAACTCCTCACGGCGTCCGTCACGCTTCACGACCAGGGGATTGGTCAGAATCGCGCGCTCCACGGTGCTGAACCTTTGGTCGCAGTCCGTGCACTCCCGCCGGCGTCGAACATTTCCCTGCTGGTCATGGCGCGTGTCCACAACCTTGGTGTTGTTAGAACCACAGAATGGACACTTCATGCCGCCTCCCTAGGATGGGGTGACACCGCGGCGCTGACCGCCGGCGCGAATGGGTATCTTGGATCGTCACGATTATAGCACGAGCCAGATCGGTGGCAAGCGACCGAAAAGGCCGCGCAAGGTTTGTTGCGGGGCGCCGGTCAGCTCTGAAGCTGCATCAGAGAGGGAAGCCGCGGTGCCGAAGCTCAGAGCAGCTCGCCGCGCAGCTCGTTCAGGTAGTTGTCGACTTTGTCGTAGAGCTCCCGGATGGCGCCGTCGTTGGACCAGGAGCGGTTGGCCATCTCTATACAGGCTTTCACCTGCTGGCCCCACGCCGGCTCGCCTTCGCCCCGGTCGCGCCGGTCGAGCGCGTCGAAGGCATCGCGCGAGGTGCTCGTCTCGCCGCCGCGCTCGGCGTCCTGATAGCGCTCGTAGCGGCGATCCGCGGGCGCATCGATGGCGATGAGACGGAAATTGGGCCAGTTCCTGAGTGCGGCCACCTCCTGGGGGTTCTTGATCCCCGTGAGCACCAGATCACTGCTCGACTGGAGCGCCTGGATGCTGCCCCGCAGCCGGTCGACCAGGACCTCGCCACCACCCGCATGGCGCCGGCTGTTGCCCAGCTCCTGCAGTTCGAGAACCGTGGTGGGACGTCCGCGCTGGCGGGCCTCGGAGTAAAGCGGTGTGCTCAGCGAGAGGTGGACGAAGCCGTGCACGCGCGCCAGGTAAGCAGCCAGCAGCGACTTGCCCGAGGACAGCGTCCCCACGACGCCAATAATGAGACCGCGCCGGTTCTGCTGCAGCGGGATCAGCTCGTCATCCTCCATAATGGGGGAGAAGTAGGGGCGCACGCTCACCTGGGAGCGGCGGACGCCGGAGAGCCCGCTGGAGACGGGAAAGAGCATGAGCTGGCAGATGCGCGAGCCGGTGATCAGCGTGATGGGCAGATCCTTGTGACTCACGAGCTGCAGCTGGACGCAGCCGCGGAACCCGGGTGGGACGCGCGC
>SLDA01000502.1 GCA_007125545.1 Thermoflexales bacterium | reverse complement strand
AGCGGGTCTTTGCCGATCAAGAACTCGCGATAGTGATTGACCGCGCCCGCGACCGCCAATTCCCGGCCCGAGACGCCGGACTCGCCCCAACCATAGATACCTTCGTCTGTCTCTACCTTCACCAAACACTGATTGCGATGACCGACCCACACAGGGTACGGCTTAACGTCGGTGATCTTCACTTTGTCACTCCTTTAGCTTCTGTGGCAGAATTCCCGGTGCATGAGCAGAATCGGCTAAGCGGACGACTACTCATCTTCGCCACCTCGTCACCTTTTGCACGACCGCCTCCGCTGTTTCGTGGTCCGGCACACCCCCTAACACCAGCCAAGCACCCTCCGGGCGCAGCACCTCAAAGACTTGATCGAGATCCTCGACCGGAGGATATAGACAAAACGCCTTGCCTGCAGCCTGAATGCGTTGATAGACGTTGATCCACTGCGCCCAGTGCTCCTGTCCCGCGCCGGGTACCCATTGGATAGCGTGAATCTCAGGGACATCCAGTAGCGTGTCCAGAAAGCGGAGCGCCTGTGGGCCATCGAGATGGTAGATGCTCCGATCCATATGCCGGCACTCCCGCATGATACCGGGCAGGAAGACATCTTCGAACATCCGATTCGAGATCATACACGAGAAATCGTTTGAGGGCACGTGGAACCGGCCCCGGCAGGTGGCGTTAAGCCACGTAGTACTGGGCATCCCGGCAGCTTGCAGCTTCTGATGATAGAGATCGTAGAGCGTGAGGAAGTCGTCCGTGATGCGGTCGCAGAGGGCCTTGACTGCATTGCGATGTTCGATCATGTCCAGACAAAGAGCCTGGGGATCGCGAAACGCAGCAATCGCGTCTCCTCCTGGATGCAGATCAGTATACCCTACGATGAACGTCTCGCGCCCTACCTCTATCAAGGCATCTGTCAATTCCAGAATCTTCCTAAAGTAGACATTGTCCCGATCGAGCTGAAGTTGAGCCACGGCCGTCGCATCCATCCTATCTAGGATGGGTTCGCTCCAAGATGTAGTCTCGCCGAACTCCAGCGGGCACCCATAGAAGGCGGAGAAAACCTCAGGGCCAAGATTAGGAAAGGTAACGGGCAGTGCATCCCCGTAATATACCCGGGCGTGCATCTGCGCCTCCGTTCGGGCCACGACGTAATCTGTATCCATCCATGCTTCTCTGAGCGAGCTGTAGGATTTCTGCGGCACCGCATCGCCTGGGGCGTCAGACGCCGGGTAGATAAGCGAGACGAGCGGGCGGTCGAGCACCTCGCAGTCCCACCAGGCTTCATAGCGGTCCAGGACTTGCTCGAAATCTTCTTTCAGTTTGAACATAACCCGGTCCTATACGATGGAATCCTCTTTGACGAAATCAATCAATTGGTCGACGTAGCCGAAGGCCAGCGCCACCACAGTATCGGCGCCCCCGTAGTAGAGCGCAAACCGTCCTGTGGCGGCATCGCAAAGCGCCGCGCAAGGGAAAACGACGTTGGGGACGTCACCCACATTCTCATAGATCGTCTGCGGCGACATAAAGTAACGCCGGGAACGGGCAATGACCTTCCAGGGTTGGTCTAGATCTAACAACGCGGCGCCGGCACTGTAGACGAAGCCATTACACGAGGTGAGGACACCGTGATAGATCAACAGCCACCCTTCCGACGTTTCAATGGGGATGGGTCCAGCGCCAACCTTTGTGCTCTGCCAGCCTCCAGCAGTTCCGAAAACGTGGCGGTGGCGACCCCAAAACTCCATATCCGGGCTCTCGCTGTAGAACATGTCGCCAAAGGGCGTGTGCCCGTTGTCGCTCGGGCGGCTCAGCATAGCGAAGCGCCCATTGATCTTCCGGGGAAAGAGGACGCCGTTGCGATTGAAAGGCAAAAAGGCGTTCTCCAACTGATGGAAGGTCGCGAAATCGTGGGTGTAGGCTACGCCAATGGTAGGACCATAATACCCGTTACACCAGGTCACGTAGTACCGATCCTCCAACCAGACCACACGCGGATCGTAGCCATAGACGAAGGTCCCTATTTCCGTGTCGTCGGACTGAAAGCGGATCGGATCATGGTCCAACTCCCAGGCAACGCCATCTATGCTGTGGCCCACATGAAGTTGCATCTGCCGTCCCTGGTCGTCCACGCGGAAGACGCCGGCAAAGGCTTCATTGTAGGGGACCACAGCGCTGTTGAAGATACTGTTCGAGCAGGGAATCAGATCGCGCGGAATGACCGGGTTGCGCTCCGAGCGCCAAACAACGCCCTGTATCCCTTCAGGACGGGGCTCCCAGGGCATATGGGGAAGTGACTCGCCAACGATTTTCAGGCTCATGATCGTCTCCTTGTTCAGAGGAAATCTAGGATTCTCAGGACCACTGTTTGCGCCCCAGATAGGGTGGCGTCAAATCCGGTACAATCTGGCTCGCACGAACTGCATCCTGCAAAGCACGGTTCCGTGACAGATAGTCGTCTAGCGGGTCCAAGTTGAACTTGGCGACGATCTCCGCCACGCTTAGCGTCTCTCGGTTTGTTGTCAACGTAAAGAGCCCTTCCTCGTGCCATACGTCAAGGTTAATCTCTGGCCCGTACGTCTTGCGCAGGTCGGGAATCACGCTCCCGTTGAAATCTGCGTGAAAAAGTCCGATATCAAGGTCGAGGGTGTACGCTAACACACGATCGTGCCACCCTGTCTTTGCTAGCGTTTGCCCGAGGATACCGACGACACGGCTGTAGCGCGATTGGACCGAGGAGACGATGTAGTAATGGTGCAGCCACGCGGGAATGCTGAGATGCTTTCCGCCGTCGTAGGCCGAGCACCAGAACACCACCTCCGCACCCTTTCGCTTCAGTTCGGCCCACGCCTCCGGATACATCAAGTCGAAGCAGATCTGGACGCCGATATGCCCAAAATCCGTCTCAAAGACTTCGGCTTCACTTCCGGGCGTGACGCCCAGCTCCAAGCTCTGGAACTCTGAGCCCTGCACGACCGGATGAATCTTCGAATACATCCCGACAATGTGACCCTGTCGATCAAACAAGACAGCATTGTTATGGAACCGCCCCTGTTTTGTGGTGCCGTGATCGCCAATCAGGGGGCACAGGATGTAACAGTGATTCGCTCGCGCATACGAAGCCACAAGGTCGGTCGTCGGTCCAGGAATCGGCTCAGCGATTTCCTCCAGCGCAGTGTATGCCACACCCTGTGAGACGAAAGACTCCGGCAAGGCCACGATATCTGGTTGTTCTGCGACGGCCTGATCCAGCAGATCACGGATCATCGTCCGGTTCGCCTCGGCCGTCGGTCCGCCCCGGTACTGCAATGACACAGTCGCCACTCTCACACTGCGCATCTCAACTCCTTGGTTCCGGTTACAGGTTGTTTGACCTTAGACAATTATCTTCTGGCGCCGCGTGCCACAGCCATTATACAGCGTTCCCGGATGCATGCAGGTCACCAGCGGGCCGGCGCTTGCATTTCAGGGAAACCATTGTAGATTTGGCACTGTGAGAGGAGGCCTGCCTCGCTCACCAAGCGTGCAGCTTGGAACTGGGCGGGCCTTCGACCCGTCCCTTTAGTCCCTTTCAGCGAGTTGGAGGTTAGGTATGAGCATCGGTGAAGCGATACAGTCGGCGGATTGGAAAAATGAGAAGCATGTTCCGGCAATCGAAGCCCCAGACACAGTCACAGCGAATGAACCCTTTGTGGTCACTGTCAGTGTCGGCAAGGAGATTCCCCACCCCAACACGACCGCCCACCACATAGCCTGGATCGATCTCTTCTTCAAACCGGATGGAGACAAGTTTCTCTACCAGGTGGGACACGTCGACTTTGCCGGGCATGGCGCTTCGGTCAAGGGTCCGGACACAGGTCCGGTTTATGCCCACCCCCACGCAACCTTTTCTGTCACCGTGGCAAATCCTGGAGTCCTCATCGCCGTGGAGCATTGCAACATCCACGGGCTGTGGGAAAGCAGCAAGGAGATCAAGGTTAAGTAACCCTCTGCTATACCTGATGGTATAGGCAGTTCCCCACCGCACGCCACCCAAAGGTGGCGTGTGGTCGTGTAGGTCAGGATAGGGGCACAGAAAACATCACAGAGCTTCGCCAGTGATGTCTGTAGCGCTACTATCCCGCCGCTGCAGTAGTGGAATCGAGCATCTACTATCATGCTTGTGTCAGGCTGGGTTTCTGATATAATTCTTTAGAAAATATGGCATATAGCATCAGGAATGGGAGCGTTATGATTATTTCACGGAGAATCCCCAAACCGGCGGCATTGTTTGTGCCCGCGATCATCATGTTGCTGGTTCTGTTGAGTGCGTGCGGCACGCCCGGGATTGAAGTGACAGCCCCCACGCCGACCTTGCCGCCGCCTTCACCGTCTCCCACCCCTACGCCGACGCCAACTGTCGAATCCCCTTTAGCAACGCCGACTTTCGAGTCGCCTCTGCCGACGCCGACTATGGTCTCACCGATCGTGACGCCAGAACCCCCAGAAGCTATGACAGGCCCAGAGACAACCACCTGGATCGCAGATGGTGTTATTGGGGCGAACGAATATGATCGCACAGCCGATTTCGCGTTTCTCCGGCTCTGGTGGCGCCATGATGAGACCTATCTGTACATCGCGATGGAAGGCGACACGACTGGATGGGTATCCATAGGCATCGATCCACAGGATGGGATGCAAGGCGCTAACTACTCGTTTGGCT
>SLDA01000173.1 GCA_007125545.1 Thermoflexales bacterium | reverse complement strand
TGGATATTCCTGGTTTACGGATAATCATTATCTATTAACTATTGTATGCGCCAGCATGAGTTTGTCAAGTTCTGATCGTACAATTAGTGGCCTATGAGGGCTAGGATGAATGCTGCGATGAAAAAACACGATGGGAGGTAGTATCCTCCCATCGTGTAGGGCTCAAGATTGGGCTTTCGGCGCAAGCGAAGGCCTAGAAGCAGAGGATGCGGCGACCCGCTTTCAGCATCTCAGTCAACGGCCTGCCCATATACTTGACATCAATGCCGAGGCCGGACAGCGTATCGCTGACACCGTAGGAATCGGAACAGGCCTTGCATGCCTCAATAGTCACGCCAGCGTCAATCATCTCGCGAATGCGCTGTTGCAGGGACTCATCACGTGCCAGCAGGGCCGCCGAAGGGCCCCAGATGACTAGGGTGATCTCCTGGAACCACCGGTTTCTCTGCGCGGCGTGGGTGTACATAAAACAGGCTTTATGGGCAACCTCAGGGTCACCGCTACTCCAGACCACAGCTAACTTTTCGCTTTCCATATTGCCTTCCTTCTGGTGTGGGCGCCAGATGCTGTACCGAGAGCAGTATGCAGGGCTGCGTGAAGATGGTCTTTCCCCGTACTGCCACGCGCATTACCTCTCAGCGCATCTCTTGTCCACCCGTCACGTTGATCGCTTGACCCGTCATATAGCTCGACTGGTCCGAGGCGAGGAAAACAACGACATTGCTCACGTCCTCGTAGGTGCAGCCGCGCTTCATCGGCACCTGATCGGTATAGCGCTTGCGGACTTGCTCCTCCGTGATTCCCCATTTCTTCGCGTATTGCGCGTAGAGTGAGTCTACCCAGAGCGGCGAGTCGAGAAGGTTGCCCGGGCAGATTGCGTTGACACGAATCTTGTCCTCGGCGAGCTCTAGCGCCAGGCTTTGGGTCAGCCCGATTCCCCCAAACTTGGAGGCGGCATAGGCGGAGTTCTTGTAGCTGCCCTTCTTGCCCGACTTCGAGTTAATCTGGATGATGGCGCCGCTCTGCACAGGTTTCATCACCCGTGCGGCGTGCTTGGCGACGAGGAAATATCCGAAAAGATTGACGTTGATGACGAACCGCCATTTCTCGGCGGGAAACTCGTCGACGGCTTCGGCGATGAGCACGCCGGCATTGGAGACGCAAATGTCGAGTTGTCCGAAGGACTCGATGGCGCGGTCCATGGCGGCAGCGACCTGCTCTTCTTGGGTTACATCGACCTGCACCGCCAGCGTGCGCCGTTGGGTCAGTGCGGCGATATCGTCGGCAGTCTCTTGAGCACCTTGCAGGTTGATGTCGGCGATGATGACGTGGGCGCCTTCCTCAGCCAGGCGCAGGCAGATGGCGCGACCCAACCCCTGCGCGCCACCTGTGACAACTGCAATACGATCCTGTAGGGCTTTCTCCATGTTAGTCATCCTTTCATTGCGGCGCTGTGCTCTGCTAGACTTGGTAGTCCGGTCGAGCGTGTGAGCCTATAAGCGACACCGTCTCAGTTCAAAAGAGGCCAAGGTCTGGTGCGACGCGCCGGATCTCAGACTCTGGCGGATGCTCCATAGGCACTCACTCAACAAGATGAATGAGGCCTCGCTTACCGTTGATCAACCAGGACGGGTCCTCCGCTTGCCGGGCTTCAGCTTGGCCTGGCGCTAGCCCGGCGATGATCTCGCCCTTCAGCGTGCGGAGGATCAGGAAGGGCCGGGGAAAATCGCGTACGATCTCCTCCAGTGGCGTCTCGGGAGGCCAGTGACGGTCGGCAAGGAGACGACGGTAATTCACGTCGCCCTTGAGGATCGTCAAGTCGTTCTCTGCCAGCCGGGCACGGAGGTCAGCGGGCAGCTCGTTGAAGCTTAAAGGATGGGTCCAGAAGGGGTGGGTCGCAAGCTCCAGCTTACCCGCGTTCAAAGCCTGCCGGAGGCGCGTGCCCAAGCCGGAAAACTCGTCTGGCGCATCATCAGCCAGCCGCGCGATCACCCTCTCGATGTCCGGCACCATTGCATCTGAGACGAAGAAGGGCTGATTCTTGAGATGGAAAGTGATTTGAGCGGCATAGCCCTCCGTCAGCAGATGATCGGCCAGGATCAGATCGAAGAGGCTGTCGGCCCCGACGTTGTCGTTGATGAAGGCCACCTGTCCTGGCGCCACATGTGCAAGCAGTGCGTGCACCTGGCGTGTGTGGTCGATGATGATGTTAACCTGGTCGGCGGTCGAGTCGCCCACAGCACGCTCACGCACGGTGAAGTTGCTCAGGTCGGCACGGTTCCCCCACAGTGCCGCGTGAATCAGTGCTGTGAAAAGGTCCTCCGGTGCCCTTGCGCGGAGTTGCACCCATACCTCTGCCACTTGCCTCAGGTCCTCCGCTTCCTGTGCCTGCTTCTGCGGTCCGAAGGGGTCGCGTCCTTCCCAGGGGCCGGGTCGAAAGTAGGCAACGGCTTCCAGGAGCCGCCGGTAGAAGAAGGTCTCGGCAAAGTACCAGGGCAGTTCTAGCCAGGTGCAGCCCTCATAGCAGGCCCATTGCTCGTTCCAGAAGCGGGCTCCGCCTACGTCCTCCTCATTCAGCGACTGCACCGACCCAAACGCGATCTCGTCGCGGAAGGCCCCCAGGCGCGCCGTGATCGTGGGCGGGTACGCGCCATCGGCGAGCACGCGCGCGATGATCTGCGGCTTCCGTTCGACGATGGTCGCTCGGGCAAAGGAGCCCGGCTCTGACGTCATCAGGGGTGGGGGAAGCTGTTGATGTGCTTTCATTCCAGCATCAGTCGCAGCAATTCTTGCTCAGCCTCTGTCGTCCACTCTGCGCCGTTACGCAGCTTGGCGTGGACACTCGGGAGCTTCTCCTCGAGCTCGTTCACACCCGTCAGAGGCAGCGGCTTGATGTGTGGGTAGATGACGATCTTGCCGGGATAGACCGTGTCCTCGACCGCCTTTAAGCCGTCCCACGCCGCTTCCAGCGAGCCGATGGCTGCTACCGTGCGGTTGGGAGAGAGCTGACCGGCTTCAGCCAGGAAGAGCATCGACCGCATGTTCTCGATGGTGGAAGCTGAATGGCCGATAACTCGGGTTTGCTTGAGGTAAGCGTTGCTCAGGTCGATCTGAGCCGTCTTGCCCCGCGGCACGCCCGCGAAGATGTTCATCACACCCTCGGTGGCGAGGTAGGTGGCGGCATCGGCGATCACGGGTGTGACGGGGGCCAACACAATGATGTCGTCGAAGCCTGCTGCTTTGAACGGGGCCATACCCTCCTGGTAAGCTTCCTTCTCGATCGGATTCAGACAGATGAACTCGGTCCCCTTATTGATGGCGTCGGCCTGGAAGCTGGTGCAGAGCTCTTCGAGTCGCTCATTACTGATGTCGGTGCAGACTATCGTGCCCGGGCTCTCGGCAGATTCGATGGCGCGCTGTACGTGCATACGACCCATCGGCCCTCCGGCGCCGACGAACCAGGCAGCCCCGCCGGGCTTGAGCGTGGATCGCACGGGTACGTCGCTGTACGCGCGCGCGATGTCGGTCCCGGTTCCGCCAATGTAAAGCCAGCGGTTGTAGTGGATGCGGCCTACATCCGCATTCACCGGACGCGGCATCGGCGCATCGTCGATGATGGCCATAATACCGTAACTCGCGAGGTTCGGACTTGCCCGTTCGATAATGTCAGGATCGGCGCCTAGAATGACGATGTCGTCAATACCCCGCCCGCTCGCACTCACCATCTCGGCGGGTGAAACTGGGGAGTCATCGGTCTCGACGGTCGCAGGATCGGGGAGTTGCGGGACCTCCACAACCTCAATGCCTAACGCTTGGGCCTTTGACCGCAGCCGGCGCTCAAACGGCTCGGGCACATCGGTGAGTAGCAGTCGAGCCGGGTGCGTCTGCTCGTCAAAGCCTTTGCTGATGGTGTAATGATCGCGCGCGCGTTCCGTGCCGATGACCCACATCGTGCCTTTCGGGCGGAGCATGTTCCGGTAACGGAGTTCGTAGGCGGCAATAACGCAGGCCCAGGGCTCTGTGAGTGCAGCCTCGGCATAGCCTGTGTCGGGTGCCACAGCGATGAGATAGTTGCCGTGGTCGCCATTGAGGACGCGCTGATCGACCACCGTGTATTCCGAGAGCCCGCCCTCAATCTCATATCCGTAGGCATATCCAACGCCGTCGACGAAGATATCGGCCTGGACGATGAACCGGTCTCCGAGGTTGTAGTCGTTCTTCAGCTCCTCTCCAACCCCCACGACGGTGAGGCTGACCTCGTGTCCGAGCACGATCGGGTGCTTGCTCATATCGCGGTAGATGCGCGGGTGGTCCTGTCCGGCGTTGATCACCTTGATGTCCGAAAAGCAGTGACCGCACGCATCGTGCCGGACTAGCAGTTCGTTGGGTCCGTACTCGGGCATGGGGACTTCGATGGGTTGTCGGTCTACGCCAAAGTTCTCGAAGCCGGCACCGTAGAGAGGCCAAATCCGGTTTTTCTTGGGCAGTGGTGTGTCTGCGCGCCGGTAAGTCTCAAGAATATCGCTCGTCATATCATCCCTTCCTCTTGTTAAGTATTACGTGTATCGACAATAATCCTGGACGCAGCACATCAGCCACCGCATACGTCCCACGCCGGTACCTGCGGCGAGGGAGCCGGCGGTGGTGACATTGAGGCCTCCCGTCTGCCCGGCTTTCTCAAAGTCGGAGATAACACGCTCGCGTATCTCTTCG
>SLDA01000413.1 GCA_007125545.1 Thermoflexales bacterium | reverse complement strand
TCGTTATTTAAGATATCGTCCGTTTCCAGCAGCTCTACAAACGCGCCATCCGCAGGATCGCAACTTGCCGTGGAGAGCCAGACGCCACTATAGCCATAGTCGCCCATCCACTGCCCGCGATCGAAGTAGCTCAGCCATGTGCTATCTTCAATGGCGAGGGGCGGAGTGACCAACCAATCGTCCTGATTGCCATCCGCGGAGCCGCCGTACAACCGGCGCGCAGAAGCAGGTGCGCTGTGAGATTGCGCGGTATCTCGTATCCAGGTGGCTGAGCCGTCGCCCTGCAAATTGTGGCTGGTCCAGCCCGTGGGTGGGAAGGTGGTAGCGGTGAAGTTTTCGTCAAGGAGTGTATCAATAACTGTGGGGCCCGCAGCATCCTCAAGCAGCAGTTGCGCGAAGGCCCAATCGCCCGGTGTGAGGACGCTCAAATCACCGTCTACCGTAATGACGAGAGTCTGGGTCCCGCCTCCGGCGATGGTGAAGGTAGCCGGTTCGACGGTGATCTCCATCCCGGCGGGCCCGACCGCCGTCACGTTATAGGTGACGGGTTGGGTGAGCACGCTGCGGAAGGTCCGCGTCCAGGAGCAGGATTCAGCACAATTCTGATTGGCGAGGCTAGCGAGATTGAGCGTCATCGGATCACCGCCGGCGGACGGGTCGGCGGCCCAGTAGTTGGCGATCGTCTCATCCAGGACCAGGCCGACACGCGCAGCAGAGGTCAAGTCCAGGCGTCCTGCGCCCACATCGAAGGGATCAGCCGGCGTAACAGCGTCATCCTTCAACACACCGCTTCGGCTCGTCATCATAAGGGCCGACTGAATCTCGGCGTCGCTCCAGTCAGGATGGAGTGCACGCAGGAGTGCGCCGGCACCCGCCACGTGAGGGCTGGCCATAGACGTGCCGCTCATCATCCCGAAGGCATCCGCAGATCCCGCGTATGCGGCGAAGATGTTCGTTCCGGGGGCCGCGATGTCGGGCTTGATGAACCCGCCGTTAACGTTCGGACCGCGTGAGCTACCGGAAGCCAGAATGTCGGCCCAGGCTGGGTTGAGCACCCGCGCCACGCCGGCATTGATACGCGCGGTTGGGTCAGCCTGGGCCTGGACCCAATCACGAATAGTGCTTCCATCATCTAATGTCACAAAGACAGAGGGGATTTGAGTTCCTTCAAGTCCACCCATAGACATGGGAGGACCGCCGGATGCATTGAAGATGATCACGGCAATCGCACCGGCAGCGTACGCATTGTCCACCTTAACGGCAAACGTGCAGCTGCCGCGCTGAATCAAGGCTATGCCGGCGGCAAACGACCCGGCGGGGAAAGGATGACAGCCGAGGACATTATCAGCATCTACGTCTCCCGAGTAGATAATGTCCGCTTCGATGTCAGCAGAAATGGCCGGGCCTTCGGGGCCACGGATGGCGCCGATGCCCTGTAGGCCAGCCGGTACCGGGTTAGGTCCGGTGACGTCCACGGTGTTGGCGAGGATTCGACCGATCGTCGTATTACCCACGGACGTCATCCAGGGTGAGTTCGCCGGGGAGCCAACAGTGCCAGGCCCAGGCCCGGAGTTGCCCGCAGAGGTGGCGACAAACACGCCTGCCGCCCGAGCATTCAAGAAGGCCTCGGAGTCGGGATCGCCCCAAGGATTGTCCGGACCTCCGCCGATCGAATAGTTGAGGACGTCCACGCCATCGCCGATGGCATCATTGATAGCCGCCAGAATGGAGCTCAGCTGACAGCCACCGGCGGGCAAGCAGACATCGTAGGAGATGATGTTAGCCCGGGGGGCAATGCCGGCAATCGTGCTGAAGGTATAGCCATCGTACTCCACATCATAGAGGATGTTTCCGGCGGCAGTGCCGGCTGTGTGACTGCCGTGTGAGTGATCGTCTACAGGATTATTGCCCGAATCCGCATAGCTATAGACACCAATCAGCTTATCGTTACAGACCAGGTCGGGATCATAGCTGAGGTGGTTGGGATCGCACCAACCGGTGTAGTTGCCGGGGCCCCGGGGGTTGGTGTGGGTGTAACCATCATCAGCGGTGGCGGCGAAAGAGCGGTTCTGCATGTTGATGCCGGTATCGATGATCCCGACGACGATGCCCTCGCCCATGGTGCCGACCAGACCACCGGTGTTGGTGCCATCCCAGATGCCCCAGGCATTGAGGAACTCGGGCGTGGTATCGGTCTGAACGAAGCGCTCGAAGTTGCGTATCACACGTGCTACGCCCGGCAGTTGTACGACCTCAGCCGCTTCCTCGGGCGTGAGTTCGACTGCCATACCGTTGTAGGCTACGTCATAGGCATGGATTACCGTGATAGAGCGCCCTATCACCTGCTGCATCCGGTTCAGGACCGTCGCGCGTTCCCGGGATAGATAATCGCGGTAGGCCTGGCTAGCCAGGCTGTCGACATCCAGCCTGGACGCACCTGTGACAGTAGGGCTTGTGGCCCGCAGGCCGGGAAACTCACCGGCGTAGGTCGCAACAGGCTGAGCTTCCAATTGTATGATATAGGTCGCAGGACCAGCGGCATCCTGCAGTTCGTACAGCACCGGGCCTGGCGAAGCCGCGCTCGCCTGCAAGAGGAGTTCGCTTTCGCCAACCCGCTCCATTTGCATGCGCTTTTCGGGATCCAGGGGATCAGAAGAGGGACTCTGAGGATGATCCGTGAACTGCAACGCCGGATCTGCGTCTGAAGATGCCGCCACTGGGGGTAGCTGCCTGGCGGCGAAGGGCAAGGCGCCCAAGACCATTGCGACCAGCAATAGGACGTTCAACCATCTGCTTCTCATGCGCTTCTACTCCTGGTAAGTGTAAAGATGTGTAATGGGGATGCGGTAAGGTAGTAGGTTGGAGTTTGAGCGTATTGAACGCCGGTATGTCACCTCCTCTTAGTCATAGGAATGAGAGTACCAGTCCCATAGGAATCACCAAGCGCCGGAATCGAGGTACGCCTTACGCCCCACACCCGTTAGGTTCATTTCGTGATATGAGGAGCGCAGCGAACCACCCGCTACCGGTAGACTTGGGGCATAGGTACCCACACATAGAGATGTGCAGAGAGTAAGTCGGCTGCCTCCGAATATGATACCATAGAAACGCCCAATCCGGCGCTCTCGGCGGAATTTCTAGTAATTCCACCGAACTGGGGTATCAGGCACACGGGGAGGGCGCAAGCGCCCTCCCCGTCGGTGCTTATGGTGCAGTCGCGTTTAGGATCAGTTGCGTCTGACCAACGGGAGCATGATTCTGTACACCGGTGCTTCTTCTTCTGTGAAGGTCGCGGTGACGGCGGTGTCGCCTTCGATGGTCACGGTGATCACCGGGTTGGTGCCCGTGGCGCCGCTGCTCCAGCCGGCGAAGGACCAGCCGGGAGCTGGGGTGGCGGTGAGCGTGACCTGGTCGCCGTAGGCGTAGGTGGCTTGCACCGGCGAGACGGACACGGTACCCGAGCCTGCAGGAGTTACAACCACGTTAAGCGTGTAGGCCTCCGGTTCGAAAGTCGCGGTGACGGTGGTATCGCTGTCGATGGTCACGGTGATCTCCGGGTTGGTACCTGTAGCATCTCCACTCCAGCCGGTAAAGGACCAACCGGGAGCTGGAATCGCGGTAAGCGTCACCTGGTCGCCGTAGGCGTAGAGCTCGTCGTCGGGATCGATGACAACGCTTCCGTTACCCACAATGTTCACGTCCAGCGTATAGGTGACATCCGGCGTGAAGGTCGCCGTGACCACCGTGTTGCCGGTGATGGTGATCGTCACCGCGCTGTCGGTGCCGGCAGCATCCCCGCTCCAGCCGGAAAAGGTCCAGCCGGGGTCGGCGATTGCCGTCAACGTCACCTGGTCGCCGTGGGCGTAGAGCTCCTCGTCGGGATCGATGGTCACGTCGCCGCTGCCCACGATGTTCACATCCAGCGTGTAGGCATCCGGCGCGAAGGTCGCCGTCACCACCGTGTTGCCGGTGATGGTGATCGTCACCGCACTGTCGGTGCCGGCGGTATCCCCGCTCCAGCCGGCGAAGGTCCAGCCGGGGTCGGCGCTCGTCGTCAGCGTCACCTGGTCGCCGTGGGCGTAGAGCTCCTCGTCGGGATCGATGGTCACCTCCCCGCCGCCCACGATGTTCACATCCAGCGTGTAGGCATCCGGCGTGAAGGTCGCGGTGACGGTGGTATCGCCGTCGATGGTCACGGTGATATCCGGGTTGGTACCGGTAGCATCCCCGCTCCAGCCGGCGAAGGTCCAACCGGGGTCGGCGGTCGCCGTCAATGTCACCTCGTCGCCGAAGAAGTAGAGCGCCTCGTCGGGATCGATGGTCACGTCGCCGCTGCCCACGATGTGCACATCGAGGGTGAATCCAGCTGTGCTGACGACCCGCAGTTCGGGCGCCTCCCGCTCAAGAAGTGTACCTTGCACGTCGACGTAAGCAACATTGGTGTAGTACCCAGGCAACTGTCCCTCCACAACGAGCGTGATCGTGTGGGAGGCTATATCGATCTCTCCTTCAATGAGTACGTCATCGACGTACCATGCTCGATTGTCATCACCCTGGTAGCGGAAACCGAGGTAGATAGCCTGACCGGCATATGGATTGAGGTCCACTTCCACCTGCTTCCAGGGAGGCGAACTTGTCCCAGACAAGTCGGTTATCAGCGACCAGTTGGTGGACGGGGCGCCGCAGTTCTCGCTACAGACCCAGAGGCTGCGCGT
>SLDA01000245.1 GCA_007125545.1 Thermoflexales bacterium | reverse complement strand
GAGATACAGGTGGGGGTTGCAGGTTGCAGGTTGCAGTTTAAAGGTTGGGGAGTGTTCCACGCGTCGTCTATGCTCCCAACCGACAACTCTCAACGTGTAACCTGCAACCTGTAACCTGTAACCTGCAACCCCCACCTGTATCTCTCGAATGCGGACGCCCTAAAAGTTTACTCCCAGTCCCTCTGCGCCCACGCGGAAGAGGCGGCCTTCGCCGGGAGCCAGTGCCACGAGTTGGTTGTGGGGGTCGGGAGGCCAGAGCTCGCGGAAGGCGTTGCTGTGGAGGTCGAAGACGCGCAGCCGCTGGACCGCTGGGTCCACAGCGACCTTCAAGCGGACGCTGGCCCACTCCACCGGGCTGCCGTTAACCACAAGCAGGTGTATCCGCTCCTCGGCGTCCTCGAAGACGCCGACCGTGACCGGGTCGCCCTCGCAGCCGATGAAGGGCGACAGGTGGCTCCGGTGGAGAGGCTGGGTGCCGGGCCATAGCGGACCGGTGCGGAAGGTGCCGACATTGCGCAGCGTGCGGAGCACCGGCCCCAGTGCGTGGATGTCTGAGTTGATGCGCCGGGCCAGCTCCCAGGTCTCCGTCGGGCTGCCGTCGGGGCGGACCATCGCCTGGTCGTGGGCGTAGGTGAAGTATTGGAGCCCGCGGGCGCCATAGGCCAGGTTGTTCATGAGTTGGAAGCGCATATGTCCTTCGGTGGGCGTGGGATAAGGGCCGTGACGTACGGCGCACGTGAAGGCCCAGAAGGGGAGTCCGGTGCCGTTCGAGAGCCCGCGGAGCAGCTCGAGGCAGCTGAAGAAGTCGGGCTTCACGATTAGCTTTGCCTGCGGGAAGACGTTGGGTGCGCCTGCCGCGACCAGCGCATCCACTTCGGCCTGGGTGCCTACCATAACCGGGTAGTGATCGTAGCTGAGCATTGCCGGCTCGACGTGCTCGATGTAGCGCCGCCAGAAGGCCTCGGCGGTGGGCGCGCCCCAACCCTCAATGGGCGGGAAGTGGTTGATGTAGCAGATGTGATAGGGATCAAGCTCGCGGAAAAAGGCATGGACCTTCGCCAGTTTGGGGAGCTGGTCGACGCGCGGTTCGTCGCGTAGATGGTAGCTGTAGAGTCCGGGGTGCTCTTTGATCGCGTCGACGAGTTCGGCGATCGCGTCCAGGCGGTCGTCGTCGAATTCATCGGCGTCGCCCACGTGCCAGAGCGGATGGGCGAGTTGCAGGCGTATCCCGCTGTCTGCCGCGACATCAAGCGCGCGGCACACCTCCTCCACACCACCCGGGACACCGGAATGGCTCACGGTGAAGCCTGCTCCGGCCATTCCGGCCATCACGTAGGGGGTTATCATCTCGCCACTCGGTCCCGCCCATCCGACAATCGGGAAGATTGGGTCGTCCAGGACAGTCGTCATGTTTTGCTCCTTGGTTAGGGTGTGAGGAGGGAGGAATGGTTAGTGATTCGTGATGCGTGATTCGTGATTGCAGAAGTTTTTGGTTCAGTCGCGCATCACGCATCACGGTTCACGCATCACTTTTTCATTTCTCCAACTCCGCCGCAAAGGCTCGCGCCTCCGGACCGTCATCGTCGAGCGCGAACCAGTAGCGGATCTCTTCCGAGGTCTCGGTGAGCAAGTATCTGTAGTAGGCGAGGGCGCCGGCGAAGCGGTTCTGTTGTTCCAACATAATGTAGGGGATGAAGACGGTCTCCCCAGCCAGCGGCGCCAGTTCCTCGATGGTGGTGAAGGGATAGTGAAACTCCACGGCGCGGATGGGGAGGTTCGCCGCTTTGAGATTCTGTGCATGCCGTCCCCAGTCGCCACAGCAGTGGATGTGCAAGCCGCCGAGGGCCTCGCCCAGTGCCTGCAGGTAGGGAATGCCGAAGGTCTTGTAGAGCTTGGCCGACATCAGCGGCATCATGTCTTCCGTAAGCGAGATTCCAAACTCGGCAGGGAGGAAGGTGTAGGGCCAGATGTTGCCGCAAAGGAGATCTCCGGTCTCTTCCCGCAGGTAGCGGGCATAGCGGATCAGGAAATCACACACCTGCTCCAGGAAGGCGTGGACCTTGGCCGGTTCCGAGTACATCGCCATCCACAGCTCCTCCTGATTGAGCACCAGCCCGGCCGTGTTGAGCGTGCCTTGCATATCGGGCGAACGGAGCCAGAGGGCGCGGGTCGCTAACCGTGCTGAGAGCTCGCGCCAGAGGCGGAGGGCGCGCGCGCCATCCATGGCGGGGTGATCGACCGGCAGTGGCGTGAGGGCGAGAGCCTCGTCGAGCGTCTGTGCGACAGGGTCGACGAAGATATTGCCGCCGGTTGAATCGAAGCGGGGCTCGCCGCCCCAGTAGCGCGCCGTACTGATCGTGCCCCAGTCAGGGTAGAATGAGGGCAGATTTGTGCCGGGAAGCTGTGCCTGCGCCTGGAGGAAGCGGGGCGCCGCCTGTAGGATCCTGTCGTCATCGAAACATTGGCGATAGGCGTGCGCCGTGGGGGAGAGGGACACAAGCACGCGTCCCTCTCCCTGCCAGAAGCGCCGGACCCTTTCCAGGTCCGTGTCATAGGTCGCAAACCAGGCGCGAAGCTGATCCATTGTGGGATTCCTTTTCACCCAAGTGACATTGAGTAAGTCGTGCCCTTCTGTTGCCTCTGTCTCTAGTCTCCCAATAAGAGCAAACTGATGGCCATGACCGCCATCCCGGCGACCACGCCGATGATGCTGTCGTGGCCCTTGCCGTAGTTGCGGCTGGTCGGTAGTAGTTCGTCGAGGCTGATGTAGACCATAACACCCGCCACAGCAGCGAAGAGAATGCCCATAATTTCAGGCGGGAAGGTGTTCCCGTTGTTGCCGAAGAAGAGGCGCAACATCGCGTAGGCGATTAGCGCGCCCACCGGCTCTGCCAGGCCGCTGATCAAGGAGTACGCAAAGGCTTTGAGCCGGTCGCCTGTCGCGTAGAAGATGGGTACTGAGACGCTGATGCCCTCGGGTATGTTGTGCAGTGCGATGGCGACCGCAATCACGGCGCCCAGGGCCGGGTCTTCCAGCGCCGTAAGGAAGGTGACGAGCCCCTCGGGGAAGTTGTGAATGCCGATAGCGAGCGCAGTGAAAAGGCCGGTGCGCATCAGTTCTTCGTTCTCGACCTCGCCGGCGGCTGTCTCGGCGGCGGCGACGTTCGCACCCGCCGCAGCGGGGACCGGGGGCCGACCGTGACCGTGTCCATCGTCCGCAGGAGGATGCACAGCCGCTTCCGGGTCGCGCAGCGTTGCGGTGATCTCCTCACTATGTACCTCGTGTGGGTTTCCGTGCGCCGGAATCAGGTTGTCAATCAACCCCATAATGACCATACCGCTCAAAAAGGCCCCTACATTGACCCAGTTACCCATAGCCTCGCCATAGGCTTCAACGAGGGCTTCGGATCCCTTGAAGAAGATCTCGATAAATGACACGTACAGCATAACCCCGGCAGAGAAGCCGGTGGACATCGACAGGAAACGATAATCGGTCCGCTTGGCGAAGAACGCCAGCACACTCCCAACGGCAGTTGCCATTCCGGCGAAGACCGTCAGGCCCAGCGCGATCCAGAAATTCTCCATAAGCCACCTCCACGATAGATGGATAACTCAGAACTCGCTATATTTTACATGAGAAATCCTCGCGGCGCCAGCTCTGATTGAACGGTGGGTTGGAGAGGCGTCCAAGCCTCCGGCTCGTCCGGAGCTCGAATCCCCAAATGCCGGCCCTATGTTACAATGTGAGCATAACTTTAACCCAGGAGGAACCTTATGCTGCCAACCGTTGACTTTTGTGGTCTGACCGTAACCCGGCTGATCATCGGTGCCAACCCCTTTGGTGGGTTCAGTCACCAGAATCCCGAGCGCAACCGCGAGATGCGTGAGTACTACACCGTCGAGCGCATCAAGGAGACCTGGAGGCTCGCTGAAGCAGCAGGCATCAACACCATGATCACGAACAACGAGAGCCCCCACGTGCTCCAGGCGGTGAGCGAGTACTTGAGTGAGGGCGGTTCGCTACAGTGGATTGCTCAGGTCAACTGCCGTGAGAAGCCCGATATGGGGAAGGCCATCGGTGAGGTGGTAGAGATCGGCTGCAAAGCCATCTACATCCATGGAGCGCTCGTCGACGACGCCTATCTGCATCAGGACGCCGACACGCTGCGCCGGTGGATCGAAACCGCTCACGAGCACGGCATTGTTGCCGGGGTGGCGGGGCACGCGCCTCAGGCCCACCTCTGGGTCGACAGCCTCGACCTCGTAGACTTCCACGCCGTCTGCTTCTTCAACTGCGGCAGCGTGCACACCTCGCAGGGCGAGCTTTTCAGGCTGGCGGACGTACCCGTCGCGGTGGACGCGATTCAGCGGATCCAGAAGCCCTGCATTGGCTACAAGATTATGGGCTCGGGCCGCATGGACGCGCGGATGGCCTTTGAGCATGCCTTCGAGTCGATCAAGCCCGGCGACGTCGTCAACGTGGGTATGCACCGCGGCGACCGCGACGGAATGGTGGCGGAGAATGCGGCATTGGTGGCTGAAATATTGGGGGCAGGGGGCTAGGGGCGGAGCAATAGCGAACAGGAAAGAGGGAACGGGGAATAGGGAAGTGATGCTCTTCTCGGTCCGATCGCTTCTGCGTGCCGTCAGCCTCTGCGCGCTTGCCGCTGCCCTCTTGGGGAGCTGCAACGCGTCGGCCGCGCGTCCTGTCCCTCCCACCTCGCCACCT
>SLDA01000085.1 GCA_007125545.1 Thermoflexales bacterium | reverse complement strand
GGCGTTGATCCACATGATCAACTTCTGGACGGACAACATCCTCAGGTCCCAGGACGATGAGCTCCGGTCCACGTTCCTCGGCGATCTGGAAGCCCCCGATGTGGTGCTCTACAAGTACACGCCGGTCGTGCTCTGGGAACCCAACGCCCTGATCGAGGTGGGCGTCCAGCTGCGCGAAGCCCTCGCCAGGAGGGACCCGTCGGGTCTGGACCTCGAAACGCAGTGGCGTTACCGCATCATCCAGGCGTACTTCGAACAGGGAACTTTGGAGGCCTGGGTGGAGGTGGCGACCAACGGGCCGAACGGGTCCACCGCGATCCTGGGCCAGATCGTGGAAAATCGCGGTCAGTTGAACCGCTTCTACGGCGTGCCCACCGGCACGATGGCGGAAAGAATGCCCACCCTCCAGCCTATGGAAGAAGAGGTGATCACCAAAGTCATTATGGGCGATCCTATCACCAACTTCGACCAGTTCGTGGAGAATTGGTACAGGCTGGGTGGGACCGACATCGTCCAGGAGGTCAATCTCTGGGCTGAACAAAATCCGTAAACGGGAAGAGAGCCTATGACATCGCGCAGGAGACTTGTACGCGAGCTTCCCCTCTACCTGATGCTGGCACCGGCTGTGGTGGTGGTGCTGATCTATTCCTACGCGCCGATGGTCGGGATCGTCATGGCTTTTCAGCGCGTCCTGCCCGGCAGGGGGATTTTCGGATCCCCCTGGATCGGACTGGACAACTTCGCGTTTATGATCAGGATGCCCAACATCCTCCAGGTGCTCTGGAACACGATCCGCATCGCCGGGCTGAAGGCCGTGGCCGGCGTCATCGTGCCCGTAGCCGTGGCGCTGATGCTCAATAACGTCACCAGCCAGGCGTTCAAGCGCACCGTGCAGACGATCATCTACCTGCCGCACTTCCTCTCGTGGGTCATCCTTGCCGGCATCTTCATCGAGATCCTCTCACCGTCGGGGGGCGCGGTCAACCTGCTGTTGGGGCGCGTGGGGATCGAGCCCATCTACTTCCTGGGCGACGATCGGATCTTCCCGTGGACCATGGTCGCCACGGACGTGTGGAAGTCGTTCGGCTTCGGCGCCATCATCTACCTGGCCGCGCTCACCGACATCGATCCCACGCTCTATGAGGCCGCCGTGGTGGACGGCGCCGGCCGCCGGCAGCAGACCCGGCACATCACCCTGCCCGGGATCTCCGGCACCATCATCATGCTGTCCACGCTCAGCCTGGGCAACATCCTCAACGCGGGCTTCGACCAGATCTTCAACCTGTACGGACCCGTGGTCTACCGCACCGGCGACATCATCGACACGCTGGTGTACCGCATTGGCATCGCCAACTTCCAGTACGGGGTGGCGACCGCCGTCGGACTGTTCAAATCGGTCGTGTCGCTGATCTTGATCGGCATCGCCTACCGGCTGGCGGACAAGTGGGCCGACTACAGGATCTTCTAGTGAGGGGTATGTAGCGATGAACCAGAGAATCGTCAAGCTCCCATTTCTCGAGAACGTGGCCAACCTGGCGCTGCTGGCACTGCTGGGCTTGCTGTGCGCCTTTCCGATCGTGCACACCCTCGCGCTCTCGTTTTCCTCCGCCTCCGCTGCCTCCGCCGGGCTCGTGACTCTCTGGCCCGTGGCGTTCACCACGCAGGCCTACCGCTTCGTGCTGGAGAACCCGGCCTTCATTCGCTCGTTCGGCGTCTCGACCATGCGCGTGCTGGTGGGGGTGCCGGTCAATATGATCCTCACCATCCTGGTGGCCTACCCGCTGTCGCGATCGAAAGAGGAGTTCCGGGCGCGCGGCTTCTTCGCGTGGTTCTTCGTGATCACCGTCCTCTTCTCCGGCGGTCTGATCCCCTGGTACATGGTCATCGGCCAGACCGGGCTCATCGACAGCTTCTGGGCACTCATCATTCCCGGAGCGCTGCCCGTGTTCAACGTCATCCTGCTGGCTAACTCCTTCAGGAGCATCCCGAAGGAACTTGAGGAGGCGGCGGCTATGGACGGCGCCGGACATTGGACCATCCTCTTCCGCGTCCTCCTTCCCCTCTCACTGCCCATCCTGGCCACGCTGACCCTCTTCGTGGCGGTGGCCCACTGGAACGCGTGGTTCGACGGGATGATCCTGATGAACTCCCCGGCGAAGTACCCGCTGCAGAGCTACCTGCAGACCGTCGTCATCAACCCCGATCCCCGGATGCTCACCGAGCGCGACCTCGCGCTCCTGCAGCTCATCAGCAACCGCACCACCCGCGCCGCCCAGATCTTCATCGCCATGATCCCCATCCTGATCGTCTACCCCTTCCTCCAGCGCTACTTCACGACGGGCATCAAGCTGGGCTCGGTGAAGGGCTGACCTGTCTCCCGACCGGTCATAGTCGGAAACGACCTCACCTTCATTGAAAAGAACGCCTCCCGAAGCTTTATGGTATCATAGCGGCAGTCTATGACCTGCATCGCGGCCCTCGACGGTATTGATCAGGCGGAGCGGTTGGAGGTAATCTCCTTGGCACGTTGGGCCGGAGAAGGAAAGCGAGTGTAATGAACAGCAGGCGCATGTGGATTCTGTTTGCCAGTCTTATGCTTGTCATGATGGGGTATGGCATTGCGATGCCGATCCTACCCTTCTATATTGAGGATTTGGGGGGACGAGGCATCCATTACGGGCTGTTGATCGCCTGTTACGCCCTTATGCAGTTTATCTGCGCACCGATCTGGGGTAGCCTGTCTGACAAGCACGGCAGAAAGCCCCTACTCCTCATTGGCATGACCGGCCTGGGCACGACGATGCTGCTGTTTGGCCTGGCGACAGAGCTGTGGATGCTGTATGTTGCCCAGCTCCTCTCCGGCTGCCTCTCCTCTGCCGCGGTCCCGGCCGCGCAGGCCTATGCCGCGGACAGCACGTCACCGGAGGATCGGGGCGCGGCAATGGGGAGGATTGGCGGAGCGATAGGGCTGGGGGTGGTGATCGGCCCTGCTGTCGGCGGTCTCCTGGGATCTGTCTCTTTTTCGACGCCCTTCTTCATCGCATCCGCGCTCTGTTACCTGACCTTCACGATCATCCTCACCAGCCTTCCGGAGTCGCTGGCATCAGATAAACGGGCGACCACAACCAAGGTGAGGTTCACAGAACCCAAGGAGTTCTGGCAGGTGCTACACACGCCGATCGGGTTCGGGCTCATCGCTGCCTTCGTGGCCAATTTTGGGCAGTCCATCTTCTCCGGTGTATTCGGCTTATATGCCATGGCGCGTTACAACTACGGACCAGAGCAAGTTGGCACCTTCTTTATGGCGATGGGACTCATGTATGCCGCCTCCCAGGGCCTTGTTGTCGGACCCCTGACGAAACGGATCGGAGAAGAGAAGGTGATGGTGATCGCGCTCCTGGGGGGTGCGCTCGGATTCCTATTGATCATCCTCGCGAACTCGTTCGTGACGCTGCTTCTCGCTATGAGTTGCTTCATCCTGCTCAACTCATTGCTGAAGCCGTCCGCGCTATCGCTGGTCTCCAAGAGGGCGCACACGAATCAGGGCAAGTCGATGGGCATCGCGGAGTCCTATATGAGCCTGGGCCGCATCACAGGACCGCTGTGGGGCGGTATGATCTTCGACGTCAATCCGGTCTATCCGTTTGTCAGCGGGGCAATCGTGTTCATCGCGATGTTCACGGTGGCTGTACGCAGGCTCGACCTCAAGCCCAACGCGCGCCTGTGGGCACCGTAGGCGGACCCTCCGTGTCCGCCTACTCCTGCCCCTGTCGCTGCCCATCCTGATCGTTTATCCTTCCTACAGCGCTAGTCTACCACCGTTCCAAGCGGATTTCCGTAGCCAAACAGCTCCCTGCCCCGGGCTGCCGCCCGGGAGCGGACGACGCCCAGCCGGGGCTCAGAGCCTTTCCTCGCCGTCTCCCGGACCCCGGCGCACGCTCACATCGACCTCGAGTGAGCCCGATGCCGAGAAACCGTCCGCATCCGTCACGGTCACGTGCACGGTGTGGCGACCTGAAGTGCGAAAAGTGCCGATCCCTTCCCTCCCTGTGCCGGATGCGGCGCCGCTCCAGATGACCTGAAGCCCTGGCCGCAAGTCCTGCGTCTCGATGGTATACGCTGCTGTCGTGGGCAGCACGTCGCCCGTGACTTCCGTGGGTCCGACGATCGACACGGCAGGTTCGCGCTCGACACCCTGGTGGGTTCCCCACGTGCGCACGCCGCCGGTATCCACAGTCAGCTCGCGCCACCTGAACGCCAGCTTGCCGGGAAAGAGCACGAGAGCCTCCGGCGGGAGCTCGTCCGTCGGGTGCAGGAGATGGGTCGGCCAGAAGGCGGCCAGGGTCTCGCCCACCCCTTCCAGATCCTCCGTCCGTTTGTCTGCCACGCGCGAGGTCAGATAACGCCCTCCGAAGAACACAAGGCCGCCCAGCGCCGGGATCAGCATCGCCACGATCACCGCTATAGGCACCAACGCGCCGACATCGAGGTCCGTCGACACATCGACCGCGATTGGAGGATCGGAGTTCGGGGGCTCCAGCGAAAGCGCTTCTGTGATCGTATACGTGAAGCTGATATTCGGAACAGGACCCGGCATACGGTACTTACCACCGACCCGCGTGCGAATGATGCCATCCGCGACGGAGACGCTGATCTCATCATCGAGGGTGACGCGTCCGGACCGCTTGTCGGTCTTGTCCCACACGTCCTCGACCGCACTCCTGATGGCGT
>SLDA01000251.1 GCA_007125545.1 Thermoflexales bacterium | reverse complement strand
GGTGACGCGCCGCTGGGCATGTTTGCCGTGCAATCCTATGATCGTCCCGATGCGTACGACCGCTCTCACCTGGCCATCCTGCAGACTATCGCGGCACAGGCTGCCATCGCGATCCAGAATGCGCGGCTCTACGAGCAGACGGATGAGGCCCTGGCCCGGCGCGTGCAGGAGTTTGATTCGGTGCTCCGCACGACGCGGGAAGGGATGTTGTTGCTCGATCCGGAGTGGCGCGTGGTATCCGCGAACCGTGCTCTGGCCGATCTCCTGCGACTTGCGCAGCAGGACATACCCCGCCATCCGATCGATGCGCTGCGCCACAACGGCGAGTCGCTGATCACGCTGATTAACACCACGCTCGACCAGTTGCGGATCGACAGCGAGCGCTTGCGCAACGGGGAGGTCGACCAGATCCAGGACCACGTGGTGCTGGCACCCTCGAAGCTGCCGGTCGAGCGGACGATGACGCCGGTGCGGGACAACGCCCAGGAGATCACAGGTTGGCTGATCGTGTTCCGCGACATGACCGAGGAGCTGGAGTTGGCGCGACTGCGGGAGGATCTGACCCATATGCTGGTGCACGATCTGCGCTCGCCCCTCGCCCTGGTCCAGGTAAGCCTGGCCATGGTCTCCGAGGCGCACGAGAATCAGAACACCGCGCACCTGGAGCGGTTGGTTCAACTCGCCACGCGGAGTTGCGAGCGCGTGCTGGTGCTCATCGACGAACTGCTTGATATCGGGCGGCTTGAGCGGGGGCAGATCAACCTGCGTCTGGAGCCGCTCGAGATCGGCGAGCTGCTTGACGAGATGTCAAGCCGCTATACACCGGTCGCCGCGACCAACCACATACGCTTCAGTGTGGAGGGCAACGGCAGCCTGCCTGCCCTCCGGGCCGACCGCTCCCTACTCACGCGCGTGCTCAGCAACCTCGTGGACAACGCGATGAAGTTCACGCCAGACGGTGGCAGCGTGAGAGTGTGGGCGCACTACACGTCTCCGCCGCACACTATCCGCATCGCGGTTGAGGACACCGGACCCGGCATCCCGGACGAGGGACGCCAGCGGCTCTTTCAGAAGTTCCAGCAGATCGCGGATATTCCGGGACGGCGGCGGGGTACGGGGCTGGGCCTCTCCTTCTGCAAGCTGGCGGTCGAGGCCCACGGCGGCGAGATTTGGGTGGAGAGCACGGTGGGCCGGGGAAGCACTTTCTACGTAACGCTGCCGATCGCGGTTGAGGAGGCGGCAGGAGACCCTTCGACTGCGGGGCACCAAAAGGCGGTGCCCCTCCGCTCAGGGTGACGGATGCCGCTGGGGGGAAGGGAGACAGCACCCTCTAGTAGTTGAGGATGGTGTCGTAGCTCTTCCGCACGAGGGCCATCACGCGGTCAAAGTAGGTGCGGTCATCGCCCAGGTTTACCTGGAGCCAGCGCTCGATCTCCCGCTCGCCGGCTTTGAAGGGCTCGGTCTCGTAGAGCCCGGCAAACGCTTCGCGATCGCGCTTACGGATTTGTGTGATGACCACACCGTGGCTCAGCAAGAACGCGAAAAGCTTGCCGTCCACCAGGTAGGCGGGGCAGCCGAACATCCAGCGCATCGTGACCTTGGGCCAATTCAGGACCTGGGCTTCAAAGAGTTCGCGAAGCGGCTTACCCTCAGTTTCGGTGTAGTATGGCATTAGGGACCGGTCTCTATAGACTCCAATAGATAGCTGACGCTACCATCGTCGTAGCGCACGAGCATGTAGGGCGCTGCATCCTGGTACCAAGCCGAGCGTGCATGCTGCCGTCCGGCGCCGTCCTCCCAGCTCAGGGTCAGCCGCCAGGCGATGAAGTTCCCGGCAGGTGTCCAGGCCGGCTCTCCGCCCGCCACCCGCAGGAAGCCGCGATAGATCGCGGTATCTCCCCCTGCGTCGATCTCGACTACCGTGACGGGACCGCCGTAGGGCAAATCGAAGGGGAGCGCGCTGAAGCGCCAGGCCCACTCGTGGAGCATTACCACCGGCTCCCCTTCCAGCGGCAGTGTCCGGGCCTCTTCACCGGGGTGCCGGATGACCAGGCCATTCTCAGCCTCCCCCCGGGTATACTGTACCATGAGCGGCTGCTCAGAAGCGGCCTCAGCTTCCGAGGGGTCCGGCGCGAGATCAATCCGCAGATCGAACGTGGTCAGTTCCAACGCCTGCTGCCCCCAGTTCGCCGTCAGCGTCCAGCTCTGCGGTGGTGCGCCCAGCACCACGTCTAGACCGAGGAAGTCCAGAGGAAGATCGCGCCAATCGAAGCCCTCGAGCCGATCTCCAAGGTCCGGCAGCGCATCAGCAATATCAAATCCCTCGTAGGCGGCCTCGCACTCGAGTGCATAGTGGGCTTCACGCGGCAGGCGCGAGCACGTGGCTGTCCCCAGCTCGTCACCCAGGAAGCTCTCAATGGTATAGGTCCAGGCAACTTCCTGCTCCCAGGTGTCGGGCGGCGTCATATAGAGCGTGTCGTCGAGCAGCGTCTCGGGATGCCTCTGGACCAACACCTCGGTCGCCGCGGCATATGTGTAGACAACGAGCAGGGCGAGCAGGGGCAGCACCCAGACCCAGCGCAGCACTGAGGAGCGTGCTTGAGAGGGTGGCTGCGGCAAAGGCGCCCTCTCAGCCGGTGGGCGCTTCCAGAGCATCCATAGCGCAGCGAACGAAAAGGGAGCGACGAGCAGGCCAATGCAGGCGACGGTCGCAGCCAGCATCCCGGTGACCTGCGCGGAGAGGAAGCTGGTGCTGATCAACACAGCGGTCGCGATCGTGTTATAGGCGGCATGCATCAGCATAGCGGGATAGATAGAGCCGGTTCGCCAGGCAACAAAGCCGAGGGCGAGCGCGACGGGGATAAGAGCGAAGACGCCCTGGAAGCGCAGATGGTAGAGCGAGAAGATCAAGCCGCCCACCACGATACCGGCCCATATGCCGCGGCGTTCGTACGCCCGCTGGACGTAGCCACGAAACATAATCTCCTCAAAGATAGGCGCCGCGACCATCGTTGTCAGTGCCAGGGCCACCGCCTCGAGTGCGGTACGCGGAAATATGGTGGGCGGGACAGGGGTTGTGTAGCCGAAGATCAGCGCGGAAATCAAGTTAAGGGCCACCCCTGTGATCCACAGACTGGGTACCGACGCCAGGGCCAGCAGGGTAGCGCGCGTCTCAGCCCGGTGGAAGCGGGCGGTCGCGCGGATCTCGAGCCGCTCGGCGCGCATAAAGAGCAGCGCCAGCAGGGCCAGCAGGACCAATAGTGCACTGCCGACGGCATAGCGTGCGAGCGTGTCGAGGTCAAGCGCACTGTTCGCGATGAGCAGTGCAATCCCGATCACCAGATAGAGATTGGCAGCGAGCCGGGAAGGCAGCTTGTCGGGAGGTGTCCGCGGTTCAGACGGGGCAGCGCCCTCTGCTTCTGGAGCCGAGTGCCAGGTGGCCGAATCGTCGTCGCTGATCACATCTGCACCTGCCGCTCGGCCCGCCGTAGAGGGAAGACCGGGGGCGCGGCGCGTTTGTGCGCCGAGGCGGCGACCATACGACGTACTCTGTCCGTCATCTCCGGCGAGGCCGGGGAAGGCTCTTCGCGTGCCAACGCAATCAGGATAGCGTCCAACTCGTCATAGGTGATCCCCAGCTCACCCTCGTCCGTCTGACCGGGCCAGAGACCGGCGGAGGGCGGGCGGGTGATGATCGGCTCGGGAACGCCCAGCGCGCGGGCGAGACCGCGCACTTCATGTTTGTAGAGGTCGCCCAGCGGCTCGACATCCACACCGCCGTCCCCGTATTTGGTGAAGTAGCCCACCATCATCTCAGGCCGATTGCCCGTGCCCGCGACGAGGTAGTTGTGCGACTGGGCCAGGAAATAGAGCGTGGTCATCCTCAGGCGCGGCTTGATATTGGAGTAAGCCATCCGCACCCGTTCCGAATCCTCGTCGCCCGGCGGCACCTGCCCAGTCAACGCTTGCTCGAGAGCGTGCTCCAGAGCGTTGCAGCTCTCTGTGAGATCCACGGTGTTGGTCTCGATACCCAACACTTCAGCAAGCAACGTCGCATATTCGGCGTCCTCCGGCTGGCTGTGACAGGGCATCAACACGCCGAGCGTCCGGTCCACACCAAGACCCCGTGCCGCCACTGCCGCAGTGACCGAGGAGTCGATCCCGCCACTCAACCCCACGACATACCCCTGCGCTCCTGCGCGCTCGGCATACTCGCGCATCCAGGCCCCAATCGCATCTGCCAACTTTTCGTAGTCCATGTTAACTCTCATCGATATAGGCTTGAGGATTCAAGAAACGGGCCGGCGCCAGCGTAAGCACATGTTCGAACGCCGCCTTCGAGCCCCAGGCCGAGCTCGGCGTCCGTAGCGTTCAGTAGTGCAGTGTGCGCACGGTGAATGGCTCCACGCCGGGTCTCCACATCACCCCACGGTTGGGCGGAAACGCCGCCGGCGACCGGCACAATCACAACGCCGGCGCCGAAGATTCGACGCATGACGGATCTAGTGGCTGCTACCTTGATGGGGTTTGTAGAACCTATCGCTGCCCGCATCGACCGTTTACCTCTCACGTTGAGGTGACACTGCCCTATGGCGAGTATAACCGCCCGGATATGGAAGTCAACCACGCGCAGGCCCAGGGGTGCGCGTTAGATTTTCGCAACCGCGTGGCCTTGCTTTGACAGTATTGGCGCACTTTGCACATGCCGGGTGGAGTGCGGCCTCGCAAGCAAGG
>SLDA01000176.1 GCA_007125545.1 Thermoflexales bacterium | reverse complement strand
GCTCTTCTCTCGGACGGCTCTGTTCCTGGATGTCGCGGGATTCCTCATCCGAGCGCTGACGGGGCACGCGCATACGGGCACGGGCTGCGTCGACCCGATGGGGCTCTTCGACATGCGGACCCAGACCTGGAACGAACCCTTGCTCGCCTATTTGGGCATCTCCCCCCAGCAGCTGCCGCTTGCCTTTCCACCGGGCACCGTCGTAGGACAGGTAACCTCGCTGGCAGCAAAGGCCTGCGGTCTTCCCGCGGGCGTTCCTGTCATCGCGGGTGTGGGGGATGGTCAGTCGGGGGGTTTGGGCGTGGGCGCCGTCCGACCGGGGATGGCTTACCTGAATCTCGGCACCGCCGTTGTAGCTGGAACTCACGCAGAGCGCTTTTCCACCAGCAAGGCCTTTCGCACCACCTATTCAGGGGTCGCCGGTAGCTTTTGCCTGGAGACGGTGCTGTTGGGAGGTACTTACACGATCGACTGGTTTCTCCACCGGTTCCTGGGTGACGTTGCGCCTGCGCCGTTGCGCGTAGAGGATTATGACGCAGGCCTCGACGACGTGACCGCCGGTGCGGAAGGGCTACTCCTGGTTCCCTACTGGAGCAGCGCTATGAATCCGTACTGGGATGCCGGCGCCAGCGGAATTGTGGTGGGCTGGCGGGGCTTTCACCGCCCCGCGCATCTCTCTCGTGCCATTCTGGAGGGAATTGCGTTGGAGCAGCGGTTGCATACGGAGGGGGTGGAGGCAGCGTTGGGCGATGCGCTCGATCGCTATGTAGCGATGGGCGGCGGTGCCCGGAGTACCCGCTGGTGCCAAATCATTGCCGATGTGACCGGTAAGCGCGTTAACCGGGCGGCGAGCACGGAGGCTGCGGCTCTGGGTGCGGGAATTCTCGCTGCGGTAGGCGCGGGATGTTTTCCAAGCGTTATAGACGCGGTCGAGGCCATGGTCAGCATCGATCCGGAACCTTTCGTGCCCGATGGAAATCGTCACGAGTTCTACAGCCGTATCTATCAGGAGGTCTACCGGCCCTTGTTCCCTGCTCTACAGCCATTTCTGGACCGGTTAACGACCCTCACGTTGGCGGCAGCAGGTCAATAGAGCTGTTTTGTAGCTGCTGATCCTTTGTGGAAACCCCAGAGTTCAAGTAGAATCGTAGGTATATGATCACCTCTCTCAAGAACGACAGAATCAAGCAAGTGCGGGCGCTGATGACGAACCGGCGGCGCCGCAATCAGGAGAAGGCTTTCTTCATTGAGGGCGTTCATGCGGTGACCGCTGCTTATGAAGCGCAGTGGACGGTCAGGTGGCTCCTCTATTGTCCGGAGACCGTGCGCACTGAGTGGGCGCAAGAGATCGTTGCCCGGACGCCGGCGGAGAGCCGATTGGAAGTCAATGCGTATGTCCACGAGGAACTCAGCGATCGTGCCTCTCCTTCGGAGTTAATGGCGGTGGTGGAGCAGGAAGCGGACGATCTCGCGCGTATCTCCCTCACATCGGAGCTCTTGCTGCTATTGCTGGATCGTCCCGCCAGTCCGGGCAATTTGGGCAGCGTGATTCGGTCTGCCGATGCATTCGCAGCGCATGGGGTGCTGATCACGGGACACGCGGCTGACATCTATGATCCGAAAGCAGTGCGCGCCAGCATGGGATCGCTCTTTGCGCTGCCGGTTATCCGCGTGCAGCGACACGAGGTTCTAGAAGCGTGGTTAGCGCAGGTTCGCGAGATCTTGGGGTCGCTACAGGTCGTAGGGACGAGCTCGCATGCGGATTCACCCGTCTACGCCCACGACCTGACCGGGCCGACAGTGGTGGCGATCGGTAATGAGGCCCGCGGGATCAGCCGTTACCTTGAGGAGTTGTGCGACGCTTTTGTCACCATTCCCATGTCGCCGGAGATAGCCACCTCTCTGAACGCGTCGGTGGCGGCGTCGATCTTGCTGTATGAGGCGCGCCGGCAGCGAGCATAGGCCATCGGCGAGCGCTGAAATAACCAGGAAGTGGTGCCAAAGTCAAAGGAGGTCTAGCGTCTATCCGGATATAGTTTCCGAGTATGGAAGAAAACCTTGGGTTCAGACGCAGGAGTGTCCGGTTCCTTGGGGCCAACGACACTCGACCGGGAACCTGAGGTCTTCCAAACCGGCAGGCTAAACTCGTAGGGTCGCTCGAAATACTATGAATACTCGACATGAAGCTATTGACCCCGTAAGGATCGGATTTGTTGGTGTGGGCGGGATGGGCACACACCACATCAAGAACCTTGTACGGATGGCGGGCGCGAGGATCGTGGCCCTCTGCGACATCCGTGAGGCCCATGCGGCGCGCGCTGGTGAGATCGTGGAGCAAGCCGGTCAGCCGGCGCCCACGCTCTACACACGCGGTGAGACCGACTTCGAGCGGCTCTGTGCTGAAGAGGAGCTGGACCTTGTCTACACGGCGACGCCATGGGAGTGGCACACGCGGGTCTCTGTCGCTGCGATGGAGAACGGCAAGCACGCCGCGACAGAAGTGCCAGCTGCCGTCACGCTGGAAGAGTGCTGGCAGTTAGTGGAGACGGCTGAGAAGACCGGACGCTATTGCTTTATGGCCGAGAACTGCTGCTACGATCGCACAGAAATGCTGATCCTGAATATGGTGCGTCAGGGTGCGCTTGGAGAGTTGTTGCACGCTGAATGCGGCTACTTGCACGATCTTCGCAGCCTGCTCTTTGAGCGGGATGGTGAGGCGCTCTGGCGTCTGGCCCATGTCGAAGTGCGCAATGGCGACCTCTATCCGACGCACGGTCTCGGCCCTGTCGCGCAATGGATGGATATTAACCGGGGCAACCGGTTCGCGCGGCTTGTCTCAATGGGCACGCAGTCCCTTGGGCTGAACCTCTATGCCGAACAGCATTTCGCCGCGGAGAGCGCGCAGGCCCGGCGCTCTTACGCTCAAAGTGACATCGTGACAACGCTGATTCAGACCGAGTTAAATCAAACCATTATGATCAAGCACGACACGGTCTCCCCGCGCCCTTACAGTCGTGGCATCCTGGCGCAGGGAACCCGCGGCATCGTCCGCAAGTATCCCGAGGAGCTGATACACCTTGAGGGCCGTACAAAAGGTGATGTGTGGGAACCGCTGGAAACCTATCAGGCGGAGTTTGAGCACCCGCTGTGGAAGCAAACGCTGGAGTCACTGACCGATGTTGGCGGACACGGCAATATGGACTATCTGGTGGACTACCGGCTCCTCCAGTGCCTACGTGCCGGGGTCGAACCGGACATAGACGTTTACGATGCGGCAGCATGGAGCGCCGTCTCCGCGCTGAGCGCGCAGTCGCTGGCTGGCGGCAGCCGGCCCGTCGAGTTTCCCGACTTCACGCGAGGACGATGGCGGGCGCGGGCGCCCCTGGGCATCATAGGCGCCGGCGCCTCGGGAACCGAAGAGGAGTCAACCGCCGTCTGGTGACCACAATTCAGGACGTGAAAGGAGAGTGTATCATGGTATCTGCCTCGCAAGCGGGACCCTCATTGGGTGCTCCGATCTATACAGACCCAGATCAGCCCGTACACGAACGCGTCGCCGATCTCGTCTCTCGCATGACGCGTGAGGAGAAGGTTTCGCAGATGGTGCACGACGCTCCGGCAATCGAGCGTCTGGGCATTCCGGCATACAACTGGTGGAACGAGTGCCTACATGGCGTGGGACGCGCGGGGATTGCCACCGTCTTCCCGCAAGCTATCGGCATGGCGGCGACGTGGGATCCCGACCTGATGCAGCGCGTCGCTGTGGCGATTTCCGACGAGGCACGGGCCAAACATCACGCAGCGCTTGATGAAGATGGCGGAGTGGAGCAGTACTATGGGCTCACTTTTTGGACCCCGAACATCAACATCTTCCGCGACCCCCGCTGGGGACGCGGGCAGGAAACCTACGGCGAGGATCCATATCTGACCGCCCGAATGGGCGTGGCGTTCGTCAAGGGGTTACAGGGCGATGATCCGACCTATCTGAAGACGGTGGCGACCTCCAAGCACTACGCTGTCCACAGCGGGCCCGAGCATGAGCGGCACCATTTTGACGCCATAGCCACCGAGCGCGACATGCGCGAGACTTACCTGCCCGCGTTCGAAGCCACCGTCAAGGAAGCGGGTGTCTACTCGATTATGGGCGCCTATAACCGGACCAACGGCGAACCATGCTGTGCCAGCCCCACACTCCTGCAGCAGATCCTCCGGGATGAGTGGGGGTTCGACGGGTACGTCGTCTCCGATTGTGGCGCCATCTACGACATCTTCGCGCACCATCAGGTCGTCGACTCGCGTGAGGCGGCTGCAGCGCTTGCGGTGCAAAACGGCTGCGAGCTGAACTGCGGAGAGGTCTATGGATCCCTCCTGATCGCCCTGGACAAGGGGCTTATCGATGAGGCCACGATTGACCGGGCGGTGGCGCGGCTCTTCACGGCACGTTTCAAGCTTGGCATGTTCGATCCTCCGGATCGTGTGCCCTATGCGGGGATCCCGATTGAGGTCAATGACTCTGAGGAGCACCGTGCGCTCGCCCTTGAGATGGCGCAAGCGTCCATCGTGCTGCTCAAGAACGACAACCTCCTCCCGCTATCCAGAGACCTGAAGAAGATTGCGGTCATCGGCCCCAACGCCGACGACGAGATCGTGCTATTGGGCAACTATAACGGTTTCCCGTCAAGCTCGGTCACGCCCTTGCAGGGTATCAAGAACAAGGTGGGAAATGGAACCGAAGTG
>SLDA01000248.1 GCA_007125545.1 Thermoflexales bacterium | reverse complement strand
CGCCCTAACGTGCAATTCCAGCGTGGGACGGTCGAGACGCTCGCGGAGGACGAGGGCTTTGTGGAGATCTCGGTTAACGAGCTTCCTTATCGTGGACGTTGGCTCTTCGACAGCCGGTATAGGCCCGACAGCTACCTGCCCGGCGGACAGGTAGTTGCCGGGAACGCGCCGCCATCCGGGCGAACTCACGCCCTCGTTCAGCACTTCTTGGGGTGGGAGATCGAAACCGACAGGCCGGCCTTCAATCCAGAGCTGCCGACCCTGTTTGACTTTCGCACCGCGCAGCGGGGTGCGATGCGTTTCTTCTACGTGTTGCCCTTCTCCGAGCGGCGCGCCCTCGTGGAGTATACGCTCTTCTCGAACCGGCTGCTGCCGCTCGCCGAGTACGAGATAGCCTTGCGCGAGTACCTGAGCGGTGCTCTGGGATTGGAGCGCTATCACATACTGGAGGAGGAGCGGAGCCTGATTCCGATGACGGACCAGCCCTTTCCGCGCCGGACGGGCAAGCGGGTGCTGAACACGGGCACACGCGGCGGGCGGGTAAAAGCCTCTAGCGGTTACGCGTTCGATCGCATCCAGCGAGATGCCGTGGCAGTCACGCGATCACTGCAACGTCACGGGCACCCCTTCGACCTCCCCAAAGCTCCGAGCCGCTACCGGACCTTCGATGCGATATTGCTCGATATCCTTCAGGATCGCGGCGACCTGGGGGCACCGGTGTTCGCACAGCTCTTCCGCAGGAATCCGGTACAGCGCATCTTTCGCTTTCTCGATGAAGAAGGTGGTTGGGGCGAGAACTTGGCATTGATGGCCTCTGTTCCGCCCCTGCCTTTCCTGCGGGCGTGGCTGCGTGTGCGGTTTCCCTGATTCGGGAAACCGAGTAGTCTAAAACTAGGTAGCGAGAGGGGAGATCCGATGCAACCGAAGACTGATATCTGGCAATTTCAGGCCGCGCTCTCCCGGCGTCTATTAGCGTGGAGCGGATTGAGTGTGGGATTGGGTTCAGCGCTAGCACTCCTGGCCGACCCGGTTTGGAGAGGGTTCGGCACACAGTGCGCAGGCTGGGGCTTGATTGACGCCGTGATCGCGGGACTCGGGCTCCGGCAGACCCATCAGAAGGTGGCACAGCCCAACGCGCACGAGCCCGGGCAACAGTCCGAGGCGCGCACAAAGCTGCGACGTATACTGTGGATCAACACGGGACTGGATATAGGTTACGTCGCGGGCGGGATTGTGCTGGCCGCCACAAAGGGCCGCAGGGGAAGCAACCACCGCTTCTGGCGGGGAAGTGGCTGGGGGATCGTGGTACAGGGCGGATTCTTACTGATCTTCGACCTGATTCACGCCCTCCTGATGCCATGACCACGCCAGCCGGCGCGCGGACAGACGGCTATATGGATGCCTTCCGGCGGGTTTTCGCCGGACCGGAGCACCGTGCCTTCTACCGAGCAGGTGGGGAGGGAGCCGTTCTGCTGCTGCACGGCATGGTCGGAACCCCAGCCGAGATGCTGCCCTTGGCGGAGCAGCTCCACCGCATGGGCTGGACCGTAGACGCCCCCCTGCTTCCCGGTCATGGCGCCGAGATCGATCAGCTCTTCGAGACGGATGCTGACGCCTGGGTCACGAGAGCACGAGAGTGCCTGGATCGGCTTCGGGCCACCCACAGCCCGGTTCTGGTCGTGGGGTACTCCATGGGCGGTGCGGTCGCCCTCCGGATTCTCGCGGAGGTGGCGGCCGACCGGGGGCAGGGTGATTGCCGGCCGTGCGGGCTAGTTCTGATCTCACCTTTCATCCGGCTGCCCCTGGACAATATGTGGTTGCGGCTCTTCGGCCCCCTACTGCAACTCATCGTTAGGCGCATGCGCCCTTTCAAGGACGTTGACTTCGACACGGGACCGAACAGCGAAGAGATACGAGCAGGCATCCTCGAGTTCATGCCCGGACTCGATATTGACGATCCCAACGTGCAGGCAGAGATGCGGCGGATCGAGGTGCCGACCCGGCTCTTGGGACAGTTGGACCGGTTGGGAAAACACGCGCGCCAGGTCGCGGCACGCATTGGCGTCCCCACCCTGGTTCTGCAAGGGAGCGATGACGAGGTGGCGAGGCCCGCCTACACCCGGCACTTACTCACGCAATTGGGGGGACGGTTGACCTATTACGAACTCGTTGCCGGACACGACCTCGTACAGGCGGATGCACCGGCATGGAGCGAGGTTGAAGCGGCGGTCGACACCTTCTGCCGCCAGTTCACCGACGAGGCCTACCGGCTAGCGATAGCGCGGCACGGATGCTCATACCGAGAGGAGGCATAGGAGATGAGTTCATTCATCGAGAGGGCCCTGCATCCCGAGGGATACCACGGGCGAGGAAAGTCTCCCCCGTTCTTCGAAGGATGGTACTTCAAGATCGTGGATGCAACGGAGACACATCGCTATGCGGTGATTCCCGGCATTTCGCTGGGCAGGGGCGAGGGCGGCCCGCACAGCTTCGTACAGGTCCTGGACGGGGTCACCGGTCAGACGATCTACCGGCGCTATCCCGTGGACGCCTTCCACGCCGCCGAGACGACACTCGACGTTCACGTCGGCCCCAACCACTTCACCGCTGAGGAGATGAGCCTGGACCTATCGGGAACCGAGCTGCCGCTGCAGGGCAAGGTGGCCTTCCATGGAGTACGGCCCTGGCCGATCACGCTGCCCGCGCCGGGCATTATGGGACCCTTTTCATGGGTACCGCGGATGGAATGCTATCACGGCGTCGTGAGCCTGGATCACGCACTGAGTGGGCAATTGGAGACGGGCCGTGGTCCGGTCACCTTCGACGGCGGGCGGGGCTATATTGAGAAGGATTGGGGTCAGTCCTTCCCCTCGGGCTGGGTATGGATGCAGAGCAACCACTTCGGACAGCCCGGGACGGTGAGGGCGGGCACCTGCCTCACGGCGTCCATCGCTATGATTCCATGGCTCGGCTCCAGCTTTCCTGGCTTCATCGTCGGTCTCTTGTGGCAAGGCACCCTCTACCGCTTCGCAACCTACACGGGCGCAGTTACGCGCCACCTTGCCGTCACAGATCAGATGGTGAACTGGGTGATCGAGGACTCCGTCTACCGGCTAACGCTCACGGGTCACCGGGCGGAGTCAGGGCACCTACGCGGTCCCGGTAAAGAGGATATGGGCCGCCGGGTGCCTGAGACGCTTAGCGCCCGGATCGATGTCGCCCTGGACGCACGACGAGAGGGACGAACGCTCTTCTCGCAGACGGGCCACTATGCGGGGATGGAGGTCGGTGCGGATATCCAGCCGCTGCTGACCCGCGGGGGCAGGTGAGCGAGAGCGGATGCCCGCCGTGACGCGCTGGCTTACAGCACTGGGGCTATCACCGCCGGCCCAGGTGTTCCTGGTCGCCTGGGTCCTAACCATGATCAGCATTCCGATCCTGCGCCGGATCTGGGGCGAGAAGGTTCTGATAAAGGGGATAATGGCCAGCGTCCTGCTTCAGGCGGCCACGGTCGTGGCCATCGTCGCACCAGCTTGGGGAGCGGAGACAACGGTCAGGACGGTTCTCATCGTGCTCGTGCTGACGTGGGCGGTCGAGCTGGTCGGCTCGCGCACCGGCTTTCCCTTCGGGCATTACGCGTACACGACACGGCTACAGCCGCAGCTCGTGCACGTGCCCGTGCTGATTCCGGTCGCCTGGCTGATGATGCTGCCTCCCGCGTGGGCTGTAGGGGCCGCGATCCACGCGACTACGGGCATGGGTTACGTGCTTGCCGCGACACTGGCGTTCACGGTATGGGATCTCTTCCTGGATCCCCAGATGGTGAACTGGAAGCTGTGGATCTGGTCCGAGCGGAATCAGGGACCCCGCTACTTCGGGATTCCGTGGATCAACTACGCCGGCTGGTTCGCCGCTTCGGCATTGATCACATGGACGGCAGCGCGTGACCCCCTGGTCGCGGCTCTCCCCATCGCACCCTTACTCCTGGTCTATGGGCTTACCTGGGGCCTGGAGACCACCGGACAGCTCTTCTTCTGGCGCCTTCCCGGACCTGGCATCAGCGGATTCGTGGGAATGGGACTCTTCCTCCTCTGTGCGGTGGCCCCCGGAGAGGCTATGATGGTTCATACCAATCTGGCCCAGATCGTGCTCTGGACGATCCTCGCATTTCTTTCGGGCGCCATTCCCTTCTCTTTGCTCCTCGGCAAGTTGACGCTCGGTACGGACATCCGCCGCTATGGCGACGGAAACCCGGGCGCCACGAACGTCCTGCGGGCGGGAGGCACAGGGTTAGGGTTTCTGGCAGCTTTTCTCGACATGCTCAAAGGTGCCCTACCGGTCGCGCTCGCTTACGTCGTGTTGGAGATCCACGGTTTTGAGATCGTGCCCATTGCTCTGGCTCCCATCGTGGGCCACCTCTTCTCACCCTTCCTGAGGGGACGGGGCGGCAAAGGCGTCGCGGTTACCGGGGGCATCTGGATCGGGCTTACCTACGGGGTAGCTGCCGCGATTGGCACAGCAGCTATGAGCCTCGGCTATCTGCTGCAGCGGAGACCCGGTTGGGCCGTCACTTTGGGGCTGCTCGCCGTTGGGCTGTATCTCGTTGTCTGGCGTCCGGATCCGGCGCTGCTTGCTGTCTGGGTGGGCAATGTGCTGCTGGTGCTGTGGCGCCACCGGGAGGACTTGCGGCAGCCGCCGGTGTGGCGGTTCGGAGCAGTTTCGGAGGAGGATAACACGGCACCCTAGAGGGGGCTGT
>SLDA01000469.1 GCA_007125545.1 Thermoflexales bacterium | reverse complement strand
TCGATACAGGGGCAACGCTATTTCTTATGCCCGAGATTTTCGAGGAGACCTACGCAGCTCTGGGCGAGAGCATGGCGAAGCACCTTGACCTGCGGCGCATCGATCCAACCTATCGGGTGCGCTTTGGTGACGGCTTTGAGATATCGTTGAGTTCCAACATGCATGATATGCAGACGCAGCTAGAGGCTGTCGAACCGGGTAGCTTCCACGCATTCCTGCGATATCTTGCTGAGGGTCACCGCAACTACCACAAGTCGATTCAGTACTTCGTCGGACGCAACTTCTACAACATCGCCCAGTACTTCAGCCCCAAGAACTTTCCCCTCCTCTTCGAACTTAAGGCGCTGCTCAAGCACTACGACAGCGTCTCGCGCTACTTCAAGGATCCGCACCTCCGCGCAGCCTTCACCTTTCAGGATATGTATCTGGGCCTGAGCCCCTATGAGGCGCTGGCGACCTATTCGCTGCTCCAGTATACGGAGATGGTCAATGGCGTCTGGTTCCCCATAGGCGGGCTCTACCGCGCAGTTGAGACGCTCACCGAGATCGTCGAGGCCCAAGGCGTCACCATCCGCTACAGCACGCCCGTGTCGAGCATTCTCGTGGACGGCCGGCGGACGACCGGGGTGGAGTTGGTCGGAGGCGAGCGCGTCGAGGCCGATGTGGTGGTGGCTAACGCGGACTTGCCTTATGTGTACGAGCAGCTGTTGCCTCGTGATGAATCGGCCATCCGGCGTCTCAACGGGCTCAAATACACGTGCTCGGCGCTGATGTTTTTCTGGGGTGTCGACAAGGAATACCCGCAGATCCAGCACCACAATGTATTCCTCTCAAACGATTACAAGGGCAGCTTCGACCGCATTTTCAACGAACATGGGCTGCCGGACGACATCAGTTTCTACGTTCATGCTCCCGCGCGCACCGATCCCGATGCTGCTCCCGCAGGCCAAGACACACTCACGGTCTTGGTGCCGGTCGGGCACATCAGCGATGAGACGCCGCAGGACTGGGATGCCATAACGGCGCAGGCGCGTGCCACCGTACTCTCTCGCCTGGAGGAGTTGGGCGTCAACGATCTTGACGATCACCTGAAGTTCGAAGAGGTCTTCACGGCGCCGACCTGGCAGAAGCTCTATAATCTGGCCAAGGGCGCCGCTTTTGGGCTGAGCCACAATTTCCTCCAAGTCGGCTATTTGCGCCCGCAGAATCGCCACCGCCGTTATAACAATCTCTATTTCGTGGGAGCCAGCACGCACCCCGGCACCGGGCTACCCATTGTGTTGCTCTCTGCGCGTCTGACGACGGAGAGGATCCTGCACGACGCCGGGATGAAGTGACTTTCTCAGGCCGTACATACGACTTCATCATCGCGGGCGGGGGTCTTTTTGGGGCCTGAGCCTCGCCTGTTGCATGGTGCGCACAGCGAGGTGCGCACTATAGATTCTGATCATCGACCACGATCCAAAGCAGCGGAATGACCGGACTTGGGGTTTCTGGGCCAATATACTGCCTTTTCTGAGTTCCTTCCTTGCAGGGGTGCGCGTCATTTTTCCGCATCAGGCCGCTGCCTCAGTTCTGTTGCGGCCGGTCTCGGCCCCGGTCTGCCGGGGCTGGCCCGTGCCGCTCTGCTCCGCGGCCTCTGACCGTCTCTGGTCGCACGGCACTGCAGGCGGTCAGAGACCGTAGAGCAGACGGGCACGGGCCCCCAGTCTGCTGGGGCAGACACCGGCCCGAATCGAAGCGCTTGCGGAAAAATGACGCGCACCCTTCTTGCAGACTGCGCTTGACAATCATGACACACTCTTTATAATTTGGACAGTAATTTTTAGGACGGTGTCCGTGTACGGATGCTGTCATACTCTCACAGGAGACGACGCGTGATGCTTTTCGGGATTTTGCAGGCCAATCAGAACCAGCAGAACAATAATCCCGGCGTGCGCCTGTGGGAGGATCAGTCGTAAAATAAATCCGACTAGCCAAAGATCCAAGCCACGGGCGCACGAGTTGCCCGTGGCTTTTTTTGTTCCACCTCGATCCAGGCCACGGCAACACGTGAGCGCCCGTGGTTTTGTTTATCAGCCTGGTGAAGGAGAGGTGTGGGATGGAGAAACGGACACATAGGTGTGGCGCGTTGAGGGGAGAGGATGTGGATCAGCAAGTTACGCTGATGGGGTGGGTACGGACGCGACGTGATCACGGTCGCATCATCTTTCTCGATCTTTGGGATCGGGAGGGGGTCGTCCAGGTCGTCTTCGATCGCAATCGCGCGACCCAGGCGCACGAACTGGCCCACGCCTTACGTGATGAGTATGTTATCGCACTGCGCGGAGTCGTACGCGCGCGCCCAACGGGGACAGAGAACCCCGCTCTGGCAACCGGAGCGATTGAGGTCGCGGCGGACGAGATTGCGGTGCTCAATGCGGCATCCGAGCTTCCCTTCTCGATGGAAGATGTCAAGAGCGCGGACGAGGCGCTGCGCCTGCGTTATCGTTATCTGGACCTGCGCCGCGACGAACTACAACGCAACTTGCGTCTCCGCCACACAGTGGTGAAGGCGATGCGTGATCTCCTCGACGCCGCAGGATTCCTTGAGGTGGAGACGCCGGTACTCACCCGGAGCACGCCCGAGGGCGCGCGCGACTACCTCGTGCCCAGCCGCGTCCATCCAGGCGAGTTCTATGCGCTGCCCCAATCACCACAGCAGATGAAGCAGTTGCTGATGGTCGCCGGGATCGACCGTTATTACCAGATTGCCCGCTGCTTCCGAGATGAGGACCTCCGCGCCGACCGGCAGCCCGAGTTTACGCAGTTGGATCTGGAGATGAGCTTTGTGAGCCAGGAAGAAGTCTTAAACATGGTCGAGGCACTGGTGGTTGCCGTCGTGCGTGCGGCTCAGCCCGAGAAGACCATAGTTACCCCCTTCCCACGCCTGACCTATGATCAAGCGATGGCTCGCTATGGGACAGATAAGCCGGACCTGCGCACTGATCCAGCTGATCCCAATACCTTGGCCTTCGCCTGGATTGTAGACTTTCCGCTCTTTAAGTGGGATGCAGACGCGGAGCGGTGGGAGGCCGAGCACCACCCGTTTACGCACCCACGGGTTGAGGACCTCCCTCTGTTGGAGACTGATCCCGCTGCGGTGCGTGCCAACTGCTATGATCTGGTCTGTAACGGCTGGGAGTTGGGCTCGGGTTCAATTCGCATTCACCGGCGCGAGCTGCAGGAGCAGGTGCTTGAGCTACTGGGCTATACCGCCGAAGCGGCAGAGGCAAGCTTTGGCCACCTGCTGGAGGCGTTTGAGCACGGCGCGCCGCCTCACGGGGGGCTGGCTCTGGGCATCGACCGGTTAGTGGCGATGTTAGCCGGCGCCGGCACGATTCGTGATGTGATTGCCTTTCCGAAAACGCGTCAGGCTTCCGACCTGTTAATGCAGGCACCGGCGCAAGTGTCGGAAGAGCAGCTGAGTGAGGTCCATGTTCGTGTGACGCCGCCCGCGGGCCCTGGGAACCAAACCGCTGAAGGGCGCCAGGTCATGCCGGCGGCGCATAGGATGCAGCGTTAGGAAGAGGAGAGGAAGATGACTGAGAAACCACCTCAGAAGATGACTGAGAAATTACCCGAGAGACCGGCTGCAGAGTTGCCTGGAACACCAGACGAAGGGGGCGCGATGATCGATCGCGAGCAAGTTCGCAACATCGCCTACCTGATACGGCTCGCCCTGACCGACGAGGAGGTCGAGGTGTTCAGTGCGCAGCTAAGCACGATTGTCGACTACTTCGATAGTCTGGCCGAGGTCGATGTGGAAGGCATTCCCCCCTATCAGCATCCTCAGTTGCCGCGTGAGCGGCTGCGTGAAGATGTGGTTCAGCCTTCGATGCCCCGAGACGATCTCCTGGCTAACGCGCCCCAACACCAGGATGGGCTCGTGCGGGTGCCGGTGGTGTTGAGCGGTCCTGATACGGACGAGGCATAGGGAGGCGGGATGGCATTACACACGTTGACCATTCACGAAGCGCGTGACTTGCTGCGTAGCGGCGAGATTACCTCGGTGGAGCTGACGCGTGCGGTCTTGGACCGCATTCGGACAGTGGATCCCCAGATACAGGCGTATGTGACGGTTTGTGAAGAGGAGGCGCTGGCTGAGGCAGCCGCGGCGGATGAACGCCTGCGCGGCACGGATGCGCCGCCTCTCACGGGTATCCCGTACGGCGTTAAGGACTGCCTCTCCACAAAGGGGATCCGCACGACCTGCTCTTCCCGCATTCTTGAGGACTATGTCTCGCGCTATGACGCCACAGTAATCGCACGGCTGCGCGCTGCCGGGGCTGTTCTGATCGGCAAGCAGAACATGGACGAGTTCGGTATGGGATCCTCCTGTGAGAACTCCGCTTTCTTCAACACCCGCAATCCTTGGGATTTGACGCGCGTGCCGGGGGGCTCAAGCGGTGGGTCGGCAGCGGCAGTAGCGGCGGAGATGGGACTCTTTGCCCTCGGGGAGGATACAGGGGGCTCAATCCGCATGCCTGCAGGTTTTTGCGGTGTCACGGGGCTGAAGCCTACCTATGGAAGGGTCTCGCGCTACGGCTTGCTCGCTCTCGCCTCTTCCTTTGACAGCATCGGTCCGCTAACCCGCGACGTACGGGATGCTGCGCTTGTGCTGCAAGCCATCGCAGGTCACGATCCTCGCGACAGTACCTCCCTGACCGCGCCTATGCCCGATTATACCGGGGCGATGGGTGGTGCCGACTTGCGAGGCAT
>SLDA01000335.1 GCA_007125545.1 Thermoflexales bacterium | reverse complement strand
GACATGGTGACTACCTTGGGGGCCATGGACCGGCTGTTTGCAGGCGCCTAGCCGGGAGGATTGTGCTTACTCAATGTAAGGAGGTGCTCCATCAAGTATCTGACGACGTACCAAGAGTGGCCCGCCTTCACGATCACGGGCGTTTCCAGTATCACAGCGTCGGGTGGCGGGATCTTCGATGCCGTGAGGCTGGATGGTCGATGGGAGGCGCTGCGCCGCCTCGGCGGCGAGGACGCCACGCTCTACGGCGTCGCTTCCTTCGACAAGGCCGCCACGCAGGGGGCTTACCGCTACACGCTCGGCGCGAAGGATACGGCGGTGGGGGCGGACGCCCTTCTCGCCGGTGAGGCCCTCTTCTCGATCCCGATCCGGCAGGCGGGATGGCTGGTCTTCGAGCTGGACAGTTTCGCGGCGCAGTGGGGCCAGTTCTGGCGCGATGACCCCTACCGGCTGGTCCAGGAACTCGGTTGGATCTATGACGCCGGGGTGGGCCTGCACATCGACGTCTTCCCGGCCACCTTTGCCTCGAAGCGTGATGCGGTGGCGTTCATGATGCCCGTCAGGTGCGCCGTTAAGGTGGAGAGTGTCTGCGGATGCCGAGAGTTGCGGGCGGATGGCGGCGAACGGACGACCTTGGCGATGCGCAGCAAGCCGACGGCAGTTGGACGCCGGATTGGAGATGAGAAGAGTCCAAGGTGTGGGAGCGGGTGCCCTGGTGGCTGAAAGGCTCACTGAGGGTTCAGTTCCTGTGGGCGCTGCAGAGGTACGGCAGCCTAGAAAAGAGATGAAGGAGTGGGACATGGCAGAACCAGACCTCGTGGGAATCGTCGTTCGTGATATGAAGACTTCGCTCCAGTTCTACAGGCTTCTTGATCTGGATATCTCTCCAGACGCAGATACCGAAGCTCACGTCGAATTAACGACGCTCGGGGGTTTTCGAATCGCCTGGGACACCGTCGAGTTGATGAAGAGGATCCACAGTGAGTGGCCTGAAGCGCAGGGACACCGGATGGTGCTGGCGTTCAAGTGCGCAAGTCCGGCGGACGTGGATCGGCTCTATCAGCGGGTGATTGGTGCCGGCTATCGCGGGCATAAGGCTCCGTGGGATACTTTCTGGGGTCAGCGGTATGCCGTCATCGAGGACCCTGACGGCAACCTCGTCGATCTGTTTGCCGGTCTGACTTGAGATAGCGTTCCCGCCGGCAGCGGCGTTTCCGCCCGGGCGCGCCACCACGCTGACAGGAGGAGCGGACGCCGAACCGGCATCCGCTCCTCCGAGTCAATCACCCGTTACGGCCGGATCTCGCCGACGAACCAGGTCTTGGCGGGGATCCAACCGTCGCCGGATCCGCCGTAGCCCTGGTTGACGTAGAACTCGCGCTCGTAGGTGGTGGAGCAGCTGAACCAGCCGCAGCTCTCGCGCGAGCGCCAGCGGTACCGGTAGGCCAGCGGGTAGTGGGTGAGCCAGCCGGTGCCGATGACGGCCGGCGTCCTGTCCTGGACGATGGCGTCTCGGGCGGCGACACGGAACTTGTCCAGCCGCCGGCCCACCCGGCTGTACTCGGTGAAGGCGCGGGCGCCGGTCCGGCCCCGCAGGTAGTCGTTGGCGTCCTTCATATTCCACGGGTTGGTCGCGGCCATTCCGGTCCAGGGCCACGGGGCGCAGTAGGTGCCCACATCCTCGCGGATCTCCCACATCATGTTGCGCACGCCGGCGTCCATATTTTCCGGCGCGACGGCATCGGCGCCGCGCCCGCCGTTCACACGGTAGATGCCCCAGCGCGGCGCCCAGCGGGCCGTGCCCAGGCTGGCTTGATAGTCGGCCCACCCGAAGAGCATGGCCCAGGCGGTGGGTCCGCAGCCGCTGACGCAGTTGGAGTCGTTGGGCGGCGTCCCGGCGGCGATCTGCGTGTACATCCGCTGGTGGTCGTCGGCGCCCGCACGGAAGTAGCGCCAGGCCGACCAGGACTGCACCGAGGCGGGCTCGGCAGCGTCGAGCGAGGCCGGCTCGCCAGCGTCGAGCGAGGCCGGCTCGCTGACGTCAAACGGTGTCACTTCGGACGAACTCACAGCGAGGCCACCGCTTCCACCAGCCATAACCAGTGGCAGATAGGCGTGAGCAAGGTCGACGATCTGGAAACGGACGGTCTCGTGCACGGCGTTGTCGTAGGTCAGGGTGACGGTGAAGGGTGTGAAGCCATAGGGCACGTTGCTTGCGACGGTGATCTCGAACAGGCCGGGCAGGCCGTAGGCTTGCGTCACCATCCGCGTGTCGATGTAGTCAGCGCCGGGACCCTCCAGTTGTGGGGGCTCCGCTGCTCCCCACAGGAGCGCCAGTTCGTAGACCTGATCCTTACGCAGCACGATGCCGTGGCTGAGGTCGAGCGCCTCGGCCTCCCAGAGGGGCGCGGCTTCGCGCCGCTGTTGCTCCAGGAAGAAGGCGTAGGTGTCGGCATACTCCGACTGCAACTGCTCCCACGACTCCCAGCCGGAGATGACGAGGCCGTCGGGCGGACCCACTGGGCCGGTGATGACCTCGGACTCCGTGACCTCGCCGGCATCCTCGTCGTCGGCGGGCGGATCGTCGATGATCCAGCCGGTGGTCGTGATCTCGGGCTCCTCATGGAGCATCTCTACGGTGAGTCCCTCGATTCGGGGTGGGATATCGCCCAGGTAGGCGGCGAGTTCGTTCATCCAGTCCACACCGACATAGGAGAGGGTGTCGAGCTTGTAGAAGCGCTCGGCGAAGTAGCCGGTGGGCCCCGACTCCCGCTGGAGAACGACGGTGGGCGGGTCCCCGGTATCGCTCCAGTGGGCGATGGGAAAGTCGTTCTCGTTGGCCGCGGCGATGATGAAACCGGCGTAGCGCTTCTCGGCGATGATGAAGACGGAGAACTCGTAATAGGCGGGTTCATCCTCGTCGTCGGGCCGGTAGAGGGGACGCACGAGCCGGTCGAGCGTGGCGCTCTCCCAGCCGGGCGCCATCTCGGTGCCGCGCACCTCCTCGAGGTGCCGGGCAGCGCGCCGGTGCACGTCGCGGGGGACGTCACTGATATCGATGGCGCCGGGCGGAAGGGTTGGCGCGCCGTGCGCCGGGTGGCCCACGGGCGCGAGGGCGCCGAGCAACCCCACGAGCAGTAGCAGTGAGAGCAGTGGGATGGCGATGCGGCGCCGCTTACGGGGGGTGCTTTCAGGTTTGGGTCGAAGGGTTAACATGGTTGACCTCCTTGAATGTGCTTTGATCTCCCCGGGACGCAGCCTCGCGGGGAGCGTTCAGAGTGCGAGGCCCGGATAGATCCGGCCTATCCGGGCCGCAACTGACAGCAGGCGGGATTATGACATTCTGCGCGGCTCACCTGCCGGGCAAGATCATCGTCTCGGCGAGACTGTCGCGCACCTCTTCGGGAGAGTCGGCCACGATAAAGAGTCCCAGGTCGCCGGGCGAGATGTTGGCTTTTGCGGCCATGGTGGTGTCCAGCCAGTCCAGGAGCCCGCGCCAGTAGTCGGAGCCGTAGAGAATGACGGGGAAGTTGTGGATCTTGCGGGTCTGGATGAGCGTGAGCGCCTCGAAGAGCTCGTCCATGGTGCCGAAGCCGCCCGGGAAGATCACGAAGGCCTGGGCGTACTTGACGAACATGGTCTTGCGGACGAAGAAGTAGCGGAAGTGCAGGGCGATGTCGAGGTAGGGATTGACGGCCTCCTCAAAGGGCAGCTCGATGGCAAAGCCCACCGACACACCCTCGCCGAGCCGGGCACCGCGGTTGGCGGCTTCCATAATGCCCGGTCCGCCGCCGGTAATAATGGCCAGGCCGTCCTCGGCCAGCAGGCGGGCGGTTTCCACCGCCGCCTGGTAGATGGGTTCGTCCTCGGGTGTGCGGGCCGAGCCGAAGATGGTGACGGCGGGGCCGAGGCCTGCCAGTGTATCGAACCCGGTGACGAACTCGGATTGGATCCGGAGTACGCGCCAGGGATCGGTCTCGGTAAAGGGGAGGGTTTCGGCATCGCGGGCACTGAGCAGGCCCTCATCTGCGGTTTCGCGGGGAGCCGGTCGTGGGTTGGAGTCCGGTGCGGATGGGTTTTCGTTGCGGTCGTCGTGCATAGGGTCTCCTTTCGGTTTTGAGTGGGCGGGATGGTCGGTCCCACCTCTGGGCTGAGTGTTAGTAGGGGAGAGTCTACACGGATTCAGCGGTACCTCAAGTCGCCGGTACTCGTGCCCAACGCGTTGCTCAGTGCGGTAGTAGGGTCTACCAGGGGCAGGTGAAGACGGTAGCCGAGACCACGGCAAGCACGATTCGAGTAGTGCCGGCCTGCCATCCTTTACGCAGGCTCAAATGTGACGACCTTTGACCTGAGCAGCGATGGGCTAAGCGAGCTCCTGTTCCATAGCCTTTGGCCTAGTAAGTCAACGCCACCGGGCGAAGCGAAACCGACAGCTGGTACTCGTATAGATCAACGTTGTCTAGCTGCGAACAGGCGAGCAGCAGGTCTTCTGAGATTTCCCTGGCAATGATGATGCCCCGTACATTCTGACCAGGCTCCGCATGATGGTGCTGAATCCAGGCGATGTAGCGCAGCAGTTGTCCTATAACTCTGTCATAGCCACGGGAGACTTTAAGCTCGATGACGACATAGCCATTCTCCCTGTCCAGTGCGAGGATGTCTATTCGGCGGTTACCGACCGGGAACTCCAGACCTGTAATCCCCTCCTCCTCATACAAGTGGAGGTCCGGTTCGATTAGCGATGGGTTCTTCGATAGGAAGTTCTGAAG
>SLDA01000382.1 GCA_007125545.1 Thermoflexales bacterium | reverse complement strand
GATCCCGGACGGGACTCAGTCCAGGATCGAGGCTACTGCCAGTGTCTCGCTTTCCGATTCGAGCCGCTGCGAAGCCATGATCGCGGGCACGTAGTACCTGTCCGTATACTCCTTCACCATCCGGCGCATGGAGAACTGTGGACCGATGGTGCGGATGGCCTCTCTCATCATCGCCACCCAACCCCGCGGTACATAGTCCCGATCCAGCTGATAGTAGAGCGGGACCACTTGCTCCTCAAGGAGTCTGTAGAGCGCTTGAGCATCCGCCACATCCTGAACATACCCATCATTGCTCGTTACGCCGGAGTCAATGGCCCATCCGTTGCGGCCATTATAAGCTTCCGCCCACCATCCGTCGAGAATGCTCAAGTTGAGTACACCATTGAACCCGGCCTTCATACCACTGGTGCCGCTAGCTTCATTCGGCTTGCTGGGGGTATTGAGCCAGACGTCGACGCCCTGAACCAAGTAGCGGGCCACGTGCATATCGTAGTCCTCTACAAAGGCGATCCGACCGCCGAATCGCGAGTCACGGGCATAGTTGTAGAGCTGCTGCAATAGTAGCTTGCCGGGATCATCGGCCGGATGCGCTTTCCCCGCAAAAATCACTTGCACGGGCCGGTAGGGGTCGTGGATCAGCCGCAGCAGACGGTCGAGATCATGGAAGATCAGATTGGCGCGTTTGTAAGTCGCGAAGCGTCGCGCGAATCCAATCGTCAGTGCGTTCGGATCGAGGAAGATACCCGAGGCCAGCAGTTGCTCCGGGGGTGTGGCCCGCGTAATCCAGTCGTGACGGGCGCGTTCACGGATCGTGGAGAACATCTTGCGCTTGAGAAAGACGTGCGCTTCCCACAGCTCCCCGTCAGGAATCTCCTCGACCCGCGCCCAGAGTAGCGCGTCATCCTGACGGCGCACCCAGTCAGGGCTGATATACTTGCGATAGATCCGGTGCATAGCTTCACCCGTCCACGACGAGAGATGCACCCCATTGGTAACGTGGCCGATGGGTACTTCATCGACCGGACGGTCCGGCCATAAGCCCTGCCACATCTGGCGGCTGACCTCTCCATGCAACTCACTCACGCCATTGGACTGACCGGCAAGCTGAAGCGCGAGCTTGGTCATATTAAAGGCCGCGCCATAGCCAGGGTCGTGGCTTCCCAAAGCCAAGAACTCGTCGCGGCTCAGTCCTAACTGCGCCCAGTATCCGTGAAAATACTTGTCGATCAAGCCGAAATCGAAGGCGTCATGACCGGCCGGTACGGGCGTATGTGTTGTGAAAACGGTGCTGGCCCGCACGTAATCCTGTGCTTGCCGGAAACTCATGCCTTCGGCGACGTACTCCCGAAGTCGTTCGAGGACCATAAAAGCTGAATGCCCTTCGTTGATGTGCCAGACTTTCGGCTCGATACCGAGAGCTCGTAGCACACGTACTCCACCGATGCCCAGCAGGATCTCCTGCTGGATACGCATCTCGCGATCGCCGCCGTAAAGCCGGGCTGTCAACTGCCGATCCCAGGGCGCATTCTCCTCTAAACCGGCATCAATCAAATAGAGACGCGCATGTCCAGCTTGAACCTCCCAGAGCTGCAGACAGATTGTCCGGTCTCCGACGTCGACAAGGATAGCTCCACAGTCATCCTCTTCCGGCGTCATTTGTCGCAGTGCAACCTCTTGGGGATTGAGCGGCGGATAGATCGCCTCTTGCCATCCGCTGTGATCAAGCCGCTGGCGAAAGTAACCTTGTTCATAAAGAAAGCCCACGGCGACAAAGGGCAGACCGAGGTCGCTGGCTTCTTTGGTGTGATCTCCAGACAAAACCCCCAGACCACCGGAGTAAATCGGCAGTGAGCTGTGCAGGCCGAATTCCGCGGAGAAGTAAGCGATGTGATGCTGGCTCAACTCCGGATAGGTTTGCTTGTACCAAAGGTGGCCGTTTTTGATCTCCCGATCCAATTCCATCATCACGGCGTCATAGTCGCGCAGGAATGTTGGATCTTTCGTAAGATCCTTGAGGCGTTCTACGGGCATGTCCCGGAGAATGCGTACCGGATTATGGCGCGTTGTTCGCCACAAGGTGCGATCCATTTGCTTGAAGAGGTCCCGAGTCGGACGATGCCAGGACCACCAGAAATTGTACGCTAGAGTCTCAAGGCCAGCGATGCGGGGACTGAGTTTTTCGGCGATAGACTTACTCTTTTCGTTTTTCACTATCCACTTCCTAGTTCAGAATGCTCGAAAAGTTCCTATGATAGCAGACTATTTGGAGCGAGATATATTCCCATTTCAGGGACGAATCCATAATACCAGAACAAACATTAGCAGTCCGATTATTGCGAATTCCAAGATTATGCGCTGTGTTAGGCGTCCCAGCAGATGTTGGTATCCGATCCCAGTCCAGATGTAGAGCCCCAATGTGAGCATTGTCGCTGCCGTCCACGTGGAAATAGGCCAGTAGCCGAGGACCCACGCTAATTCGCTTTCGAGCAACGCTATCGTGCCCCCATAGAGCAGGACCTGCCCTGTAGGGGCTCCAGTGGCGCTGAGCAACTCGATGGCTAGGAGTCCGCTGAGTATCAGAATCGCAGGCGCGGTTACCAGCGCACGCTCTTGCTGGCCCAAGCTCAGGCTGAAGAGTACAAATCCCATCAAGTAGTTCACGATATTGAGGAGCGTACGCGCGCCCGGATAGGTAGGGCTTTGGGGCGATAGCGCCTGGTAGCTAAGGTGAACCAGAAGGCCGATAGTCAGACCGCCTAAAGCAAGTGCTGCGAGCCATATAGGCCAGGTCGTGGCTTGGACAAGGAAGATGGACACTAAAAGCGCCCCCGTAGAGGGCGTGATCAATGCAAGCAGCAGCGGGCGTTCGCGATTCTCTCGTTGGGGATGATCCTGTACAATGGACAGGGTTCCGGTTGCTACAAGGCCCACGACAAGCAATGTTAAGAGCGTACTCCCGTCGAAGTTAAACCCCAGAGGCGAACCAAAGACTTGTACGTCGCCCCAGTTCAAACCCGGCAATTCAACGAAACGAAAGAGTGCTATGCTTAGCAGGGTGATTGCCAGTAGTATGCTCAGCTTCCCCCATTCCGGCTGTAAACGCTCCTGACTGTAATCTGACATAGGGCTTATTGTACCGGCTGCGTAGGGGTTGTCAACCTCTTATACAGAAACCGCAACTTTACTTGCACAAAAAAGGATCAGCGACGCACGCAAACGCACGGAGGCCAGCGGGGTGGCGCCTACTGATACAGACAAGCGGAACGCACTTGCGGGGTACTGCTTCCGCTAGCCCGGTGGCCATCCCAGACGGCGTCCTCCGAGGATATGGAGGTGCAAATGCAGCACGCTTTGTCCGGCGTCAGGCCCTGTATTGCAGACCAGGCGGTACCCGTCGCGATCGAGATCTTCGTCCCGGGCAACCTGCTGAGCGACCAGGAACATCGCGCCCAGTAACGCAACATCCTCCTCGTTCGCCGCCTCCAGACTCGGAATGTGGCGATTGGGAATGACTACGATGTGCGTCGGTGCCTGGGGCGCGATGTCCCTAAAGGCCGTCACACGGTCGTCTTGATGAACGATCTCTGCCTCTTGTTGACCTTGCGCGATACGACAGAAGGCACAGTCATGTCTGAATTCGCTCTCGGCCATAAATCTCCCTTCTTGGTTACGAGTCACATCCGATGATCACCCTCCTCTAAGCCAGATCGCGGGTCAGAACGTCGAGAAACTCGCGATTGGTGCGCGTCTTGCGCATCTGCGCCAGCAGCGCCTCATGAGCAGCGGTAATATCGTAACCGGGTTGTGTTGATGTTCCGCTCATCATCTGCGACATCATACGTCGCATCAACCAGACCTTACGGAGGGTTTCCTTATCCAGTAAGAGCTCCTCACGTCGCGTACCCGAACGTTGAATATCGAAGGCCGGGAAGATGCGGCGTTCTTGGAGCTTGCGGTTCAGATGCAACTCCATATTGCCGGTACCCTTGAACTCCTCGTAGATCATGTCGTCCATGCGGCTCCCGGTATCCACCAGGCAGGTGGCGATGACAGTCAAGCTGCCTCCCTCCTCGATGTTGCGCGCGGCGCCGAAGAACCGTTTGGGTGGGTAGAGTGCCGCCGGATCGAGACCGCCCGAAAGTGTACGTCCACTCGGCGCCACGACCAGGTTATAGGCACGCGTCAATCGGGTCAGGCTGTCGATCAGGATAGCCACATCACGTCCCATCTCCACCAGGCGCTTGGCCCGATTCAGTGCCATCTCTGCCACATGTGCCTGATGCTCCACAGCTTCATCGAAGGTCGAACTGATCACTTCGGCATCAACCGAGCGATCCATATCCGTGACCTCTTCGGGGCGCTCCCCGATCAAGACCACCATCAGGTGCGTGTCGGGATGGTTAGCCGAGATACCATTGGCCACTTTCTTCAGGACCATCGTCTTGCCGGCCTTGGGTGGCGAGACAATCAGTCCACGCTGCCCGAACCCGATGGGGGCCACCAATTCCAGCAGACGTTGAGTCAGCATCTTCGGCCCCGTGTTTAAGTTGAAGCGCTCGGTCGGAAAGATGGGTGTGAGGCGCTCAAACACCGGACGGTGTTTTGCCAGCTCCGGGTCCATCCCATTCACGGCCTCTATGCGCAGCAGGCTACGATACTTCTCGGTATCTTTCGGCGGGCGAACCTGGCCGATCACCATATCGCCCGTCCGCAGACCGAAGCGCCGAATCTGACTCTGCGAAACATAGACATCGTCAGCTCCTGGTGCATACCGCGACGAACGGAGGAAGCCGATCCCTTCGTCGGTAATCTCAAGGATGCCACCGCCAAAGCTGAATCCCTCGTGTTCCGCTTTGGCACGTAGCAACAGCAAAATCAAGTTGTCTTTCTTGAGTCCGCTATAGCCCGAAACACGGTACTCGCGAGCCAACTCGCGGAGTTCCTGGAGGCGCATCTTCTCCAGTGCGCCCATATCCAGCTTGCGCAAGGTAACACTGTCCGACACCGTCCCTCCTCGGGTTGACGTGGCAGACTGGGATTTTGCCTCTCTCGCGGTGCTAACGTTTGTCCCTTCTTCACTCTCTTCCACTATCATCTCGGCTTCCGACTCCTCGGCTTCCGAGTATTCGACTTCGTTTTCTACTTGAACTCGCTCTTCCGAATGCACCTTATCCTCCTAGATTTTAAGCTGAGTTGCGCTATCTGTCTGCATACGACAGAACGCGATTAATTTGCCATCAACACTACTGACATTCCGGTTCTTATTACGTGCTCACAGCACAAAAGCTTGCGCAAATAAATGGGCCAATATTCCGGCCCACAAAATACTGTCAATCCGGTCCAAGACGCCTCCATGCCCCGGGATTAGATTACTGGTGTCCTTAACGCCCACCTCCCGTTTCATCATAGAGATAAGAAAATCACCTGCCGGGCACAGAATGCTAATGAGGCCTCCTATTACTAACCCGTGCCAGACGGTAAGCGTCAGCTCGGGACTCACGATTGCGGGAAACATTGTCGGCCACAGCCATACTAGAAAGGCGCCAGTTAGGGGCCCGCTAAGAACCTGTGCCGCATACCCTTCCCAACTCTTTCCAGGGCTAATGGACGGCGCCATTTTGTGTCGTCCCCACCGCCGTCCTATGAAGTAAGCGGCAGAATCACTGACCCATACAATGATAAAGGTGGTCAGTACCCACCAAAGTCCACCCGGCAACGCCCGCAGGCCAATCAAGTGAGCTCCGCTGATCCCCAAGTAGGTGCCGCCGGCTATTGTGAGACCCCAGCGCGCTGTCGGATCAGCTTGCTCGGGATTACGCCGGCTCACGAAAAGCTCTCGCAACGTCATTCCTAACAAGACAACCGTGACGATCGGCATATATCCTTGGCGCTCGGGAAATAGAATTTCTGCTTGCCATGCCAGTGCTAGGAGTGAAATCCACACAAGACTCAACCGAATTCCTTTTCTACGAAACATCTGTGCAAATTCCGTCGCTGCAGCCAGCATTGCAATGATGACGAGTATGCGATAGGGCCATCCCCCCAAGACCAGAAGTGCAGTGACGACGGGTATAAGAATTGCTGCGCTGATTATGCGCTTGTTATCCAAATGCTCTTTCCCTCCGGCTCTAGTTCACTCCCACTCGTTCGTAGATACCACTTGTCTCCATCAATACTTGCAGACCGATCTACTCCCGTGTACCTCCTCTTAATGTTTGAATAGGGCATGTTGACCTCGTTACGATGTGGACTTAACGGAGAGCAACGATGTGGAAGCCCGCCGCTGAAAAGAGCGTCGTGCCCCTACAGATTCCGAAAGCAGTGGTGTTGCGATTGTTGCGCCATCGCCACACGTGGCGCCTTCGCCTTACCTTGCCTGTTGACCTGACCGGTTAAGGTAAGGCGCTTGTGTAACGTTAGATCGGGCCACGTAGTTTCAATATACGATCATGACTTAGCTATGACTTGGGGGGATGATGCTCCCAGAACGGGCTTCTCTGCCCGAGCTACTATGACTTGGTGCTTTTGGAAGCCACGAATTGGGGGAGATAAAGTCTCAGTAGAACAACCTGCTATGATTAAGTTTTCGCCGGGCTACCAGCCACCGAATGCCTGCAACTAGGACTGCTTAAGTCCGCCATACCGGCGATCGCGTTCGCTGAAAGCCTTAAGCGCTCGATAGAACTCGTCCTTATCAAAATCTGGCCAATAAGCCGGCGAAATGTAGTACTCCGCATACGCCGACTGCCAAAGCAGGAAATTGCTAATCCGGAACTCGCCGCTGGTCCGAATCACCAGGTCGACATCCGGCAGTCCTGCCGTGTATAACCGGTCACTAATGTGCTCCTCGGAGAGATCCTCGGGTGCAACTCCCTCAAGAATGAGTTTGCGGACTGCCGACACGATCTCTTGGCGTCCACCGTAGTTGAATCCGATGTTTGCAATCAGCCGGTCATTCCCGCGGGTTAGATTGACGGCTGCTTGGATTTGTGCTTTGAGGATCTCGGACAACGGGGTCAGGTCCCCGATGTGCCTTAATTGTACACCATTTTTGTGTAATTCGTCAACTTCTTTCTCCAAAGCTTCAGCGAGTAAGCGCATCAAACCGCGCACTTCGTCTTCCGGACGAGTCCAGTTTTCGGTGGAAAAGGCATAAAGCGTCACAATCGGAACGCCAAGCTCGACCGCAGACCGCAGGACTTGACGCAGGTTCTCGACACCTGCTCGGTGACCCGCAAGCCGTAGCATACCCTTCTGGCGGGCCCACCGTCCATTGCCGTCCATAATGATCCCGACATGTGCCGGCAAGATTGAAAGTGGCGGGTACTCGGATTGTGCGCTCTTGCTCATCTGGATTTGGACTCACCCTCAATACAAACTAGTTGCTGCGACTGGAAGATGGGTGTGGCGGAGGGCCTCCGGAGAGGGCCTCAAGAAGCTTGCTTGTCCTTCAGATCTGCATGATATCATGTTCTTTGCGTTCGCCCACTTCGTCGACGCTTTCCACGTACTTGTCGGTCAATTCCTGCAATTGGTCCTGGCCCCGCGTCAACTCGTCTTCCGAGATGAGGCTTTCGCTTTCATACTCTCGCATCTCCTCCAGCGCATCGCGCCGGATATTGCGTAGTGCCACCTTTGCTTCCTCTACGCGGCGGCTCACGCGTTTCACCATCTCGCGACGGCGCTCCTCGGTGAGGCGTGGAATGGGTACCCGGATGATGCGCCCGTCATTGCTGGGGTTCATCCCCAGATCTGCCTGCTGAATGGCTTTCTCGATGCTATTAAGGGAGGTCGCATCAAAGGGACGGACGACCAGGAGATTCGGTTCGGGTGCGGAAATGACAGCTAGTTGGTTCAGGGGCGTGGGGCTGCCGTAGTACTCCACTAAAACCCTCTCAATTAGTGCTGGAGAAGCGCGTCCGGTACGCACGCTACGCAGATCCATATCCAGCGATTCCAAGGTCTTGTCCATCCGGCCTTGTGTTTCCTGCAGCAATTCCTTGATCATCTTGCCCTCCTTCAGAACCGGGGGCGATCGGCAGGTCCCCCGCTCAAAACTGACGTTACTTCAACCGCCAATGAGTGTACCTACGGCTTCACCCTTTACCAGCCGTTCTAGGCTGTTCTCCTCCCAGAGATTCAGAACGACAATGGGCACGCTGTTGTCCATACACAAGGTGATCGCAGTCGAGTCCATGACACCAACCTGCAAGTTGAGAGCTTCCAGATAAGTCAATCGTGGGAAGCGACGTGCATCTGCATATTTGTGCGGATCTTGGCTGTAAACACCATCGACCTTCGTTGCCTTGACCAAGAGATCCGCACCAATCTCCGCCGCTCGCAGAGCTGCCGCTGTATCGGTCGTGAAGTAGGGACTACCTGTCCCCGCGCCGAAGAGCACGACGCGGCCCTTCTCCAGGTGTCGCATCGCCCGCAGTCGGATATACGGTTCCGCTATCGCCCGCATCTCGATAGCCGTCTGAACCCGTGTGACGACGCCCTGGCGCTCGAGTGCATCCGCCAATGCTAGCGCATTCATAACCGTCGCCAGCATACCGATCTGATCAGCACGAGCGCGATCCATACTATGCGCTACGCCATCCGCACCCCGCCATAGATTGCCGGCGCCGATGACGACTCCGACCTCAACCTCCTGGCTGTGGATGGCAGCGATACGCGCCGCAACCTCTGCAGCGCGTATCGGATCGATGCCAAAGCCACCTGGAGTTGAGAGAGATTCGCCACCGATTTTGATGATGACACGTCTATAACGTGGTTGTGTCACGACTCCCCCTAACGAGTAAAAGCCTGGGGCTATTCCCCCAGGCTCTCACCTAACTGATACCGCGTGAATCTTCGGATAACGATGTTCTCGCCCGTCTTAGAGATCTGCGCTTTCAGTAGTTGGTCAATCGTCTGGTCCTCGTCGCGAATGAAGTCTTGCTCCAGCAAGCAAGTCTGCTTATAGAACTTCTCCATACGTCCGTCCACGATGCGATCGACAACCGATTCAGGCTTCCCTTCTTCGAGTGCCTGGGAGCGATACAGGGCTCGCTCGTGATCCAAGACCTGGGTCGGGATGTCCTTGCGTTCGATAACTAAAGGCCCCATTGCCGCGATCTGCAGCGCTACATCGTTAACGAACCCCTGAAACTCCTCGGTACGTGCCACGAAGTCAGTCTCACAGTTGATCTCGACGAGGACACCGATACGGCCACCGGCGTGAATATACGCATGGATCATGCCCTCCTGGGCTTCACGATCCATACGCTTGGCCGCTTGTGCCAAGCCCTTCTCACGCAAGTAGTCTACGGCTTTGTCGAAATCCCCACCCGTTTCCTCAAGGGCTTTGCGGCAGTCCAAGATACCCGCAGCCGTTGCTTCGCGTAGCTCCTTAACCATTCCGGCCGTAATCGTCATGCCTACTCCTCCAGATCCTCTTCGTCGTCTTCGTCTTCGTCAACGTAGTCGTAGTCCTCGTCCTCGTCCTCTACGTCTTCAGCATCCCCATCCTCAAATTGGATGCGGCGTAAGCGGGCCAAGGTCTCGGCGCTGAGATATTTCTCATCCTCTGCAAAAACCTCTTCCTCTTCCGGCGCAATTTCCTTACGCAGTGCCATCCCTTCGAGGACAGCATCCGCCATCTTCGAGGTGAGTAGACGAATCGCCCGAATGGCATCATCGTTAGCAGGAATGACATGGTCGACCTGGTCAGGATTGCAGTTAGTGTCGACCACAGCCACGATGGGAATTCCCAACCGGTCTGCTTCTTTGACGGCGGTTTCCTCATTCTTGACATCGATCACGAAAATGGCGCCGGGAAGGCGGTCCATTTCGCGTATGCCGCCGAGCCTGATGTTCAGCTTTTCGATCTCGCGATCCAGCATAAGCGCTTCTTTTTTGGTTAGCACAGCGAACTCGCCGGCGTCTCGGCGTGCCTCCAACTGCTTGAGATGATCAATCCGCTCACGGATGGTGCGCCAGTTTGTGAGTGTGCCCCCCAACCAACGTTGGTTCACATAGGGCATGTTGCAGCGCGTCGCCTCCTGGCGAATGCTCTCCTGCGCTTGTCGTTTGGTCCCGACAAAGAGAGTGAGCTGTCCTTGTGCTGCATTATCCCGGATCAGAGCGTAGCTTTTTTCCAGAGCCTTCACCGTCTGCTGAAGGTCGATGATATGAACCCCATTGCGTTCTGTGTAAATGTAGCGGGCCATCTTGGGGTTCCACCGGCGTGTGCGGTGTCCGAAGTGGACACCCGTTTCCAGTAACTGCTTCATCGTAACAATAGCCATACCGTCTCAATCCTCCTAGATTTGTTTTGGGCCTCCGCGATGCTCTTCCCGGACAAGGACCGGCACAAGCCGGCACGCCCCCTCCAGTCACACCGCGTGTGTATTGGGATTTGTTGCCCGATTGGATATTCTACCATAAATGCCTCTCGCGGCAACAACCGGCACGTCTGGGTAGCTTCACTTTAAGGACAACCCACTCTTGGTAGATACGGTCTTGTTAGAGTTCCTCGCATCTGCCTTAAGAAGCACTACCTACCCCGGCTGATGAACTCCGAATGCTATGTCCTCTGGAACTTCCAGCGAAGGTTGTACAAACTATCGCTTATGGTATAATGCGAAATGTGTAGGCGGGTGTTGCTTAATGGTAGAGCCTTGGCCTTCCAAGCCAAAGATACGGGTTCGATTCCCGTCGCCCGCTCTTTTTGGGCCCATAGCTCAATGGTCAGAGCAGCCGGCTTAAAACACTAGGTTTGCTAAGTCCAGATGCGAGTTGTGAACTTCGGTGCGGATACGTGACCTAGTTGAGGGCTGCCTGTGGGGAAACTCATAGGTGAAACCTGTCAAATTCGGGGAAGCCTACGCTCATCCGATGGATGCGTCCAATGAATGGATAAGGTAATCCCGAGCCAAGCCCGCAAGGGAAGGTGTAGAGACTAGACGGCAGGCACCCTAGCGCCAAGGGCGCGGGTGAAGGGATAGTCCAGACCACAAACCCGAAAGGGACAACGAAAGTTGTAGTGGGATGCATAACCGGTCGGTTCCAGGTTCGAATCCTGGTGGGCCCACTTGTTGGGGAAGACGGAATCTGTAGCGGCCCGCACCTAGCGGGCCGTTTCGTGTGTTTTGCGCTAAATGCCTGATTTCAGAGGGGATGTCGAAAGTATGGATACGCAGCAGATGCTGGAGCGGTTGCAGGTGCTTGAAGATCGGTTCGAGGAGTTGAACCGCCTGATGGCAGATCCTGATCTGGCCCAGGATTATGAGAAGGTGACAGAATTCGCTATTGAGCGATCTGAACTTGAGGAGACCGTCAACCTATATCGCGACTATCGGGACGTCCTGGAGGAAGTCGCCGGTTCCCAGGAGATGCTCGCGGATGAGGACCAGGCGATGCGGGATTTGGCCCTGGAGGAATTAGCGGACCTCTCGGAACGTCGTGAGATTCTGGAGGAGCGTTTGCGCCGCTTGCTTGTGCCCAAAGACCCCCGCGATGATAAGGATGTCATTGTAGAGATCCGGGCCGGCGCCGGAGGCGATGAGGCGGGCCTCTTCGCTGCCGAACTCTTTCGCCTATATACGCGTTATGCGGAATTGAGGCGCTGGAAGACACAGATTATTAGCGAGAACCAGACCGGCATTGGTGGATACAAGGAAGTGGTTTTTTCCGTCCAGGGAAAGGGCGCCTACTCGCGGCTTAAGTACGAGAGTGGTGTACACCGCGTGCAGCGCGTGCCGGTAACTGAATCGAGCGGTCGCATTCACACCTCTACTGTCACGGTCGCAGTCCTTCCCGAAGTCGAAGATGTCGAGATCGAGATCAATCCCAGCGACCTGGAATATGATACGTACGGCGCCTCCGGGCCTGGAGGACAGCATATGCAGAAGAACGAAACAGCAGTGCGCATCACTCACAAGCCCTCGGGTATGGTGGTCCAGTGTGAGAGTGAGCGGTCGTTGACGCAGAACAAGCTTCGCGCGATGCGCGTCCTGCGTGCCCGGCTCTACGAGGAGCAGCGCCAGAAGCAGATTGCCGATCTCGAAGTCGAGCGCCGCTCGCAAGTAGGGAGCGGCGAGCGGAGCGAAAAGATCCGCACTTATAACTTCCCACAAAACCGGGTCACAGATCACCGTATCGGCATGACCTCCCACAATCTCTCTGTAGTGATGGAAGGCGAGATCGACGGCTTCATTGAGGCCCTCTCGCTGGATGAGCAGACGCGCCGTTTAGCCCAAGTCGGCATGTCCTGATCCGGGACGGCTTACTTTTCCTACCTGTCTCGACGCCAATGGAACGGGCTCCGGCTTCTAGCCGGAGCCCGCGCTTTCTGAAAACGTGAGCTTCTGCTTACTCCTTGATCTGCGGCAGGCTGCTCAAAGCTTCGGCCAGCCTCTCCTCTTCCAACCGGTAATCTCTCAAGGACTCCCGACGGTACGCGTCGTAGGCCGACAGGTCGAAGTGTCCGTGACCACTAGCATTGAAAAGGATAACCTGAGATTCACCGGTTTCCTTGCAGCGAAGCGCTTCATCGTAGGCAGCTCGCACCGCGTGCAAAGTCTCCGGAGCGACGATGATACCCTCGCTGTTTGTGAAGGTCTCTGCGGCTTCGAAAACCTCGAGCTGGTGATAAGCGCGTGCTTCGCCATCCTCACTCTCCAGGAGCGCGGAGATAGTCGGCGCGATGCCGTGATAGCGCAGACCTCCCGCATGCACGGGCGCGGGGATGAACGCGTGTCCCACGGTGTGCATCTTGGCGACCGGTCCGGTCTTTGCCGTGTCTCCCCAGTCATACGCGTACGCGCCACGGGTCATACTGGGACATGCCGTCGACTCGACGAAGATCGCGCGTAGGTCGGGTTTCTCGCCTGTCAGCCGGTCCTTCATAAAGGGGTAGATCAGGCCGGCTGCGTTGCTGCCTCCACCGGCACAGCCGATGACGATATCGGGATAGTCGCCGGCCATCTCCATTTGCTTGATCGCCTCCAGGCCGATGACAGTCTGATGCATTAGCACGAAGTTCACCACACTTCCCAGCGAGTACTTGTATCCGTCGTGAGTCATAGCGTATTCCAGCGCCTCACTGATCGCGATGCCGAGGCTGCCCGGTGAGTCGGGGTCCTGTTCGAGGATGGCGCGCCCGGCGTGGGTCTCGGAGCTGGGGCTGGGCACCACTTCACCGCCCCAGGTCTCCATCATAATGCGCCGGTACGGCTTCTGCTGGTAACTGATGGCAACCATAAAGACTTTGGTCTTGAGGCCAAAGAGTTGGTTCGCCAGACTCAGAGCGCTGCCCCACTGGCCGGCGCCGGTCTCGGTTGCAAACCCTTCCAAACCTTCCTGCTTGGCATAATAGGCTTGAGCAATGGCCGTATTCGGCTTATGGCTGCCGGCCGGGCTCACGCCTTCCCACTTGTAGTAGATCTTGGCGGGCGTATCGAGCGCCTTTTCCCAGCGATGCGCGCGGTAGAGGGGCGCAGGCCGCCACATACGTAACACATCCTGAACTTCCTCGGGGATATCAATCCAGCGTTCGCTGCTAACTTCCTGTTCGATCAAAGCAGCGGGAAAAACCGGAGCGAGATCGTCCGGGGTCATAATCTCCAAAGTTGCCGGATGGCGGTAGGGCGGCGGCGGGCTCTTCATATCCGCCAGTATATTGTACCATTGCGTCGGCATCTGATTCTCATCAAGCTGATACTTGTACTGTTTCATCGCACATACTCCTTTTTCTGGTTGAGTGAGGTTTGGCCCGGGCCCGACTGCCGCTATCTGTGATATGCCGGCACCTTATTGCCGGCGACTCTCCCCTCAGCCGCGACTTCCCGGTCCATAAAGAACTGCCGATACACCTTGTAATGCTCCGTCTCCTCGTAATCCACCTCCTGAACATAGGGACCATCAAAGCTATAAATTTGTGCGTCTGGCAGCGCCAGTAGGATGGGCGAATGCGTAGCAATGATAAACTGTGCTTGCCCGCCCGCCGCGAGTTGCTCCAGCTGGCTCAAGAACTTCACCTGGCTCGCCGGAGAGAGCGCGGCTTCCGGTTCGTCGAGAAAATAGAGTCCCCGGCGATCGTAGCGCCCGGCGAAGTAGGAGAGCATGGCCTGTCCGTGCGATAGCGTGTTCAGTAGTTTTCCGCCGTGATATTCGAGACGTCCCGGATCGCAGATTGCGACATCATCGAGGAAGTCAGCCAAGTCCCTGAAGGTCTCGGCGCGGAATAGCGAACCGGCGACACGGGCACCACACCATACGACTTCGATGAAATCCGCCAGTCGGTCTTCATAGGGGTTCTTGTGAGCGAGGTGGCGCTTGGGCTGGTCCCAGACATGCACGCCGCACTTTAGCGTCATCGCCTCCAACAGCGTAGACTTTCCGGAACCGTTTTCCCCTACAAAGAAAGTGACCGGACTGTGGAACGTCAGCAGCGACGTCGTCCTGAGAATGGGCACGTTGAAAGGATAGTAACGGTTCGTTGGATAATGATCGCTATGCAGCTTTACCTCTGAGATATACATTACGCTTCTCCCCTGATCTGACGAACCGCGCTAGGCTTTGTTCGTCAACTGAAACCTTTCTGACCCTCCACGCAACACGCTCCGTAAACGAGGTCCCGATAACCCCATCGCGTCATATACCGCCGCCATGGTTCTTTCTGCTTCACGCTGCATCCGCCGCGTACCCTCAACCAGGATCTCCTCGACCAAGCCAGGTTGCGAAGCATAGCTCGCACGGCGTTCACGTACCGGCTCGAGGAAGTCGTTGATGGCGCGGGCCAACTTGCGTTTGACCTCAACGTCGCCTACGGTACCCAGCAGATAGCGTTCCTTCAGGTCGGTGACCTCGGCGACGTCGGGATTGAAGGCATCGTGATAGATAAAGACGGGATTGCCCTCAACACGGCCCGGAATGTCGGCGCGCACCCGGTTGGGATCGGTATACATTCCGCGCACCTTCTGCTCCACGGTTTTCGCATCATCGGACAGCATAATCGCGTTTCCCAGCGATTTGCTCATTTTGGCCTGTCCATCGGTCCCGACGAGAGTCGGAACCTCTCCGATCATCACCTGTGGCTCCGGGAAAACTTCGGCACCGTAGGTGCGATTGAAACGGCGCGCGATCTCGCGCGTAATCTCGACGTGAGCTTCATTATCCTTGCCCACGGGCACAAGATGTGCACGTGGCAATAGGATGTCGGCTGCCTGCAGGACGGGGTAACCGACCAGGCCAAAGGGCACGGCCTCGTCGTCGATATTCGCTGCCCGTGCCATATCCTTAATGCTCGGCAGACGCGATAGCCGCGGCACGCTCACCAGATTTCCCAGGAGCAGGGTTAGTTCGTACGTCTCGGGAATCGCAGACTGTAGGAAGATGACGCTCTTGTCCGGATCAATGCCCACAGCGAGATAGTCCAGGACCACGTCGTAAATATTCTGATCCAGCTGCTCTACGTGCTCCTTCTCGGATTTAGTTGTCAGTGTGTGCAAGTCCGCGATGATGAAGTGGCAATCGTAGGTGTCCTGGAGGGCCACTCGATTCTTCATACTGCCCACGTAGTGGCCGAGATGCAGCTTGCCGGTGGGCCGGTCACCGGTGAGAATGCGCTTTTTACTCTGATTCATAATTTCCCCCAACACTCCAGTGGATAAGCTTTTAAGATTTCTCTCTGAAACACAAAAACGCCCGTCCCTTAAAGGGACGAGCGTTGAACTGCCCGTGGTGCCACCCTGGTTAGGCGCCTTGATTTCAACAAAAAAAACGCGCCATGATTGCGCGTCGTTGAAATAAGCCAGCCTCACTCGTTTCGGACACGGCGAAACCCCTTCGCGATGTCCTACGCTCTGATAACGGTAGCGTCTCCGTCTCGGACTACTTATGCGCCACCTTGGACGCATGTTCGGCGAGCAGCTCCTGGGGCCATTCAATACCCGCGCCTGTACCGGATTCTCACTATCGCCGGCTCTCTGGGACTTCGCTTGAGTACCTACTTTTCCCAATCTTAGCCTTGTACACATTCAATATAACGCAATGCCCGCGGAATGTCAAGCCCGGTTTTTCTGAAGCCGTCGTTTGGGGGGTTGCCAAATTTCGGCCTTTGTTGTATAATCCCAATCGTACGCGGGCTTAGTTCAGTGGTAGAATGTCTCCTTGCCAAGGAGAAGGTCAAGGGTTCGAATCCCTTAGCCCGCTCTCGGCGACGTAGCCAAGTGGTAAGGCAGGGCTCTGCAAAAGCCTTATTCGTCGGTTCGATTCCG
>SLDA01000467.1 GCA_007125545.1 Thermoflexales bacterium | reverse complement strand
TGTCGCAGCCTTGCTTGCGAGGCCGAAGTCGACCAGGGATGTGCGGATCGCGTCGATAACGTGTCTAGCAGCGCCTCGCAACGAGGGCTCGTTGCGCTACAAATTGCGCCCTTCTTATGTAGCTGTCGCAGCCTTGCTTGCGAGGCCGAAGTCGACTAGGGATGTGCGGATCGCGTCGATAACGTGTCTAGCAGCGCCACGCAACGAGGGCTCGTTGCGCTACAAATTGCGCCCGCCTTGGCGTAGCGCAAGCAGCCTTGCTTGCGGGGCTGGACTCCCCCAGGCATGTGCGCTGTGCGCCGATACTGTGTCTGGCAGCGCCACGCAACGAGGGCTCGTTGCGCTACAATTCGAGGCGTCTGTGCGTGACCTTCCCCGTCGTCACACCAGAGGCGTACCTTGTTAATCTGTGCCCCAATTGTATAATCGAGTTGACGATTTCAACTGCACCAATACCAGGAGGGAGACCCATGCCGGAAGATGGAAATCTGTTGTTCTGGGCGATGATCATTGGGGGACTCGTACTGTTCCTCTTCTTGCCGCAATTCTTGGCGCGCCGTCGCCAACAGAAACGCGAAGCGGATCTGCAGATCGGCGATTCGGTGATGACGATTGGGGGCTTTATCGGCGATCTTACCTACTTCGATCCCGAGGGCAATCTCGCACGGATCCGTCTGGCGGAGGGCGTGGAGGTGCGGATCCTGCCCAGCGCGATTAGCGGCAAGCGAACCCCGCCAACCACGGGTCTCGACGACTCCGGAATGGATGAGCCACCTCCCGTCTGAGTCTGAGCGGTCCGTACGCCCGGTGAGTATCAAGGTCTATACAGTTCAGGGGAAAGACGATCAGGTATGTATTTGTCTGTAGCGGTGAGTAAGATAGCCAAATGGACGGCTCAGGAGAGCGGCGACACGCTCGAGATGATCGAGCGGCCTCGCGGTGGCCTGTCGCTGGTGCTCGTGGATGGGCAAAGTTCCGGTCGCGGCGCCAAGACCGTCAGCATGCAGGTCGTCAGGAAGGTGGTCTCCGAACTCGGCGAGGGTGTGCGCGATGGCGCGGCTGCGCGCGCTGCCAACGATATGCTCTACGCGCAGCGCTATGGCAAAGTCTCGGCCACGCTCATCATCCTCTCCGTGGAGCTTGACAGCCGCACCTTGATCGTCACACGCTGCGGCAATTCGCCCGTCTTCGTACGTCCGCCCGGCGAGATGATCATGCTTCTCGAATCTGACGCGCCAACGCTGGGCTTCTACCGGGCCACGCGGCCCAACGTCGACCACTTGCTCCTCGAACCCGGCTTGCTGGCGGTTGCCTGTACCGATGGCCTGGTCCATGCATTTGGCATGGACGAACCGGAACTGGCCATCGCCGAGGCGATCGAGGAGATCTGGCAAGATTCGGCCTCGGCGCAAGCGGTCGCCGATGGCCTGGTGGCGCGCGCTCTGGAGTTGGACGACGGACGTCCCGGCGACGACACCAGTGTGGTTGTTCTTCACATGCAATCGGGCCCGGATGAAGGTCCACGGCGGTTGTTCGTGGAGATGCCCGTTCCCGACGGGTAGGGCCTGAACGATGCGGGTCTCCCTGGCCAACCTCAGGTGTTATGATGGAATCTGATCGCGCCGGGACGTCAGGCGAGGCCTCAAGGAAGGGATTCGCCGCCGCGGACAGCTTCCTGGTGGGCATCGTGGGCCCCTGCTCTTCGGGGAAGTCGACGTTGGCCCGCCGCCTGCGTGCTGACGGCTACCAGGTCAAGGAGATCCGGCAGGAGCACTCCGCCGTGCCGGACATGTGGCGCAGGCTCACCAATCCCTCGATCCTCATCTATCTCGACGTCTCGCTCGAAGTTGGCGCAGCGCGCGAAGGGCTCACCCGTCCCTCTTCGTGGTGGGTCGACGAACGGGAGTTTCGACTGGCGCACGCCCGCGAGCATTGTGACCTCTACATCGATACCTCATCCCTGACACCCGACGAAGTCTACGCGCGAGCGCGGGACGTGCTCGGGGAATGGGACTCAAGCCCCGCCAATGGGAGTTCTCTATGAGCCACGCAGTTATTGCTTTCGTGGGACGTTCGGGATGCGGCAAGACGACGCTGATCGAGCGGCTCATCCCGCGCCTGACGGAAAAGGGGGTGCGTGTCGCAATTGTGAAACACTCGCCCATCCATGCCCTGGAGACCGATACCCCGGGCAGTGACACACACCGGTTCTGGGCGGCGGGAGCTCGCCACGTGGGGCTCGTAGCGCGCGATCGCGTCGTCCACACGCACCGGTTCGCGGAGGAGCCGGCGTTGCAGGTCGCGCTGTCCGGGGTTCACGACGTGGATCTGATCTTGTTGGAGGGGTACAAACGCAGCGCGGCACCCAAAGTCGAGGTGATCCGGCGGGCCCGCGATCCCCTCCCAATTGAGGGGGTGGAGGGCAGAGTCGCGGTCGTCACGGATGTGGATGAGCTGGCGCTGGATTGCCCGCGCTTTCGTCTGGATGACCTGGAAGGGCTGACCGGGTTCCTGGTGGCGGCTCTCGATCGTGGAGGCGATGGTGGGACACTGGGTTGAAGTCGAGCATACGGCCGATCTCTCCCTGCACGTGTGGGGCGACGACCTGGTCGATCTCTTCGCGACGGCGGCGCGTGGAATGTTCTCGTTGGTCGCGGAGGCGGGCGGCGAGGGGCTTGGCCCGGCGCGGCGCGTGGCGCTGACTGCGCTCGATGTGGAGACGCTGTTGGTGGATTGGCTGAACGAGCTGCTCTATCTCCACGAGGTGGAGCGGGTCGTAATCGTGGAGGTGGCGTTCGAACGGCTGACGGAAACGCAGCTGGAGGCGGAGGTGCGCGGTACGCCGGTAGGCGAGCGCCTGGCCCAGATCAAGGCGGTGACGTTTCACAATCTGGTTGTGACGTCGGGCCCGGACGGCTACGAGGCGGAGCTGGTGTTTGATGTGTAGCACGGCGTACGCAGCAGCGCGGGATGTTGTTGAGGCGAAAGGACCGGAGCTATGGTAAGCAAGCAGGATTTTGAGCGCTTGACGGATTATGTGTGGGAACTGCCGAAAGATTACGATGCGCGCATGCAGGTGCCGGCGCGCATCTTCGGCAATCGGAAGGTTTTCGACGCGGCGTTCGGCGACCGCTCGATTGAGCAGCTGGTCAATGTCGCGATGCTGCCGGGGATCGTCAAGTATGCGATGGCGATGCCCGATATGCACCAGGGATATGGGTTTCCGATCGGTGGGGTGGCGGCGTTTGACAAAGACGAGGGGATCATCTCGCCCGGCGGTGTGGGCTACGACATCAACTGCGGCGTGCGCATGCTGGCGTCGCGCCTGGAGTTCGATGAGATCCAGCCGCATCTGGGCGACCTGACCACCGTCCTGTATCAGACGTGTCCCAGCGGGGTGGGGGGCGACGGCGCGGTGCAGCTCTCGCATAAGGAGCTGGCGCGGGTGCTCGAGACCGGTTCGAACTGGGCGAAGAAGGCGGGCTATGCGACGGACGACGATCTGGAGCGCACGGAGAGCCGCGGGCAGTTGCCTCAGGCGAACGCGGACGCCGTGCCCGACCGGGCGAGGGAGCGGGGCCTGCCGCAGATGGGCTCTCTGGGCTCGGGCAACCACTTCCTGGAGATCGACGTCGTCGATGAGATTTACGATGCCGAGGCCGCGGAGGCTTTCGGGCTGTTCAAGGATCAGGTGGTGGTGCAGATTCACTGCGGCTCGCGCGGCCTCGGCCACGAGGTCTGCTCTCAATACCTGCGCGAGCTACAGGATGCGCCCCGCCGCTACGGCATCGAGATCCCCGACCGCGAACTGGCTGCGGCGCCCTTCAACTCCAGGGAGGGGCAGCGCTATATGGCGGCGATGGCCGCCGCCGCCAACTACGCCTTCGCCAACCGGCAAGTGCTGGCCCATTTCGTCAGGCTGGCGTTTGAGCGGGTGCTCGCGGGCAAAGTAGATGGGTGGCAGCTCCAACAGGTCTACGACGTCGCGCACAATATCGCCAAGGTCGAGGAGCACGACGTGGGCGGCAGGCGGCGGTCGCTCGTCGTGCTCCGCAAGGGGGCGACGCGCGCCTTTCCCGCAGGCCATCCGGATCTTCCCGAGATTTTCAGGCGGACGGGGCAGCCGGTGTTGGTGCCCGGCTCGATGGGCACAGCCTCGTACGTACTTGCCGGCGAGCCCGACAGTCTCGAGCTGAGCTTCGGCTCCAGTTGCCATGGCGCGGGCCGGACGATGAGCCGGAGGGCCGCCACGCGGCAGATGCGTGGCGAGCAGGTCCGCTCGGAGCTGGAGCGGGAGGGGATCTCGGTGCGGGCCCGGAGCATGCGGGGGCTGGCTGAAGAAGCGCCGGCAGCCTACAAGGACGTCAGCCTGGTCGTGGACTCGGTAGCAGGTGCGGGGATCGCGCGCAAGGTCGCGCGGGTGCACCCGGTGGGGGTGGTGAAGGGGTAGGGCGCGGCCCTAACCGGGCCGTCGGAATGGCTGGCCGTCAGAACGGCTGGGGATTCTGATGCCCATATGCGTTAACTCGGCACAGAAAGGTGTGCCAGTAACACTGACGTGCAAGTCCGTCTGCCCCCCTCTAACTCCCCCCAGGTCGTGGACAAGCCCGTGTAGCGTAGCCCAGGTTGTCTGGACAACGGCATGCGTGGTTGTGACCAGGGGGGAGAACCGGAGATCGTGGCCTTCAGCAGCACTGACTTGCAAGAGCTTCTGCCTCCTCTCTAACTCCCCCCAGGTCGTGGACAAGCCCGTGTAGCGTAGCCCAGGTTGTCTGG
>SLDA01000611.1 GCA_007125545.1 Thermoflexales bacterium | reverse complement strand
CCCCAACGGGTGCATTCAGCCAGGCAGACGGTTTTTCTCCTGCCGGACCCGCATGATAAAGCAATCGCGGGTTGTGTCAAGCCAACGCGGCAGCGTATGCCGGGGCAGCACAAGGCTGCCTGTGCTTGCACAGGCAGCCTCGATCGCGGTCCGTCTCTGGGGACTCGATATTGGCAGGCCGGAGTCTAGGCTCGCAGTATCGAGTGCATATGTGCGATCGCGCGGCGTCCGGCTGTATCGGCGTCGGGCAGCGGCATAAACTCGCCCGAGAGCCAGCCGGCGTAGCCGCACTCGCGCAATGTGGCTACAACCTCGCCGAAGTCCAGATGGCCCGCGCCGGGATACCAGCGGTTGGAGTCCGCGAGATGGACGTGGAAGGTGCGGGCCGCGCAGGCCTGGAAGCACGCCGTCAGGGAGGGCTCTTCGATGTTCATATGGAAGGTGTCCAGCAGCAGGCCCACGTTGTCCAGCCCCAGCCGCTCCAGGAAGGCCATGCCCTCCTCAGCCGAGCGGATCAGGTCGGTCTCGTAGCGGTTCAATGGCTCGATCGCGAAGCGCACGCCTTCGGAAGCCGCTGCCTCGCCGCACACCTGCATCGCATCGGCGAAGTAGTCCATCGACCGGGTCGTCGTCTGCCCCGCCGGCGTGATCCCGCGGAGCAGGCCGATGATAATCACGGCGTCCAGCCGTGCCGCCAGCGGGATGTGGCTGCGGAGGCGTGCGATGGCTGCCGCTCGCACCTCGGCGTCGGGGCTGGTCAGGGAGAGGTGGTCCTCGCCCCACGCCTGTCCCGTGCCGATCGCCGGGACCTCGAGCCCCTGGGCCTCTACGCTCTGCACCAACTGCTCCGCATCGATCAGGGCGGGGTCGCGAATCGCGAGCTCCACGCCGTCGTAGCCCCAGCGCGCGATCTTGCCGACGTTGGCGTCGAAGTCCCCTTTCAGCGCCACTGCCTCAAACTGAGCGGGGTGGGTGGATAGAACCAGGCTTAGTTTCATGGTCAACCGCTGAACGTGTCCTGCCCAATCCTGGGGAGGCCATACACCGGGCGCCAGCCCTCGCTGAGCGGCTCCTTCAGGTAGGGCGCCATCTCCTCCGCCGTGCGCAACGTGACCTCCTCGACGGGCGGTACAGTGCCGGGCGGGAAGGCGGTCAGGATCTGGTCGTTGAGCAGCGTAAGGTAACGCAGTATCGCGGCCAGCGGGCGCTTGGCTTTCTCCGCGGTGGCATGCGTGGATTGGCCCACAACCCCCTCGGGAGTGGCGGCGATCTCGATCGCGAAGTGTCCCTCGCCCTCAGACCAGCGGCTGGCACGGCCAAAGGGATCGACCGATTTGTCGAAGTGTCCGTCGGGGAGGTAGTTGATGCCCTCGGTATCGACCGCATAGCTCATATCCACCATCTCCGGGTGGAGGTAGAGCCCCAGGGAGGTCTCCGACTCGTCGGCGTGGACGAAGTTGGTGTCCCATTTGCCGCCGCGCTCCGTGGTGCGGAAGAACTCGCGCACGGCGCGGTGCCAGTCGATGACCCGGAAGAGGCCCGGGAGCTGGTAGCGCTTCATAAACTGCTGGACGGCGGACTCCAGCACCCACAGCTGTCCGTGGTTGTTGATGATGATCTGCTTGCGGAAGCCGTCGTTCCAGAGCCCCAGCATCACGTCAATCATAAACTCACGCACCACATTCTCGCGAATGATCGCGGTGCCCGGCATGCCCAGGTGGTGGTAGGGGTGCGCGCCGTACATCAGGGGCGGGAGGGCCAGGTTGATCGGCGCGCCTTGCTTCTCTGTGTAGCGACGCACGCCCTCACAGATCTGGCTGACGTAGAGCGTGTCGGAGGCGCTCGGCATGTGCTGGCCATGCAGCTCCGTGCAGCCTACCGGAATCAGGACGATGTCGTTCTTCCTGCGGTTGGCTTCCACCTCGTGGCGTACCGTCGTCTGGATATACGATCCGGCCTTGCCCCACTCGACCGGAGCGGGCATGCCGTAGTCGGCCAGGACCTGGTCAATGGCGGCGTCATCCGCCTCCCACAGCTCGTGCTTCATCCGTCCGACCGTGTTGTCCTCGAAATAGAGATCCGGCTGGTTGGTGGCCAGTAGACCGGGGGGTGTCTTCTTCTCTGCCATCTGTCTCTCCTTTACCCTATCAATATCTGGATCTGACTGTAACGAAACAGCTCAGGTTCTGCGATCGGGTGGCCGGGACCGGCAATCGGCCTGCGCGTGCCCGGCAGAACCTGGAGTTTCCCGATACCTCACCTGCATCACGCGTTGGGCATCACCATAATCTTGCCGTCCGTGCGGGTCGTCGATTGCGCGATGGCGTCGACGACACTCTCTAGTCCATAGCGGGCCGTGATGATCGGGGCGAGATCCAGCCGTCCGGCGGCGACCATCCGGATCACGTTCGGGAAGTTCTCGTGGCCCGAGTGCCCCTGGGCGCCATACGCCTGGGCGCGGCGCACCTGGAAGCTTTCCAGGTACATCGGCACGCGCTGTGCCGCCCGCCCCACCTGGACGATCTTGCTATTGATGGCGAGCGCCTGCTCCATCTCGGGGATCAGAAGGTGCGGGGCGCCGGCTGCCTCGACGTGGAAGTTGAACCCTTCGCCCTTGCTCAGCTCCATAAGAACCTCGCCCGCTTTGACCTCAGTGGGGTCGTAGACGAAGTCGGCGCCCACTTGCTTGGCCAGTTCCCGACGGGGTCCCGAGATCTCGAACGCGGCAATGGTTCCGGCGCCTGCAGCGCGCGCCAGTCCGATGGCCGCCAGCCCGATCGGCCCGGCGCCAAAGACGCTGACATAATGACCCGGGCGGAATCCGCCCGCCCGCTCGAACATGGCGTTATAGGCGACGCAGCTGGGCTCCGTGAGGGCGCCCACCTCATACGCCTTCTCCTCGCTGCCGTAGCGTTCCGCTAACGCGTCGATGGGCCAGCAGTACTTCTCATCCATCGTGATGTAGTTGGCGAAGGCCCCGGGCACCGTGAAGCCGATCTCCTCAAGTTTCATACAGTGATTGGGGAAGCCATTACGGCAGGCAACACAGCGCCCGCACCAGATCATCTCTTCGGCGGTGACCATGTCGCCGACCTTCAGGGTTTCGACGTCAGCACCCACCTCTACGACCTTGCCGGAGAACTCGTGTCCCAGGATGGTCGGAAAGCGGGTCAGGCCCGGATAGAGGATGTAGCCGTCCTCATCGGTCTCGTAGAAGTGCATGTCCGACCCGCAGACACCGCAGGCGCGGACCTCGATGACCACGTCCTGGGCACCCGGTGCCGGGTCTGCCCAATCCTCAACGGAAAGTTTGGGATGGCGCCAGATGTTGCTGCCGGTGATGGCCTTGCCGGTTGTTTTCTCCCATTCAGAGAGCGCATAATCCGGCTTTGGGTCCCACTGTGCGTCCAAGACCAATCCTCTCATTGTAAGACCTCCTATGTGTGAAGTGAACGAGATGCACACGTGTGCATTAAAAACACAAAACAACGAACCCTTCTCGGAATTACCGGCACCGGCTCACGGTGTGGTCGCAGTCTCCAACGGCGTAACCTCGCTCAGTTTGACAGGCCTGTGCTCGCGGTAGGAGCGCCAAGCCGCCAGCCCCAGCAGCAGTGCCTGGCGCCCGTCCCACCCACTGGTGGGCGGTTGGCTATCTGTGAGGATGCATTGAATGAAGGCCTCGAGTTCGGCGATATACGAGCCGATGTAGCGCTCCATAAAGAAGTTGAGCGGCAGATCGGTGTGGATGCCGCGTGCGTCGCTGACGACGGCGGTGTTGGGAAAGTCGTTGTCGCTGCGGATACAGCCGCCGCTCCCAAAGACCTCGGCACGCTGATCGTATCCGTAGACCGCTTGCCTGCTGTTGTCGATCGTGCCCAGCGTGCCGTCCGCGAAGCGCAGCATCACGAGGGCGGTGTCGATGTCGCCTGCTTCGGCGATCGCGGGGGAGATTCTGACATCTCCGTACGCGCAGACCTCCTCGATCTCGCTGCCGATCAGGAAGCGGGCCATATCGAAGTCGTGGATGGTCATGTCCAGGAAGATGCCGCCGGATACCTTGACATAGGCAGCCGGCGGTGGTGCCGGATCTCGGCTGATGATGTGCAGCAGATGGGGCGCACCCACCACACCGTTCTCGATGAGTTCGCGGAGACGGCCGAAGTTGTGGTCGAAGCGGCGGTTGAAGCCGACCATCAGCTTGACGCCCGCGCGCTCGACCGCTTCAAGCGCCTGGTCGATCCGCTCCAGGCCGAGGTCGACCGGTTTCTCGCAGAAGATGTGCTTGCCGGCGGCGGCTGCTTGGACGATCAAGCCTGCGTGCGTGTCGGTGCTGGAGCAGATCAGAACGGCGTCGATCTCCGGATTTTCCAGCACGGGCTCCGGCTCGGCATAGACCTCCGCAATGTCCAACTCCTCTGCAACTCGTTCTGCCGCTGCCTTCCAGGTGTCGGCAATGGCGACGACGCGCGCGCCTGGAATGCGCGTGGCCAGATGGCGCGCGTGGACTGTGCCGATCCTGCCCGCCCCGATAACGCCGACGTTTACTTTCGTGCTCATGCCGCCTCCTTAGTCTCCGTGTCCTGAGTTGTAGCCTGCGCGGATCCTTGCTTTCCCACAGCCGCGGTGCTTGCGCGCCGCACCAACGTCGGCGCGAGCATACGATCTTCCACCGGGCGCTCCTCCAGCAAGGCCAGGATCATCTCCAGCGCCAGCTGGCCCATGTCACGGCGCGGCTGGCGAATGGTGGTGAGGGGAGGGCTGACCCACTGTGCCAT
>SLDA01000104.1 GCA_007125545.1 Thermoflexales bacterium | reverse complement strand
GAGGAGCTGACCGGACTGCGGAGAGGTCTCGAGGCCGCACATGCGCGGCAGTTCGGAACGACCGCCGACCTGCTCATCGGGCTGCAATTGACTCATTCGGGCCGCTTCGCCCGTCCGATCGACAAGCGGCTGGCGCCCCGCATTCTCTATCACCATCCGCTGCTGGATGCGAAATTCGGGATCGATGCAGAGCTGCCTGTCATCTCGGATGACTACATCCGCCGCCTGATCGAGGCCTTCGTCAAAGCGGCGAAGCTGGCGCAAGACGCGGGTTATGCCTTTGTCGACGTCAAGCATTGCCACGGCTACCTGGGCCATGAGTTCCTTACGGCGACGACGCGCCCTGGTGCTTACGGCGGCAGCTTCGAGAATCGCACCCGTTTCCTGCGAGAGGTCGTCGAGGGCATTCGCGCTGAAGCACCCGGGATGGGAATCGGCATTCGGGTAAGCGCCTTTGACTTCGAGCCTTTCCAACCGGGACCGGACGGAACGGGTGTCCCCACCCCGTTCGAGAGCAGCACGTATGACTTCGCATTCGGTGGAGACGGCACCGGCGTGGGACTCGATCTGACGGAGCCCTTCGCCTTTATGGATCTGTTGGCAGAACTCGAGATCGAGCTCGTCTGCATAACAGGCGGCAGTCCCTACTACACCCCGCACATTCAGCGCCCGGCCCTCTTCCCGCCCTCGGACGGTTATCAGCCGCCGGAAGATCCCCTGGTGGGGGTCGCGCGCCAGATCGCCGTGACCGCGGCGCTTAAGGCGCACCAACCGGAGTTGGTTTACGTTGGCTCAGCCTACTCATACCTGCAAGAGTGGCTGCCCAACGTAGCACAGGCCGTTGTCCGTACCGGACAGGCAGATTTCGTCGGATTGGGGCGCATGGTCTTGCCCTACCCCGACATCGCCGCGGATGTGCTGGCGGGCCGCAGCCTCGATCGCCGCCGTATCTGCCGCACCTTCAGCGATTGCACGACAGCACCACGGATGGGTATGGTCTCCGGCTGCTATCCGCTGGATGATTACTACAAAGAGCGCCCGGAGAAGGAACAGTTGGCAGCGGTGAAGCGCGAGCGATCTGGCGCATAAACTAGAGTAGGGAGAAAAACTATGATACGAAAACGCTACGCACAGGTTGGGCTCGGTGGACGCTCGCGTATGTACACGCAGGGGGTGATCGCGGAGTTTGCCGATAGCAGTGAGATGGTCGGACTCTGTGATATCAACGAAGGGCGGCTGCAGCTCGCGCTCGAGAGCGCTCGCTCCTGGGGCGGCGATCCGAAAGGCTATCCGTCGCATCAGTTCGATCGAATGATCGCGGAAACGCAGCCCGACACGGTTATCGTCACCACCAAAGACAGCTTCCACGATGCCTATATTGTGCGGGCGATGGAACTGGGCTGCGACGTGATCACCGAAAAGCCAATGACCACCGATGCCGAGAAGGCGCAGCGCATTATCGATACACAGCGCGCGACAGGCAAGCAGTGCCGCGTCACCTTCAACTATCGCTACTCGCCGCCGCGCACTCAGATGAAGGCCCTTTTGATGTCAGGGGTCATCGGCGAGATTCTCTCAGTGGACTTCCACTGGCTGCTTGACATCCACCACGGCGCCGACTACTTCCGTCGCTGGCACCGCAACAAAGAGAACTCCGGCGGATTGATGGTACATAAGGCCACACACCACTTCGACTTGATCAACTGGTGGCTCTCCTCGGTGCCGGAGAATGTCTTTGCGCAGGGCCAGCGCCGCTTCTACACACCCAAGACCGCGGATCGCTATGGCCTGGTCAACCGGACGGAACGCTGCCTCACGTGTCCCGAGACGAGGTGCCAATTCCGGATCGACCTCGAGGGCAACGAAGGACTCAAACGCCTGTATCGTGATAATGAGATTTACGATGGATACTTCCGGGACCGGTGCGTCTTCAGCGAACTCATCGACATCGAGGACACGATGAACGTGCTCGTTACCTACGCCAACGGCGCCAAGATGAGCTATTCGCTCAACGCTTTTATGCCGTGGGAGGGCTACGTTGTCAGCCTGAACGGTAGCAAGGGACGGATCGAGCACACGACCATCGAGTCTTCCTATATTAACGCCGACGGCAGCGTACCGGGACAGACGTTGGAGCGCGGCACCCACATACGCGTCATTCCGCACTTCGGACCTTCCTACGACGTGCCTGTCTGGACCTCGAAGGGTGGTCATGGCGGTGGAGACAGCCGTATCCTGGTTGATCTGTTCAGCGCCGGCCCACCGGAGGACCCCTACCTGCGCGCGGCCGATCAACGTGGGGGCGCCTACTCAATCCTGACCGGCGTCGCCGCCAATCACTCTTTAGCAACGGGTCAACTCGTCGCCATCGACGATCTCGTCCGGAACATCGGGCTCCCCGACTACCCGCCGATGCCGACCGGGGATGAGCCGCTCTCTTTCGAGCAGGTCGAGCCGGTCGATGTCCCTCAGACAGAAGAGGAGTAGCGCGCAAGCGGGGAGGGTCGCCGCTTCTACCTCCCGCAGCCGGCGCGTGTGTTGCGCCCGCCGCAAGATGCGATCAAGAAAGGAGTCTCGTTATGACAAACCTACCTCGGTGTGACTTCCACATCCACACAAAGTATCTGGGGTGTGCAAACGACACTATGGAAGTCGCCGCCATCCTGAAGGAATGCGAACGCCTCGGTGTGACGACACTGGGTATTACAGATCACCTGAACTCTCTCGACAAGCTCGCGTTGCATGTGCCCATCCTCGAGGACATTCGGAGTCTGGACACGGAGGTCGCGGTCTACTTCGGCGTCGAGCTCAACTTTGATGGGTTGGACGGCAACTTTGCCTTCGGTGCGGATATCAAGGAGGAATATGGATTCCAGTTCGCCATCGGGGGCATTCACAGCACCTACCTGGATACCTACGATTTGAAGAAACTCGTGGATATTCAGCACCGCCATCACCTGAGGACATGCGAGGATCCGTTAGTTGATGTGCTTGTCCATCCCTACTGGTTTGGCAGAGGCGAATTCGACATCAAGGAATGGCCCTGGTTCGACACGATGCACGCCGTGCCCGAAAGCTACGCGCGTGAGTTGGGGCAGGTGGCCCGGGAAACGGGAACTGCAATTGAGATCAATGCTTGTGCCAACCTGGTGAACCAGAATTATAGCGACCGGTATGTGGATGAATACATCACCTTTCTATCCGCCATCGCTGAGGAAGGCGCGTGCTTTGCATTGGGGTCGGATGCCCACGACATCCACAAGTTGGAGCACATCGGGTCGGCTTGGGCGGTAGCGTCACAACTGAGCCTGACTCCGGAACGGGTGTGGATGCCGGACGGACAACCACTCAGAGGCACCTAGCTCACGCTTGAGGGAAGAGAGAATCACGACAGATGTCCGACGAGAAAAGCATATCCGAAGGGATCTACAGGACGTTGGCACAGCGCCTGGACGCGTTGCCGAATGGCTTCCCTGCTACCAAGGTGGGCGCCGAACTACGACTGCTGGCGAAGATCTTCACCCCTGAAGAAGCCGTCCTGGCGGCCATTATGACGGCGAAACCGGAACCTCATGAGACGATTGCGGCGCGGGCCGGGGTGGAGCCCCGGGCGGCGCATCGGACCCTCAAGAACATGGTACGACGCGGTTTGATCACGATGCGGCGCGGCGAAGCGGCATCGGGAACACGTGGCCTACACTTCGCGCTGATGCCCTTCGTCGTCGGCTTCTATGAGGCGCAGTTGCCGCGGATGGATGCGGAACTGGCCGCGCTCTTCGAGGACTACTTCTACGCTACCCGGGGCATCGACACACCGGGGCCCTCTGTGCACCGTGTCATCCCTGTGGGAGAGGCGGTGCGGGGAGAGATCGAAATCCACCCCTTCGAGCAGGCAACAGCGATGATTGAGGCTGCAAAGTCGTGGGCCGTGCGCGACTGCATCTGCCGCACACAACAGCACCTGCTGGATAAGGGGTGTGACGCACCCGTGGAGAACTGCCTCGTTTTCGCCTCCGTGGAGGGCGTGTTCGGAAGCGGAGGTATCGACCGCGCGATCACCAAAGAGGAAGCGCTGCACATCCTTGGCGAGGCAGCGGATGCCGGACTGGTGCATTCGGTGAGCAACCATCGCGAGGGGCACAACTACATCTGCAACTGCTGCACCTGCTGTTGTGGCGTCCTGCGGCGCGTCGCCGAGTTCGCCGTGCCCACAGCCATTGCGCGCTCGGCCTTCCGCGCGCAGGTGGACAGTGAATTATGCACGGGCTGCGGGGCCTGCGAGGATCGCTGCCAGTTTGGCGCGCTCGCTAGACTAGACGGCATGGCGACTATCGATCCGCTCCGCTGCGTAGGCTGTGGTCAGTGCACGCTGGCGTGCCCCACCGGCGCCCTCTCGCTCACACGCCTTGCCGAGGCGGAGATCGAGGCGCTGCCGATAGACGAGGCTGCGTGGGCAGTGGCACGTCTGGCCCAACGCCCTGTTCCGGAGACATAGTTTGGGACTACGCGAGGACCGGGCTGCTGTCTGAATGGATCGTTCCCTAAAGGAGGGATGATGTCAACTAACCAACGTCTGCCGAACATCCTGTTCTTCCTGCCCGACCAGCATCGCTTCGACTGGACGGGGTTGAACCCGGACCTACCCCTGCGCACGCCCAACCTGGACGCGCTTGCCGAACGCGGCACCATCTTCACCCACGCACTCTGCCCGTCGCCACTCTGCGCACCGTCACGGGCGAGCCTCGCGGCAGGTAAATCCTATCCGCGCTGCGGCGTGGCCAACAATCAGG
>SLDA01000578.1 GCA_007125545.1 Thermoflexales bacterium | reverse complement strand
GTCAGCCGCCAGGAGCTGGCGGCGGTTCCATAGGGAGTGGTGTGCCGGGCTGAGGCATAGGACAAGCCACCGCCCGGGTGAGGCTGGATATCGAGAGTTCGATAACCCGGTGCACCCGGAGCCAGCCCTGCTACGGTACGATGCAACCAATCGGCCACCGCACCCAGAGCATAGTGATTGAAGGAGGTCATCTCGCCCGGATTAACCGACCCGTCGGGCAGCAGACTATCCCACCGCTCCCAAATCGTTGTAGCACCCATCGTTACCGGATAGAGCCACGACGGGCAATCACGCTGGGTTAAGAGACGAAAAGCAGCTGCGACATGGCCCTGACCGCTGAGAGCATCACAGATCAAGGGGGTGCCGACAAAACCCGTGCTGATACGGTAACCGTTCGCCCGAAGGAGGCTTACCAACCGCTCTCCGGCGTGGCGCCGCTGCCGGGCATCGGGCAACAGCGCGAACTCCAGAGCGAGGGCATAGGCCGTCGCCGCGTCGCTGAGAAGCCGTCCCGATGGCGTTACATACTCCCAGTTAAAGGCGTCGCGCACTTCACCGGCGAGGGTGAGGTAATGCGCCTCCTCCTGCTCGTGCCCCAATACGCCGGCCGTTTGTCCCAGTAACTCGGCCGAACGCGCGAAATACGCGGAGGCCACGATCCAGCCCGGTGTTCGCGCGGCAGCCGGGTTGTCAGGGGGAGCAGCCGGATCAAGCCAGTCGCCGAACTGAAAACCTTGATCCCACAGCCTATCCTCCCCGGCGACGCGGTCGATCAGATCGACCCAGGCGCACATACTCTCAAACTGATTAACCAGGATCTGTTCATCGCCGAAGCGTTGGTAGAGCATCCAGGGAACGATAACCGCCGCATCGCCCCAGGCGGCAGCGGGAGGCACCACTCTTGGCATCACATCGGGCACCACAAAGGGCACCACCCCCTTCTCGGCCTGCTCGGCGGCAAGGTCGAGCAGCCACGACGTGAGAAAACCCACGCAGTCATATAAGAAGGAAGCGGTCGGTGTGAAGACCTGGATGTCACCGGTCCACCCAAGACGTTCATCGCGTTGGGGACAGTCTGTTGGAATACTGAAGAAATTGCCGCGCATACTCCACACAACATTCTCATGCAGCCGGTTGATCAAGTCATCGGAGCATCCAAACCAGCCCGTTCGCTCCATATCCGAGTGGCAGACGACAGCCTTGATGTTCTCACTCGTGAGCTCGCCCGGCCATCCTTCGACTTCCGCGTAACGGAACCCGTGGAACGTAAAGCGCGGCTCCCAGATCTCTTGCACACCGGCGTCGCTGCCGCGCAAGGTATACCGATCGGTAGCTTGAGCGTGCCGCAAGGGACGCAGGCTGAGCTCGCCGTCCTCAAGCACTTCAGCGTGGCGGAGTGTGATCGTCTGACCCGGAGGTCCACTCACCGCAATCCGCAACCAGCCAACAAGGTTCTGCCCAAAATCGATCAGGGTTCGCCCCGCTGGCGACTTGAAGATCGATTTCGGCTCAATCAACTCGATTTTGCGGACGGGTGGGCCAACCGGAGCGGTGAGCGTTCCCAGATCCCATTCAACCGCCTTCACGCGAGCCCAATCGCGGTCATCATAAGCCACTTCTGTCCATCCGGGTGTCTCGAGGCGAGCATCGTACTCTTCACCATCATAGATATCATTGACGAGAATGGGGCCTCGCCGGGCACGCCAGGATTCGTCCGTAACGATGCGCTCGGTTGAGCCATCGGCATACTGCACCTCCAGCTGGGCGAGGAGCGCAATGCGGTCACCGTAGATCGCCGGCATACCACCGCCAAACCCGAGGCGTCCGCGGTACCACCCATCACCCAACATAGCCCCGATCGCATTGGGGCCTTCGTGCAGCAGTCCGGTGACATCGAAAGTCTGATAGGTCAAGCGATGATGGTAGCTGGTCCAACCCGGCGCCATCACATGATCGCCTACTTTGCTTCCGTTAAGAGACGCCTCATAGACGCCGAGCGCGGTCACGTACAGCCGCGCCTCCCGTACCGTGTCACGCAGGATAAACTCCTTGCGCAGAAGAGGACCCGGCTGAGCAACTTTAACGTCCTCCTCCCAATCGGGCCGGATAAAGCGGCCTGTCCAGTCGCCCTGCTCGAGTAGAGCCGCCTCAACCGGCACGAAGTTGCTCCATGGAGAGAGTTGGCCCGCGTCATCCCAGACCCGCACACGCACCAATACACGTTGCCGTGAGGAGAGCGGTGCAAAAGGCCAGGCGATCAGGACGGAGTCCGACGAATCGACCCTACCCGTCTCGCCATAACGGTCACCCGTCGGCGTCTTGGCTTCCATCTCGTAAGCCGCCTGCGACCAGCCGGCACTGCTGGTTTCGATCAACCAGCTCACTCTTGGCTGCGGCGTGCCAATCCCCAGGGCTTCCTGTAGATGATCGAAGCGAATCCGAACCACAGCGGTATCGCGAATACTGCTCTCCGACTGATCTCCAGTTGATGGCATAGTTCTCCAGACCTCCAGCGATAGAAACGGCGGATCGATGACTTAGACTGCCGATTGGCATAATTGTATGGCAGCTCACAGAAGTCTGCAAATCAGTTCAATCAGCGCCGTGGGCGACCTCGTCTTGCATGTCTCAGAGAGCAAGTTATCATCACCCCCACGACCATCTTCCAAACCTTATGATCCGGAGGCACATACAATGCGCGTTCTCTTTATCGGCGGCACCGGCAATATCAGCAGCGACGTCAGCGTGCTGGCCTTGCAGCAGGGCATAGAGCTCTATCACCTCAACCGCGGCAAGACGGCGCGTGCTCGGGTCACAGACGAGATTCCCGGTGTCCACAGCCTCGTCGCCGACTACCACCAACCGGCGGAGATGAAAGCAGTCTTGGCAGGGATGACGTTTGACGCCGTGGTCAACTGGATTGCCTTTACGCGTCAAGATGTTGAGCAGGATATCGCACTTTTCTCCGGCAAGACACCCCAGTACGTGTTCATCAGCTCGGCTTCCGCCTATCAGAAACCGCCCGCTCACCCTATCATCACCGAGTCGACGCCCCTACACAATCCCTACTGGCAATACTCGCGCGACAAGATCGCGTGCGAGCGACGTCTTGAGGAGGCATATCGCGAGGAGGGGTTTCCCGCGGTCATCGTACGCCCCTCACTCACCTACGGCACGGTCTTTCCGGTCGCTATCGGTAGCTGGAAGTGTTATACCCTCGCCGACCGCATGCTGAAGGGCAAGCCGATCATCGTCCACGGCGACGGCTCGTCACTCTGGACCGTGACTGACGCTCGAGACTTCGCCAAGGGCTTCGTAGGTCTATTAGGCAATCCACAGACCCTGGGCAATGCATTTCACATCACCTCAGACGAGGTGCTCACGTGGAATCAGATCTACGAAACGATTGCGGATGCATTGGGCGTAAAAGCCAATATCGTCCACATCACCTCAGACTTCATCGCGAAAGTGAACCCGGGCAAGACGGGGGGATTGCTGGGCGACAAGGCGTGGAGCATGATCTTCGATAACACGAAGATCAAGCGCTACGTTCCCGGCTTCCGGGCCACCATTCCCTTCCGCGAGGGCATCCGCCGCACCCTGGCGTGGTTCGACGAAGACGAGCGCCGCAAGGTAATCAACGCGGCTATTAACGAGGAGATGGACGCGATTCTGACCGCATACGCCGACGCGGTCGGGTAGATCAGACAGTTCCGATGGAAGCTCCGGATATGGAGGTAAACCGATGATCATCGAATGGAACCCTCATATGTTCAGCACGGACACGTGCCGGTACCCTTTTCATCCCCGAGCCGCATATACGCCCGGACCAGAAGCGCGCTCGCCCGATCCACTGGCTGATTACGTGGCGCGGATGGAGGCGGAGGGCATTGATCGGGCAGTCCTGGTACACCCGGAGCCCTACGGCGACGATCACCGGCTAATCCTCGACTGTCTTGAGCGTGAGCCGGCGCGGCTATGGGGCACTAGCCTCTTCTATCCGCTCGACGCCGATGCGCCGCGCAAGCTGCGCGACCTCGTCTGCAAAGAGCCGCGTATCGTAGCCACGCGCTTCCACGCTCACCGCGGTAAGACGGCGTACTTCGAGTCCTTCGATGAGGAGGGGGTGCACACTCTGTGGAAGACAGCAGGCGAGCTCGGTCTGGTGATCGAGTTGCATATAGGCCCCAATTTCGGAGCGCAAGTAGCGCGCATGATCCGGGACTATCCCGATTTTACGGTCCTCATCGACCACCTTGCCGAACCCAACATGGGCACCGCCGTCGAGTACGCGGACTTTCTCGACCTGGCTCGGTACGACACAGTCTATATGAAGCTATCCGGACTGGGACATTTCGCTAAGGATGCGCCGCTCTACCGCAGCGCACGAGGCTTCACCCGCATGGTGATTGACGCCTTCGGTGTCGACCGCATGGTCTGGGGCGGAGGCACACCCACCATCGTGGATGCACATCTGGATCGGGAATCAGAAGCGGAGCGAGAGCAGGTAAAGGGCGGCAACTTGGCACGGCTATTGATGGGCCACAATCGGGAGCTGCGCTGAAGACCCAGATGAGCTATACCGCAATCATGACCCGTGGTTGCCTGATCGTCGGAGGCAGGAATGCTACCGGTACACTTGCGACTGCAGGATGCGCTCCAGGATCCGTAGGCGCAGCGGTTCGGTAACGGCGTCAATGCCCGGAGCGCCAATCAGATTCCGCATTTCCTGGGGATCGTTGTGCAGATCGAACAGCAGATAGGGCCGACCACTGCGATTGAGCACCAGTTTCCACCGGCGATCCATTACCATCACCTCTCCCCGAAGCTCGGAGATGGCCTCATCTCGATGGAGACGTCGGGGGTCTTCGAGCACCGGCACGAGCGAGCGCGCGAACTGCCGGTGGTTGAGCTCCGCGCCGGCGAGCTCGACCAGGGTCGGTCCCAGATCAAACCACTCTACGGGGGTATCGCATACGCGACCGGCGGCGGAGCTGCCCGGCATCCACGGAGTGCGTACCAGCAGCGGTACCCGAACAGCGCCGTTGAGAAAGGTCTCCTTGTAGATCAAGCCGTAGTCTCCGTTCAACTCACCGTGGTCGGAGGTCAGCGTGATGATCGTGTTGTCCAGCTCGCCGCGCGCCGCGATAACCTCCAGGATCTCGCCAACCTGGTCGTCGATAAGGGTCACCTTGCCCGCGTAATCAGCACGTAGCCTGGCGGCTTCACCCGGCTCGAGGGCAGGTGCGTTAGCCAAGCGTTCGTCCAGGTAACCGGTCGGGCGAGATTCAGCTGGCCCAGGTTTGGGAACCGGCGGCGGCATCTGCTCGGGGTCATATAGGCCGGCATAGGGCTCGGGCGTATCCCAGGGCTCGTGCGGCCCGCCGAAGCTCACCCAGCAGAACCAGGGTGCGTCCGTATCGAGCCGCTCCAGATAATGTTTGGCCTGCTGACCCACGTAGACGTCGGCATAGGCGTCCAGGGGTAGCGTCGAAGGGCGCACGACGTGGGGCTTATTGCTAAAGCGCTCGGAATAGTCGTCGCGATAGGCCTCCCAGAGGCCGCGCCGCTGCCACATCTCCGTCATATGGCTTTTCACGCGCGCACTGGCACGCGGCCCCCCGATCTCGTCCACGACATCCAGCCCATAGGCGCGGATCAGGTGCTCGCGGTCGCGCAGGTCCCCGCTGTGCTCATGCAAGTGGGTCTTGCCGAAGACGCTGGTGCAGTACCCGGCGTCTCGGATCACCTGCATCCAGGTGGGAGTTTCGGGCGGCATGGCGTAGGGTAAATTCTGCCAGACTCCGGTGTTGTGCGGATACCATCCGGTCGCCATCGACACACGCGCCGGAATGCAGACCGGCGAATTCGTGACACAACGGCTGAAGCGCATACCTTCAGAGGCGATACGATCCATATTTGGTGTGCGTACCCACCCGCCACTGCAGCCCATCGCGTCCCAGCGCTGCTGATCCGTCATCAAGAAAAGGATGTTGGGTCTGGCTTCGCCGTTGCTCATCGTTCACCTCCCGGTAGCTGGAGTTGGACTTGCCCGCTTTTTCTATAGGCAGTCCCTCAGCACACCGACTAGGGACCATCCCGGAGCTGGACCGGGTACTCGGATTCCAGGATGCCAAAAATGCCCCAGTTCTGCCAGCTCCCATCCGGATCAAGCACGCACTCGCGGCGCACGCCCTCGTGCTTGAAGCCCAGACGCGTCAGCAGCCGGATGGACGCGGTGTTCTCCATCCGTGCGTCCGCGTTGATGCGATGCAGGTGTAGGGTGTTGAAACCGCAGGCCACGACCGCGCACCCGGCCTCTGTGGCGATGCCTTGGCGCCAGTACGCCTTCGCGAGGTCATACCCGATGGAGCCGGCGTAATAGCGGCGTTCCCAGAAGTACAGGGCAAAAAGGCCGATGACGCGCCCCTCGCCCCGCAGCGTCACGCCCCAAGTGATGGCCTCTCCAGACTGGTACCAGGCTGCCATCTCCTCTATGAGGCGAGCCGCCGCTGCGACATCTGCTATCAGCTCGGCGTCTTCATCGTAGCGCTGGACCTCGGGATCTCCGCGCAAGGTGACCAGATCCGCAGCATCATCAACGACCACCTCACGCAGAATCAGGCGCTCGGTGGTGAGGATCGGGAAGTTCGGGAAGGCATAGCGCTCCTCCCGTGGGTCCTGATTTGGCTTGCTCATCCTCGTTCGGCCAGAAACGCATCGATATCCTCGCGCCAGGGCATCGAGGGCTGAGCACCGAGCTTCTGTACCGAGAGCGCTGCGGCTGCACCGGCGAAGCGCACCGCCTCCGGCAGAGTCTTTCCCTCGGCCAACGCCACCACGAGACAACCACAGTAGGTGTCACCGGCTGCCGTCGTGTCTACAGCCTCGACGGGAAAGGCTGACACGTGCTCGATGCCGTCCTCGGCCGCGATCACGGAACCCGCCTCGCCCAAGGTGATGATGGCGGTGCTCACCCCGAGTGCCCGTAGTGCCTGGGCAGCATCAGCCGCTGAGGCTGTATTCGTCACCGTAATCCCGGTGAGGGTAGCGACCTCGGGTTCATTCGCCACCAGGATCTCCACCTTGTCAAGTTGGGAGATGTCGAAGGGATTGGCCGGCGCATAGTTCCATACGACCGGCACCCGCTCCTCCGCCGCGATATCAAGCGCCCGAGCGATAGATTCAGCGGGAATCTCAAACTGCATCAGCACATAGGAAGCCCCGGCGATGAGGTCACGTACGCTGTCGATTCGTTCAGGTGTCAGCCTGCCGTTAGCGCCGGACGCAACAGAGAGATAGTTGTGCCCGCCCTCGCCGACCATCACCAGCGCCGCCCCGCTGGCAATGCCGGTTTCGTGAAAGATGCGATCGGTCCGCACCCCGCTGACCTCGTAACCTGCGACCATCGTCCCTGCGTAGGGATCATCCCCCACGCAGTTGACGAAGATGATGTTGCCGCCGGCGCGTCCCGCGGCAACTGCCTGGTTCGCACCCTTCCCGCCGAAGGTCTGCATAAAGACCGCGCCGGTTACAGTTTCGTCCCGTGCCGGCAGATGGTCCATCTTCATAATGAAATCGACGTTCGAGCTTCCAATGACGACGATGGGCTCAGGCATGAATCCTACCCCCTCCGCATGTACATGATCAAGTATTCGTTTACCTAAAACCTGCAGCGCTCGCTCAGTACGTGTCGGGATCGCTGGTTGCGACTGCGCCTGCGCAAATCGCTTCGGTGGAACTGTACCCGTTACCGATGCGCTCCGCCCCCATTTCGATGAACATCTCGGCCCTTGCGCGGTCGCGAATGCCACCCGAGGGCTTGACCTTAATCCGACCCCGTGCTGTATCCAGCATAGCCTGAACTGCCTCGACCGTCGCCCCCTGCCCGCCAAAACCGGTGGATGTCTTGACAAAGTCAGCCTCGGCCTCAATCGCACACTCGGTTGTCCGCCGGATCTCTGGGATCGTGAGATAGGCGGTCTCGAAAATCACCTTCACCAGCACGCCCGCAGGTCGCGCTATGTCGGTGACCGCCCGGATATCCGCAACCACATCGTCCCAGAGTGCCGACCGAACATATCCGAAGTTGACGACCATATCGATCTCGTTCGTACCCGCGGCGATGTACCGCCTCGCCTCGTCTGCCTTGACGAGGCTGGATGTGCAGCCATGTGGAAAAGCCACCACGCACGAAACCTCGGTCTCCGTGCCGCGACACATCTCTGCACACAGCTCGATGTCGCAAGGACGAACGCAGACGGTGCGCACTTTGTAGTCTATGCCAAGCTGGATGGCCTCGATCGCCTTCTGACGCGTCATTTCCGGTTGAAGAACGGCATGATCCAAGTACCGGTGTATATCTTGAACAGTCATCTCACTCCTTTTCGCATCCACACTCTTGAGTTCAGGTCTCGAACCGTTTCTTAGCCCGCAACGCGGATAACCCTGCGAGAAATCCGGCACCATGGGGGATCCAATCCTCATCTGTGTAGAGTAACGGTTCGTCATTAGCGACGGTGGGCTCGACCACGAGCTGGAACTGCGGATTCACGTCAAAGCCGTTGGGTACGGAGCCACGGATGCCGGTCCAGTTGCCCGTCCAGCGCCGGCCCACGCCATAGATTTGACTGTAAGCCACGGCCTGCCCCTCAGGTACCTCATCGCGCCAGATCACGCAACCGTCGAAGCTCTTTGAGGTGATCCCGGCGTTTAGACCACAGAACCACTGGAGATTACCCACCGCAATCTGCCGCAAGGCAGGGTCAGGGCTTACTCCTTCACAAGCGACTGCGAGCATAGCACCAAAGCCGTAGCTGGTGTTGATCCCGTGCCAGGGACCGCAAAAGCTCAGCAATCCCTCACCTGGAAAGACCCCCATAGGCAGCAAGTAAAAGGGGTTGCGCTTGCACGCCGGTACGAGGTAACCCTCAGCGAAGCGGCGCACACAGCTATGCCACAGGGGCACATCGGGATGGTCGGCCCAGCGGGTTGCCATATCAAGCAGGGGGGCAATGAAGTGCGGAAAGGTTGTGCCGGTGTCGTGTCCTACGTGGTGGTGGCAGTTCGCTTTCTCGGTGATGGTAGCGGAGGCGAACGTATAGAAATGACCGTGGAGTCCGTCCTCCGCCTCCTTCTCGGGGACCTGGCGCGCCATAATCTCACGCGCAAAGCGAATTGCGTGGCGCTTATAGGAGGTCTGTCCGCCGGCAAAAAGCTGGACACAGCCCCACATCATCATGGCCAGGTCCCGCGTCATAAACTCATCGGGCACCTCGAAGTCGTCCGGCGCGCCATGGTTCATCGCCGAGAAGTTCCCGCCCTTGTAAGGCTCCGCTTCGAGGATGAGATAGTTCATCGCGCGGGCGGCGCGATGGATGTACTCAGCGCTCTTCTCCGGGTGGGTGTCGGCAAGCAAGCGACCGGCATGCGCCAGCGCCACGACTGCCTGAGCGCTGTCACCGGGGATCACAACCAGATGATTAGGAATCTCGTGGACGAGGGCGCCCGGCGGCGCCCCAACACGGCTTCCCGCATCCTGGAGCAGCGCCAGGTAGTCACAGCCGTGCAGGATCTGCCGGCGCAGGCGCTCGATCTGGTCGGGCGTCAGCCACTCGAAACCGAGGGATAGCAACTCGCAGAGACCGATCAAGGTGCTCGCGTGGCTATTAGCCTCGCGCCACTCGGCGCCGCAATCCTTCCAGCCGATGCCGTTGCGCGCCAGCCGGGCCCGCGCCTCCATTTGCTCCAGAGCAATGGGCTCGACCGTCTTCTTCCAGAGGAGGTTTTCACCCACCTCGACCATCTCACTGCGGAGCAGTGTATGCCTTACATGATCGTCGGGTGCGGTGGCATGGACCACGATCACGTAGTTGCCGGCATCCTGCAGGGCAGAGAAGTCGATCTCCCACCAATGCACCTGCCACACCTCGCCCCAATAGTGTACGTCCCCGGATAGCACAGGAGCGTCGCCACATCCCTTATCCCCGGCAAGCAGCACCTGATAGGTAGCATCCTCGGGGAGATAGCTACGTTTGTGACTCCGAATAAGGGCGCGCTTTGGGTCGCCCAGGTCGTAACCGACTTGTGAGGTCAGAAACCCACTTACCTCCATCTGCCGCTCCTTACTCGTGTATGGACTGGACCTACTTGCGCAACACCATACGCCAAACTCAGTATACCGTCGTTGCCCGGAGGCTGCAATCGCTCACATTCAGATTCAGGTGCAGGAAGGGTGACATATGCCACGCCGCCATCCGGCATTCAGACGGGTGTGTGGTAGATTCCACCGGCGCAGGCGCAGAGCTGACCCACTTCTGGGTTGGAGCGGGTGATGCCGGGTGGCATTATCCGAGATCTGCATCTCGCTATTTTGGCCTGGGGAAACGCTATGGTAGAATGACCTAAGAGCAATCGATTCAGTAATGAGGAGGGACCAACATGGAGTACTTTGAACTGGCCTCGGGAGACAAGATGCCGGCACTGGGGCTTGGGACCTGGCGGCTGCGAGGCGACACGTGCACCAAAGCCATACGCACAGCTCTGGAGCTGGGATACGAGCACATCGACACTGCGGAAGCGTATGGAAACCACCGGGCGATCGGGCGGGCCCTTCAGGACTTCGATCCAAGCAAGATCTTCGTCGTTTCGAAGATCCCGAAGTCTGACCTACGACACGATGATGTCCTCGAGATGGCGGAGCGTGCCTTGATCGAGTTGGACATCGATACGCTTGACTTGCTGCTGATTCACTGGCCCAACGAGCGCATTCCTGTCGAGGAAACCCTATCCGCTATGGCAGATCTGGTACAACGGGGCAAGGTACGTAACATCGGTGTCAGCAACTTCACCATCGATCACCTGGAAGAGGCGCTGGAGGTGACGGAGGTGCCCATCGCGGTGAATCAGGTCGAATATCACCCTTACAATAACCAGAACGATCTGCTGACCTACTGCAAAGAGCACAACATCGTGGTCACGGCGTATTCGCCTTTTGGCAGAGGCAACCTCGTCCGCGATCCCGAGATAGTCCGGATTGCCCGGAAGTACGACCGAACCGGAGCCCAGGTCATCCTTCGGTGGCTGGTGATGAAAGGGCTTGTGGTGATCCCCAAATCCGAGAATCCCGATCATATCAAGGCCAATATGGACATCTTTGGCTGGGAGCTGGACACGGAAGCTTTCGAGGCGATCGAGCGTCTCGACAGCCGGTAATCATGATGACCCCTGGCTTGTGTTCAAGCCAGGGGTCATGGTTGCCCCAAAACCCTGCCGGTGAGGCTAGACGCGCCCTGCCGCCGCGGCAACACATGCGTCCGCGCGCAGGGCCATACATACAACACCCTGCACCACACCCTCCTTTGCCGGAATATCGGCGGCCTGAAAGCGCACGATCTTGCTCAGACGCGAAATGACAAAAAGGTCGTCCTCGGGCTGAACCGCGCCGGCAGCCACCAACGCCGTTGTCTTCATCGCAGCCTTGCCGCTGCCGCCCGGTTGTTTGTTGGCAGCAAAACCGGACATAAGGCGAAGCGTGCCCTTACCGTCGGCGCCTAACAGAAAGACAGCGCTCTCCTCGTTCACGGACGCGATTGCCACGACGCTGTCGTCACGCCCAACACGGATACCAAGCGAACCGGGGTCATAGATGCGCTCTTCTGGAAAGCGAATTCCGATCCCGGCGCGCGTGACAACAAATAGATCGTCTTCGCCCCCGGTCCAACACGCGGCGACCAAAGGTCCCCCGGATTTGGAATCATGAAACCTTACTCCGGGCACCATCCGTTGGCTCACAAAGCTGGCGCGGATCCGATGCACCTGTCCCCGCTCGCTGACAATCGCCACCTGATTACCCGCGTCGGCAGGCAGCAGGGCCACCACGTGCTCACCCGGCATCCACGGAAGAGGCAGGCCCAGTGGTTGTCCCCGACCGTGTACTTCGGTCTCGACAATGCTCGCCACAGGCAAACGGAAAGCCCGGCCCTGGCTGGTAAAAAGTAGCAACGACTCGCTCACATCCGCCACGGCGAGCAAGGATGGTGCATCTTCCTTGGGAATATCGAGGTCGAAGACACCCATACCTCCACGCCGCTGCCTAGCGTAAAGGTGACGCGGTGTGCGCTTGGCCACGCCGGCGCGGCTCACCGTGATGACATTCATCGTGGTAGGGGGTTCGCTGGGGTCCAGCTCCGGCTCTGTTGCACGCGAGGCACTCTCCCGCCGCGTCACCCCGGCCACAGCCGCCTCCAAGGCCTCAATATAGGCAACAACTTCAGGGTCAACGCCATCTAGATCCGGTCTCTCAAGCTCCATACATTCTCCTCGAATAGCTGATGCTGCACCACAGGCCCTGGTGGTCAGTCCATTTCGCGTTTATATGAGCATTCTACCAACCAATGTGCCGCGGCATTAATCACGGATTCACCCGCCCAGCGAACGATGCGCGTTCATCCACTTCACGGCAAAATCCACCGCATCGCGCTGCGGGAAAAGCTTACAGTTTGCTTTTCCGATGAGCCCTGTCCGCACCTTTCCGCTCGTCTCGAACGCAGCGCCAATCTCCATAAAGTCGGCATCGTACCAGTAGATATCGTCGTAGGTCACCCAACGCGTGCTACCTGTATCTGTGAGCACGGGCCCGCCGCGCGTGCACCGCTTGCGCTCTGCGAATCGGTTCCTGTACTCCGCCAGGTGAAAGCTCGTGTTGCAGTCCCAGTTTGAGCCGATGAACAGCACCTTCGCGGCGAGATCATAGAGGCGAGCTACAGGCGAGGTCTCGCCACTGCTCATACTTAGGGCATGATCTGAGGTGATCGTCTCCGCGTGAGGGCCACGCGCTGCCCAGGAGACGAAGGGGTGGTACGAGCGCAACGTGCCATCCTGCTTGCGAAAGGACTCAGGGATAATGCCCACACCTTCGGACGGCGTCAGATCGGTCCGGAACGCGGGCATAGACTCACGGATGGTCACGTGCCAGTCTTCGGGAACAGGCGGATTTTGCCATCCCGCCGGGTCCGTCAGATCGCCACTGTGAGTTGGCATCGCCAACGTGCCCTGCTCCCCGAGAACCTCCTCCAGAGCCAGAATTACCGCCGGCGCCCCACCCACCATAAAGCCGAGTGAACTCAAGGAGCTGTGAACGACGAGCGTCATGCCGGGCTCGACGCCCAGCGCACGCACTTGCTCGATGAACATAGAGATCGTCAGGAACGAATCTATTATCATGATAGCTCTCCCCTCTCACGCAGCTCCCGTTCTGCTTAGCCCACTGCCACCCAGCGAAACACTATAGCACAAGCAAAGGACAGTTCAATCGGCATACAAACCTCTTATGCTGACCACCTATGCCTAGCGTAACGGAGTTGGCCCCTATGCAACCCCTATCATCGGCGCGGGTCACAAGCATCCCGTCGAACAGCTAACGTTGCAGCCGAACCTCAGATTCTGTACGCTTTGGGGCTTGCCAACCCCTAAGGGCAGGTTAGACTTGAGCATAGCATATGTTGATCAAGGGAGGCTTTATGGTCGAGAATTCGATCTCACGAGTGCTGCGTCTCACTCCGGTGCCCGGTAACCCCCGGAATAGCGAGGGGGATTTCGTTCAACTCGCAGATGGGCGCTGGCTCTTCGCCTACACGCATTTCGACAGCGGTGATAGCGATCATGCCGGCGCGCACCTCGCCGGGCGGGTCTCTGAGGATGATGGGACTACATGGTCGCGGGAAGATATGGTCATTCTGCTGAACGAGGGAGAGATGAACGTGATGTCGGTCTCCCTCCTAAGACTGCTCGATGGGCGGATCGCGCTCGTCTACCTGCGCAAGCACTCCTTAAGCGACTGCCGCCCCTATCTTCGCTTCTCGAGTGACGAAGCTGAGACCTGGTCCGACCCGATTGAGATCATACCACTTCGGGAGATGGGCTACTATGTGGTCAACAATGACCGTGTGATTCAGCTCTCCGGCGGACGGTTGGTGGTGCCCGTAGCCCTGCATTCCCGCGGCATGCCGGAACCGCTCTTCACCCCTTACGGCGAGATCGCCTGCTATCTCTCCGACGACGCAGGGAAGACGTGGCAACGTAGTAACGAGGTGCTTACCGAGGCGCAGAGCAACGGTGATCCCGTCATGGTCCAGGAACCGGGCGTGGTCGCGCTGCGCGACGGCAGGCTGATGATCTACTGCCGCACCGATGCGGGGAGCCAGTACGTGGCCTACTCCAGCGATGAGGGTATGTCGTGGTCGCCCTTGCGCGCATCCGCTATTCAGTCCCCCTGCTCGCCGGCGTCGATCAAGCGGATACCGACAACCGGGGATCTCCTTATGGTATGGAACAACCACGAATGCATCCCAGAGGAGCTCGCGGGGAAGCGCACCCCCCTCACGGTTGCACTCTCGCACGACGAGGGAGAGAGTTGGAGCCGGGCACAGCCTCTGGAGGACGATCCTAACGGCTGGTATTGTTATACAGCTATCGCCTTTGCCGGCGACCACGTGCTGTTGGCCCACTGCGCGGGCGACAGCCGCGACAATAAAGGCCTGAACACGCTACAGATCACGCGAGTTCCAATTGCCGCACTGTACGCCTGAGGAGGCGTATGGAACCACACTTATCCGGCGACGATCAGATGCAATACTTGATTCCAGGCCAGCTAGAAGCTGCTCTGCGTGCCTTTGCCGTCATCTACGTGCCATTCGGACTGATCGAATGGCACGTAGATGACGGCAAAGGCACGCGCGATTCTGGTGAAGACCGCCGAGCAGTTCGGCGGCGTGGTCTACCCACCGGTCTACTTTCCAAGCGCCACCGGCACTGGCGGCGAGTTCGCACACAGCGATCTGGTAATGAGCAGCGACAAATCAGTCTTGAGACGATTGAAGCTGGTCTTCCTCCCCGGTTGTCAGGATCATCCACGGTATAGTTTTGACACGGGTAAAGAAAACTGTCGCCGCCTCGCCACCCGGCATCAACTTAAGACGCCGCTGGAAGGAATCAGGATCGATAGGCGATCCCCGCTTCTTGATCACCACATGACCCACGTTAAGCTCGCGCAGCCACCGGTTCAATTCTTTGAGATTGAACCTCCCATGGCGCACGACCTGCCACCGTCGAGCAAAGGGCGTCTCTATCGAGGTTGCGCTGGTCAAGTATGCAATCGTCGCGTCAAGCTGCGCCGCGCCGATCCGCGCAGCCAGATCCGTCACCAGCGACGCCCGCAGGACTGCAGGATCGGGCTCGTACAGGAAGGTATCAGGCTCGCGGACCGGAGCCTCCGGTGCATCGGGCCCTCCCTCCAGAATATGCGGCCCCGGCAGCAGCACAGCTTGTCTCGGTGCAGCCGGGCGAAGCTCGCCAAAATAGAGCGCCGCTTCCTTCATGTTTCCCCGCTCTGAGATGAACGCTAGCCGAGCCTGGGCCGGTATCTCGGCGTGGTCGACACCGGGCGCCACCTTGACGGCGACATCCGGGAGACGTGCCACAAGTTCCAGTACGTCCACGATGGACGGTGTCATATCCGCCAGGCGAAAGACCCTGCGACCCTGCACGGTGCGTCGCGCCGGGTCGACAAAAGCGGCCTCGACATCCAAGACCATCCGCGTCCAGTCGCCACAGACAATGTCTACACGATCCGTTAGTCCTGCCACTGCCACATTGGCCGCAGCCAAGCGGGCCCGCACAGGATCCAACTCCACCGCAACGACGTGGGGCACGACCCTCGCTAACGCTAAAGTGTCACCTCCGATACCGCAACCCAGGTCGGCGACGCGTGCATACCGCCGGAAGCTGTGCGCCCGGTACTCCGCGCACGCCGGGCCGGTGGCCTGTTGCAGCGCTTCGTCGGTGAAGAAAAGATGGTCGGCCTGCGCGAACTTACCCTGGGCTTTGCGCCGCAATCGCGCCTGATCCAGCAGCACGGCAGCCTCGGGCCGAGAAAACTGCCTTCGCAGTCGCGTGACCAGCTCCAGTGTGTTCGCCTCGCGCAGATCCTCTGCACTTAGCCGAGCCAGTGCCTCCGCTGCCCGCGGGCTGAGCAGGAAGTCGACAAGCTCCAACGAGAGCGGATACATACGCTAGGCGGCGTCCTCTTGCGTCCACACGCCGTCGATGTAACGCCACATCCTTTCCGCCGGGCTGCGGTCCACCGGATTCTTGTCTTGCAGCTCCGGCGGCAACCGGTGATGACGGACGTTATCATAGCTATGTAACGCCCCGAAGCGCAACATCGAAGCGGGAATGCCCACTGCGGTGAAGCCCGGGTGGCCGGTCGCCGGATAGGGGCCGCCATGATTCATTGCCGGGGATACAGCAACGCCCGTGGGCATCTTGTCATTGAGCAGGCGCCCCACCCTCTGCCGGACCTCTGGCGCGATTCTGCTGTAGAGTACGTCATCCTCCCCGCCCGTGTGCGTGTAGAAGCTGCCCGTGAGGCTGCCCTCCAGACGACGCGCAATCGCCTGCAATTGATCGGGATCCCGGGCGAAGACAAGGAGTGAGACAACACCAAAGGCTTCTGTCTGCAGCGCATGGGGGTGGGCCAAGAATTGATCGCCAGAGACGCGCAGCAGCGTGTTAGCATACTGGTAGCCGGACCCATCGACAGGCTCGCCTCCAACGATCAGCACCGCGCCGTGGTCGCGCAGCGTCTTGATGCCCTCAGAGATAGTCCAGACGCCACCTTCACCCAGCAACACGCCGGGAGGGCTCTGAAAGCGGTCGGCAAGCGCCGCCAGGAATGCCTCACTCCTGTCGGAATCGAGCACGATGACAAGACCTGGTTTGGTGCAGAACTGGCCCGTCCCCAGCGAACAGGAGGCGAACAACTCGTCAGCGATCTGCTCCAGGCGCTCCTCCAGTGCACCGGGTAACACAAAAACCGGGTTGACTGCCGACATCTCGAGATATATCGGCCTGCCGGCGCGATCGGCAGCGGCTTTGAGCTGGAGCCCTGCCTTTCTGCTGCCGGTAAACCCTGTGGCACCTACTAACGGATGGGAAACGAGCTTTTCACCCGACTCGTGACTCGTCCTGTAGAGCAGCTGCACTGTCGCGGCGGGCAGACCGGTGGCTTGCACGGCCTCGAACGCTGCCTCGGTCAGCAGCCGTGTCGTGCCGGGATGCCCGGTGTTGGCCTTTGCGATCAGCGGATTTCCCGCCGCCAGGGCGGCCGCGGCGTCCCCACCCGAGACGGAGTTAAAGGCCAGGGGAAAGTTGTTCGGGCCGAAGACGACGACCGGACCCCCGAGCGGACCGTACATCGATCGGATGTTTCGCGCAGTGTCGAGGGTCGCGTGACGCCATGAGCCCTCGCGTGCCGCTCCCGCCGCCTGACGCAGTTGGTCGGTGGTTCGGGGCAGCTCGACAGAGCGCAACCGTGGCTCCACGGACAGCGCCGTCTCACGATGCGCCATATTCACAATGGCCTCAGTCCTCGCCTCAATTCCGTCAGCGAACGCCTCCAGAAAAAGAGCGATGCTCTCAGGGGCTACGTCGCGTAGCGCCACTGCAGCCTCCGCACCGGCGCGTACTGCTTCCTCCACCTCTTCCCACGTCGATACCGGGTAGATGTCCGGCAGCGGCGTCTTCGTCATTGGGTTAACAGCCGTAAACGTTTTGACCGGCGCCCGCGAGGGTCGCCACTCACCATCAACCAAAACAGACTGTGTAGTCGTCATATTGCGACTCCTTACTACTGAACCTCATTCTCCAACTCCAACTCACCCACCGTCACCCGAACCAGATCTCCGCCGCTCAGCGTGAACGCATCCGGCGGCACGATGCCGGTGCCGGTCATCAGGAAGACACCGCGGGGAAAAACCAACTCACGGCAGAGATAGTCGACAAGGTCCTCGAACGTGCGCTTCATTTGCGAGGTTGCGGTTTCTCCCCAGAAGATCTGCTCGCCGCCCCGCTCGATCTGGAGCGTGATGCGGACATCGCGCATCTTCTCAGGGCCGACGAGTTGCAGGCCCGGGCCCAGGGCACAGGAGCCGGTATAGACCTTGGCTTGCGGCAGATAGAGCGGATTGGCGCCCTCAATACTGCGCGACGACACATCATTCCCGGCGCAATAGCCCACGATCTCCCTATGCCGGTTGATCACCAGAGTTAGCTCCGGCTCCGGAACGTTCCAGGTGCTATCGGGACGAATACGGATCGGGTCGCCGGGGCCCATCACCCTCCAACCCGCTGACTTCATAAACAGCTCGGGGCGTTCGGCCATATAGACTCGGGCATAAACATCGCCAACCTCGGACTCGGCTTGGCGGGCGTCACGACTGCGCAGGTAGGTCACACCGCTGGCCCAGACCTCATGCATCAATTCTACAGGCGCCAACCTTGGTCCTCCAGCGGACTCACCTGTGCCGAGACTGCGCAGGAAATCCGGATAAGCGGCACGAGGAAGCTCCAGTAACAGGCCAAGGTCAAAGGCCGGGGGGAGCAGCTCGCCGTCGAGAGCCCAACACGGTCCACTCGGGGTTTGGTGACGAGACAGGAACATAACAAGCCTCCTTTAGACTTTCGTTGTATATATTGCGAGTGGGTGCAAAGGCACGGATCAACCTATGCTCCCAGCCTACTTTAGCGATGCCGGTCTCCAGCGAGACCCGCGATGATGGCATCAGGATCATACACGCAACCACCCCAGGTACCTCCCCCCAGTTGCTGTAGGGCGGCCCAGAGCCGGGTGTCGTCAGGTAAGTCCGGATCGGGAGCCAAGGCAGCATGAGCTGTACGAGAAGCCAATACCTCCGCGCCCTCTTCCGGGGAGCAATCGGATGGCTCGCCTTGTCCCGCGCAACCGACCAGATCCACGCTCCCCTTAAGATTAGCACAATCTACCACAATGCGAATGCGGTCCCCATTCCGGACGCGACCGATGGGGCCACCCGCCAGCGCCTCCGGCCCTATGTGCCCGATACACGCGCCGGTGCTCACGCCGCTGAAACGTGCATCGGTGATCAACGCGACTTGTTTGCCCCAGGAGAGATGCTTCAACGCCGCGGTGATCTGATAGGTTTCCTCCATGCCGCAACCTAGCGGTCCACGCCCGATCAAGACCATAACGTCGCCGGGTCGAAGCGGTTCTGCGGTCTCCCCCTTCACGGCAGCAATGGCATCGCGCTCGCTTGTGAAGACCCGGGCGGGGCCTTCCATCCTGTAGATGCCTTCTGCGGTGAGCAGTGAAGGGTCAATGGCCGTACTCTTGATGACAGAGCCCTCAGGTGCGAGGTTCCCAACTGGAAAAGTGAGTGTAGCCGTCAGCCCGCGCGCGCGGGCAACGGTAGAACTCATAATGACGGTATCCGGATCCACCCCGTCCTGGGTAAAAAGCCGGTCTCGCAGCCGCTTGCGGCGCTCGCTGGCCTTCCAGTGGTCGAGCATCTCGCCCAAGGGGCGCCCGTGGATCGTGAGCGCGTCAAGGTGCAACAGATCGAGATCGCGCAGATGCAGCATCACCTCCGGCACGCCTCCCGCCAAGAAGGCGCGGACCGTCGGATGTCCCACGGGACCGTTAGGTAGCACGTCGACGAGCCGGGGTGTCACCCGATTGACCCGATCCCAGTCTGCCACGGTGGGGCGGGGAAGCCCAGCAGCGTGCGCGATCGCAGGTAAATGCAGCAGCAGGTTGGTGCTGCCGCCGAACGCCGCGTAAACGACCATCGCGTTATGAACGGCCTCACCGGTGACAATATCGGTCGTGGTGATTCCCGCCCGCTCGAGGCGAACCAGCGCCTCTGCCGAACGCCGCGCGAGGTCAAGCCAGACTTCCTGACCCGAAGGCGCCAGGGCCGCGTGCATCAGGGTCAGGCCCAGCGCTTCACCCACAACCTGGCTTGTGCCGGCGGTGCCGAGAAACTGACATCCTCCGCCCGGTGAGGCACAGGCGCGGCAGCCCAGCAGCATCGCCTCCTCCAGTCCGATCTCGCCCTGCGCGAAGCGCACGCTCAGAGTCTGGACCTTACCGGCATCCTCGCCCTCCGTGGGGGGTAGCGTCGATCCTCCGGGCACCAGCACGCATGGCAAGTCCCGTTGGGCGGCAAGTGCCATCATCATAGCCGGCAGCCCCTTATCGCAGGTGGCAATCCCCAAGACACCTCGCCGCGTAGGCAGTGACCGGATCAGGCGCCGGAACACGATGGCAGCATCATTGCGATAGGGAAGACTGTCCATCATCCCCGGCGTTCCCTGGGTGCGCCCATCGCAGGGGTCGCTCACGCTACCGGCAAAGGGTACGGCATCCAGGGCAGCGAAGCGCTCGGCGGCGGCTTCCACCATAAGCCCAAGCTCCCAGTGCCCGGTGTGATAGCCAAGAGCCACCGGCCTACCGTCGGGTGCACGCAGCCCCCCCAGTGTGGAGAGAATCAGAAACTCCTTGCTCCGCAGCCGGTCGGGCGCCCACCCCATGCCCGCATCCTCGGTAAGGCCAAACAGCTCACCGCTAGAAACAGAGCGCAGGTAGTCCGAATCGAGGGGCAGCGCTCCTGCCGGCCCCGGCGCGTGGGTAGCCACTACGTAGGCTTCGGCCTGTTCGGCCTCAAGACTAACGGGGTCGCTGACGGTTTTCATATAGCCTCCACAATTCCGGACCGAATGACACCGGTCCTGCCTGATGTCTCGCTCGACCTACAATTATACAGGCCCGCCCCGAGACTGCATCCTTAAGGCCGTGACCCGTGTGGCCCAAGCATCGCCTCTGTGTGAGGAATAAGTCGCGCTCGCTGTCACCGTCATAGAACGGCAAGCGGGAGGCTTACGCCACAGCGTAGGGGATTATCGGATGGCGTTGGGGCTGTGGGTTCTAGTCCGGCAACCACCAGGGCTCTTTAGGCCACCACGAGAGGTGGCGAGTGCCGATTTGGCGTGTAGCGTCACAGAGTTCGCGGTATCGTGTCGAGCGCATAAAGTTTGGCACGGTCAGATCAAAGGGATGGTTAAAGGTGTCGAGATGGAGTTGCAAACGTGCCTTCATCATTGCCAGCACCTCAGCATAGGCCGGGTCGTCCGCGAGATTGTGGCGTTCATCAGGATCCTGCTCAATGTCGAAAAGCTGGTCGGGATCGAAGTAAGAGGGATAAGCTTCGATGGCGATGTTCATCTGGCCCTGCAAGCGCATGTTGCTGTGGTTAGGCGCCTCATCGAGCTCCCCAGAGGCCATCGCATCGATCAGACGCTGCGGATAGCGCAGTGCCACGAGCTTCCACTTACTATGGAGGAGCGCCCGCGCATAACCAAACTCGAAAAACAGGTCTTCTGCAGGTAAGGCATCCGCCTGGCCCATCAGAAGCGGCAGCCAACTGACACCATCGAGCACCAGTGAATCCCGTGCCTGCGTACCCGAGACATCCAAGAGTGTGGGCATCAGGTCGACGTTCTGTGTCCACGAGTCACAGCTGGACCTGGGCTCAATCACACCGGGCCACGCCATCACCAATGGAATGCGTACACCGCTCTGATAACAGGTACCCTTACCCGGTTCGGTGTTGTGATCGACCTTATAGATCACGACTGTGTTGGCGGCAGCCCCCATCTCCTCGAGCTTGCGCATAATCGCCCCGACTTGATCGTCGATCCAGGTGATCCCCACCGTGTCGTGGTTATAGGGCAGCCCACGCGCCTCCAGTCGCTGCCGCATCTCGTCCCGGGGCGGGTGGCAAGCAAAGGGCACCTCGCGCCTGCCACCCTGCGTATACCGCTCGTCGAGTTCGTAGGAGCTGTCATGCGGCGGACCGTGCATCGCCGTGGGCGTCACATACAGAAAGAAGGGTTGATCCCCAGAACAGGTGTCAAGAAAGTCGAGGGCGCCCTGCGTGATCCACTCCAGATTATGCGCCCGAAGCTGCGCCAGAGGGAAGCTCTCGTTGTCGCCCCAGATAATGCTCGCCGCATAGTCGAACCCGCCGGTGTGGCGCACTTCGGCCTGTAGGGCAGCCTGGTGTACGCGGAGTCTGGCATCGACTTCAGGATCATTCGGATTATCATCGGCGTGGAGATCGGGAAGAACCAGCTCGTGCCGCGGGCGTCCGCAGTGCCATTTGCCTGCCAGCCCAGTCCGGTACCCGCGTGCCCGCAGCACCCTTGCGAGACTGGGCTCGTGCGCATTGAGAACGACGTTCCATGCCAGGTTATAGGGCTCGTCTGGTGGATTCGTCGCCAAGAAGTGCTCATCCGGGCAACGTCCCGCATACTGCCCGGTCAGATAGCTGTAGCGACTGGGCGTACAAGCAGGCGCGGAACAGGTCATATGGGTAAACCGCACCCCCCTCGCCGCAAGGCTGTCGATATGCGGTGTGGGCGTGCGCCCGCCGTAGCAGCCGAGCCATCCGAAGTCCGTATCGTCCGACATAATACAGACAATATTCGGGCGCTTCGATGCCATCTGTGTCATATTCACCCGTCCTCAGTCGACAAAAAGCATCATTTCTACAACGGCTACCAGAAACACGGTCAGTCCCATCGCCGGCATGGGGTCGGTATCCTCGCTACTCTAAGTTGCCAGGACGTTTGGCTGGTGGCTACCGCGACCAGCGCTCATGAACCGGAGGGAACTCCGGAAAGGACGCATGCGGTTCGGTCTGATACCAGTAGACAACCGAAGCGATGTCGTCCGTTAAGGGTTCAAACTTACCATTCGGCCACCAACCCAGCGCCTGAATTGTCACTTTCAGTTCCTGCTTGAACCGGATCGGATCGAGGACGTGCCAGCGATAGAGACCATGGCGCGGCGTCTCGCCCGGCTCCTTACGATACAGTGGATAGCCGAGAAAGGGGGTAGAGTAAGTCTCGCCGCCAAAGCCCCAGGCGCCACAGAAGTAATCCTCCGTACCGGTTCCACAAATGGTGGGGAATGTTGTGTCGCCGTCCATGTAAAACTTGATCTCGCCCTCGCCCCACCAGCCATTCGAGAGCTGAGTCCAGGCAAGGAATGTGCCGACGTAGTGCCCCTGTCCCTCAATACCGTCGACGAGAACGTGCTCCGGATAGTCGCGGGTTGTCAGACTGCGACGCCACTGTGCGTGGAAGTAGGCCGCGGTGTCGGGGACCTCGGTCAGAGCATAGGTAATCTGGTAGAAAAAGCCATCGATAGCCTCGTTGTGCTGATTTTCGATCGTGATGTGCGCTCCCTTGCGGAAGGGCATCGGCCAATAGCAATTGAAGCCTCCGGAAGGGTTGACTGCCACCGGTATAGAGTTCACGTCGTAGCGCAGCGCATGGCCATTGCAGAAGAAGTCGCCCAACGGCACTTCAATGGAGGCTTCGCTCTCGCCATCCCAATAGAAGCGCAGGACGGTGTCGCGATAAGCCGCAGGTTTCACCGTGATCCAAATGTGCTGGATGATACCGGGACCCGCGATGTCGGCCAGGCAGGTCGTCGACGCCGGCTCCAGCGTAATGCACGGACGGACTTTCCACCCCTGACCCAGCATGGAAGCGGCGTTGTTCGCGTCGGGAACTGCCTTGGCACCCCCACCCTTCTTACCATCAGGGTTTTCGGCGGAAATGGAGCGGGTCTCGGCATCAGACAGCAAGTGAAGGCTTCCAAGGCCCAGATTCGGGCCAAAAAGATCGGTCATGTTTTGCTCCTCCAGTCGTGATTTGCTTACAATTCACCAGTAAGACGGTGCCGCGGACCTAACACACCCGGGCGGACTCCGGCTCCTATCATAGCCTTCCCAAGATAAGGCGCAAGCAGCCGTTCTCTATTATACATAGCCTCATCTAGAGCTATGCAACTCCACCATGAGCGTGTAGCACCGCAATGAGCCGTGAGCGCATCAGTGCGTCGAGGAGCGTATTCGGGGACTTCCCACTATCGTCGAGGAACCCCTTCGTTCGGACGAGTGCTATGCTCCTTACCTCCCTCGAAGTACCAAACGCGACTCCAACGAAACCCGGCCTAAAACAACCTGAAATTGATTGACACCCCCATGTTTGTATGGTACGATAATCCGTGTAGGGACAAGTGAATAGCGGTATTTGAATCAGCGCCTAATGACTGCACACCCACTCAGTTCGTGTGCAGCAGTGGGGGAACCAACCAAGGGGCGAATCGTGATCGGGTCAGAACACGCGTGTTCTGACAGGTACGTAGGGCGAGCTTCTTCCGCCCGAGCCCGACAGCTAACCTCGCAGGCGTGGAAGAGGGACACCTCGTGTGGAAGGTGCCCTTTTTTTGTGTGTCGGTGCGTATCCATTTTGATGGACTGCCGTCCGGGCGCCTTTTGGTGAAGAGTATTGGACTCAACAGCCAAAGGAGGCGAACGTGAAATCTAAGGAGAACCCGGAGAAATCCGAGGACCCGCTCCTACGCGGCTTTGTGACCGATCGCGTGAACAGCGATGGGGCACAAGCCGAATCTGGGCGGGTCCAGCCCGCGGAAATCCCCCAACCAGTCGCACTAGAGATCAAGGCAACGGGTCACGATGTAGGCGACCTGCGAATTGCCGTCAAGTCCGACCTTGGGCCGGACGGGCAGTTTGGCGAGCAATGGCTCCTGGTCGACGACCGTAGCCTGCTGGTCGTGGACCGCCCTAATGGGCGGGCCTACCTGAGACACAGCTTCGACTTGGATGATATTGAGGACGCGAAGATCGAGCGCTGCGTAGGCAACGGCTTGATGCAAGTGACTGTCCTCAAGCAACCCCACGTTCTATTGCACTATTCCAATGATCTCACCGATCGCTTCGGACGCATAGCCCACTATCTGCAAGAGCGGGCCAAGAACGGACCGGACACCCCAGTGCCTGACGCCACTGGAGACAGTCATTCTTGCCTGAGTTGCGGGCGCTATCTCGCAGATCCCTCGTCCACAGTCTGCCCGAACTGTATCGAGCGCGGCAAGATCTTTAAGCGCCTGATACTCCAGGCCAAGCCGTATTGGGGCAGCCTCGCCATCGTGGTTGTGCTACTGCTGCTTAGCGCAGTAACAGATCTGATGCCCCCCTATCTGACGCGGATTATGATCGATGATGTGCTCGAACCTGGCGGAAGTCCGGCTTTGCTGCTCCAGTTGGTGCTGGCCCTGCTGATTATCCAGATTGTGCACGTCGCGCTGATGCTCGGGCGCAACTGGTTGACCATCAACGTCAGTGGTCGGTTCACTGCAGAGATACGCGACGACCTGTTTTCGCACCTAAAGAAACTGCCCGTCGATTACTTCGACAAACACCAGACGGGACGCTTGATGACGCGCATTAACCAGGACACGAACGAGTTGCAGGGTCTCTTCAGTCAGATGACCACATTTGCCTTCAACCTGCTCGTCGTACTCGGCATCGGCATCGTGCTTTTCTCGATGGCGCCGTCGCTAGGTCTCTACGTCCTGATTCCAACGCCTTTCGTCTTGATCGCGGCTTACTTCTATTACCGGTATATGCGGCCTCACTTCCGGCGCTTCTGGATCGCCCGCTGGCGCCTTAACGCCATGCTCAACACCTTCATTTCCGGAGTTCGGGTCGTCAAGGCCTTCGCCCAAGAGGATCAAGAGGCCGCCCGCTATCACCAGCGCAACGATGATATGTTGCAGACCCAGCTCCAGGTTGACCTGGCGTGGTCCAAGTTCTTCCCACTCATCTCCTTCGCCTTTGCCGCCGGTGGCCTGATCATACGCTACACGGGCGGGATTGCGGTCCTGGACGGTCGTATCACACTGGGCACACTGATGGCCTTCATCGGCTATCTGGGGATGTTCTATGGTCCGCTCTCCAACTTGACTCACGTGAGCCAGGCGCTCAACCGCTTTCTGACGATCTCCCAGCGCACGTTCGAGCTGCTCGACGAAGCAGAGCAAGTGCAGCCCGAGACACCTGTTCGTAAGCCGGCTATCAGCGGGGAAATCACCTTCGACCGTGTCACCTTCGGGTACGACCCGTACTTCCCGGTTATCAACGACGTGAGCTTCAAGGTGGAAGCCGGCCAGATGGTGGGCGTCGTGGGGCACAGCGGCGCGGGCAAGACAACGATCGTGAACCTGATGTGTCGTTTCTACGATGTCACACGGGGCTCGATCAGTATCGATGGCGTAGATCTTCGCGATCTCTCGATGGAGGAAATTCGTCAGCAAATCGGAATGGTTTTGCAGTCACCCTATCTCTTCGAAGGTACGCTCGCGGAGAACATCGCCTACGGCAAGCCGGTGGCCACACACGCAGAGATCGTACGCGCCGCCAAGGCTGCCAATGCTCACGACTTTATCACCGGGATGCCCGAGGGCTACGACACCATTGTCGGCGAGGGCGGCAGTGGATTGTCGGGTGGCGAACGGCAGCGCATCTCGATCGCTCGCGCCATCCTCCACGATCCCCGCATCCTGATCCTGGATGAAGCGACGTCGTCAGTCGATACGGAGACAGAGCGTCAGATCCAGGAAGCACTCGGAGAATTGGTTAAAGGACGCACTACGATTGCGATTGCGCACCGCCTCTCCACGCTTTACAAAGCCGATCACATTCTGGTTCTGAATCAGGGCAAGCTTGAGGAACAGGGTACGCCAAAGCAGTTGCTAGCCAATCAGGGCGCGTTCTACAATTTGGTACAGATGCAGTCAGAGATGGCCCGCATCGATGGCAGTACGGTGAATGTGTAAGGAGAATGAGTGATGCATAAAGCATTTGAAGTAGTCTACCTGGCACCAGAGATGGTGCAGTTCGAACGGCACGGCGATACACTGAGCTTAACTGTGGTTGAGGATGCGGGCAGCACCCATTATCCGCGGGTCATCTTGCGGTTCTGCTTCCCGGTTTCCAATAACGGAGGGTATCTTTCTGTGCGCGATGCCAACGACGAGAAGCAATCCGAGATAGGTATCATAACGAATTGGACTGAGCTTGAGACCAGCGATCGTCAAGCTGTAGCTGCGGAGTTGGGATTGCACTATTTCGTGCCCCAAGTCACGCGGATTCACAGCATCAAGGAGGAGCTTGGATTCCTCTATTGGCGGGTGGAAACCGATAAAGGCCCTCAGGAGTTCGTGATGCGCAACAGCATCATTCACAACACCCGGCGGGTCTCTCCTATGCACTGGCTTATCATTGACGTCAACGATGCCCGCCACGAGATTCCCGATGTAGGCCAGCTCGATACACGCAGTCAAAGGTTGCTGGAGGAGTTCCTATCCGTCTAGCAGCCTGACCGTCACCCGATCCTTGGCACTTACGGATATGCATGTGAGGCAGTCCATAAACGTGATGCGCGCGCGGCGAACGCCAAGGGTCGCGAAGAAGTATATTGACCAATGCCACACAACTTTGGACTTACAAGCGGAAATAGAGGATGTATAAATAGTTTGACGCGCGCGCGGCAACCCCAGGGGTCTGAGAGCGACATAATAGTTGCTTACAGACCCCAGGGACACTCAATTTGGTATCAGGGAGATAGTTGCATGGGGGCAATTGTCTCTTTGTTACAGAAGCTTCTCGAGCTTCGTATCCTCCTCTGGGTTTGCAGGGAACGCGCCGGCTTGAGGCTCGCCCGTTCCCTGCAACCACCCCGGGACTAGACTCTACGTTTAGTCTCGGCTACCGGGGCAGCAATCGGCAGCAGCGGCGACTTTGACAGCGCCCTCATCCCTTCTACAATGAAGGGGAGGGCCCAGCCACATTGGGCTCGGCAACAGCAGTTACTCATCGACTACAGGAGATACTCAATGGCAACACCCGTTACGATCCAGGATATCAAGACGATTCTAACTCAACCTGCGGGCTCGCGGCTGGTTATCGTCAAGGTCATCACCTCGGAGCCCGGCCTCTATGGACTTGGCTGCGCCACTTTCACCCAGCGTTTTCATGCAGTTCACGCTGCCATCGAGAAGCACCTCAAGCCCTTCGCCCTCGGCCGAGACGTCTCGCGGATTGAGGAGTTCTGGCAGATGGCTATGGTCCACGGCTACTGGCGCAACGGTCCCGTGCTCAATAATGCCATTTCCGGCATCGATCAGGCACTCTGGGACATCAAGGGCAAGATGGCCAATATGCCCGTCTACGATTTGCTCGGCGGCAAGTCGCGCGAGGCGGCGGCGGTATACACACACGCCGACGGTCGATCAGAGCAAGAGGTCGCTGAAAACGTCAAGCAGTATATGGAGCAAGGCTACCGCTATATCCGCATCCAAATGGGAGGATATGGCGGTAAGGATGCCAGGATGGTCAAGCCCGAGAACGCGCCCGATGGGGCTTACTATGATCCACGTGATTACACCCGCCGGATGCTAAAGATGATGGAGTACGTGCGCGAGGAGGTTGGCGAGGAGGTCGAGCTCTTGCATGACATCCACGAGCGACTGCAGCCCATCGACGCCGTCCGGTTCGCCAAGGATGTAGAGCGGTTCAACCTCTTCTTCCTGGAAGATGCCCTTGCGCCTGAGGATATTGGGTGGTTCCGCCATATGCGCAGCCAGTGTGCGACCCGCCTGGCAATGGGCGAGCTCTTCAACAGCCCGCATGAGTGGAAGCTAGTAGTAGAAGAGAGCCTGATTGATTATCTCCGCATGCACGTAAGCCAGATGGGCGGCATTACACCGGCCCGCGCCGTCACCCTGTTTGCCAACATCTACGGCGTGCACACGGCCTGGCATGGCCCAGGCGATACGAGCCCGGTCGGACACGCCGCGAATCTGCACCTGGACCTCTGGGCGCCCAACTTCGGCATTCAGGAATGGTGCCGGTTCCCGGAACACGTCTATGAAATGTTCCCGGGTCTGCCCGAGGTGCGCAACGGTTATCTGTACCCGAATGATAAACCGGGCCTCGGCATCGATATCGACGAGGAGCTTGCAGCCAAGTACCCGGTTCAGGACACCATCGAGCGTTGGACGCAGACTCGCTGGCCGGACGGGAGTCCGGCGCGACCCTAGAGGTAGAAAATAGCACGCAGAGGGAGAGGCAGTAAGGAGCAGGCGAGTAAGGCATGAGCAGACCAGTGCAGCGGTCTGCTCCGCTTTACTTCTTACTTTCTACTGCGTGCAGAGGAACTAGAGGAGGACCTATGCCAACCCAGAGGCATATGGCCTCAATATCCCGTTGCGGATTCTGTCCCTGGAGCGGGGACAAACCGGCGATCCACCACGCCGGCACAGTTTTCTGGAGCTATCAACTTCGAACATTGTCATTGAAGCCGTTAAGAAAGAGGAGGACAGCAGCGTTACCCTGGCGTTCCGTCCATTCGAGATCAAGACGCTCCGAATCTCCTGATATCTGAGGAGCCGAGCAAGTTGGAAGGCCCAAGTGCCGCGGTGGAAGGACCTACCCTTTCCCGGGCATTGTTGTCTAGACCCAAAGATTGAGCAGGGCTCCTCTTGCCGGTTGAACCTCCACCGACGCCTGGCCTGCCGTCACCATTACCGATCCACCTTCTGCGCCGAGATCCCACAGAGCGCCGCTCAAAAAGACATTGATGCCTGCACGAGCACCGCTAGACGAGATCCTCGCCGGCAGCGTATAGGCCCGCCAGGCCTGGGCCTCAGTCAGGTAGCCTACGTCCAGCTTGTCGACGTCGTCCGGCCCTGCCGCGCCGTCGTAACCGTGCCAGGGCTCGTTCCAGCAACCCTGCTGCGCGATGTACGAAGGCACCGCAATCAACTCGACCCCTTGCGAGCGTAGGCGGTCGTAAGGTTCCGGATACCAGGAGTCGGCACATATAAGCACACCGAGGCGTCCAGCGGGCGTTTCGAAAACGGGTAGCTCGGTCACGCTTCCCGACGCCAGAAAAGGCGATTCTGCCGACGTCAGATTAACCTTGCGGACGAGTTTAGGATACGGGATTCCGTCCGGCCCGAAGACGGCGGAGACGTTATACAGGGGACCCTCACCCGCCACAATCTTATCGCGCCTAACACTTGGGTTGGGCAGCACGGTGGAGCCGGCCACTACAGTCACGCCAAAGTCCCTTGCCAGTCGAGAGAAAGTGCCCTGATATCCACGTGCAATCGCTCTAGCCCGCACCCTGAAAAGGCCCGCCGCCACCCGGTCTTTCTCTCGAGCCGCGAATACAGCCGCGAAGGCACGTATGGGATGCCTGAGAAGAAGCCGCTGCATCGCGTGGCTGAGGCGCGCTGCCCGATGAACTGCGGGTCCCTCTCCTGTGATCACAAGCCAGGTGCCGAGGTATTCGGGGAAGACGACGATGGTGCGCGCGTTCAGCCAACCTTGACGTTTCGCTGCCTCCAAGTAGCCCGCCAGCCTGGAAACCAGTGTGCCTTCCGAGGCATAGTCCGCGGGCGTCATCCACGGCTGAATGCCAACGAGGTTACCGCCTCCCCGAGCGGCTCCCGCCTCTCGTAGTTGAACGGATTTTGGCATATCGGATAGGTTCATTGCGATGTCCTCCGCTCACTTATCTTCAGGGACGCTGTCATTATAGTCCGGCAGTTACAGAGGGAAAGCCCGCGCAAGAGAGGAGGTGGATTCTTGACAAGAGCTGTCATCCCGGGTATATCAGTGTCTATGCGCCACGACACACGTCCGTCCTGCGATGATCTGACCGTGAAGCGCGCCGCTTTGAACGACTACGGGAGCCTCGAGCCGCTCATTCGCGGAATTCGCGACCATCGACCGCTGGATCTCAATGCCGAAATCTGGCGGGAGGCCCATCCCGAGCTCGAGTTCACCGCGTGGCAGGCTGCCGCGCGGCAGTGCCTACTAGACGGGCTCCACTACAATCCCGGCGTCCTCGACCTGCGCCCCGAGGTGCTCGCGCGTGAGACACGTGACGGTTTCATCCTGGAGACCGTCGCCTTCAACACCACCGCGTGGATTCGCGTAGAGGGCGCTTTCCTCATTCCAACCGGGGTTGACTTGCCCGTCCCGGGGCTGGTCGTCTTCCACGCCTGGGGCGGACCGATGCTCTTCGGGCGAGATCGAATCGTCAACAGCGGACGCGACCACCCCGCCTTGCAGCAGCATCGTGATACTGTGTATGATGGTCGCTACCTCGCGGAGGTCTTCGCCCGCGCGGGCTACGCCGTCATCGTGATCGACGCTTTCCACTTCGGCTCGCGCGCGCCGCGAGGTCTCAACGGCATTCCGGCGGTGGTTGATCCCTTTGATCTATCTCCGGGCGATTACCAGGCGCTCGATAGCCTGGTGCGGGAGCAGATCTATCTCGGAGTACGTCAGCTTGCGTGGGCGGGAACCACGTGGATGGGCGTCAACTATTGGGATGACAGTCGTTGTGTAGACTTTCTTCTCAGTCGTCCCGAGGTCGACCCGGATCGCATCGGATGCACAGGTCTCTCCGGCGGCGGGTGGCGGACCAACTTTCTTGCGGCACTCGATGCACGAATCAAAGCCTCGGTCAGTGTCGGCTGGATGACGACCGGCGACCACCAGCAGCTTTACAACGTCGCGGGAGCTGTCGGCACCTTCTGCCTGTTGCCTGGTGTGTGGGACAGACTGGACATTCCAGATCTCGCGGTAATGGCCGCACCGGGCGCCAGCCTCATCGTCAGCGCCGCAGAGGATCGCCTTTTTCCTCCGGAGGGACAGCTAGAAGCGGCGCGCCAGATCGCAGCGGGCTACAGCTGGGCCGGATATCCCGACCACATGCGGTTCCTGCATCCGCCGAAGCCCCACTGCTACGATACGGATCTACAGGAACAAGCCATGGTCTGGTTCGGAACGCACTTGCAGGGCTGAGCCATCCTCTCCAAGGAGCGGCGATCAGCCCGATATTGGGCAGCGTCCGAGCGTAGCCACCATCTCGCTGATCTGTTTTATCCGGTCGAGCTTCGCCTCTGCCATCACGTTGTCAGCTACCCCGAGGATAAAGGCATACCCGGGAGCGATGATGTGAAAGAGGTCGCGTATATACGACTCAAAGGCAGCGTCCGTCACAGGATCGCATAGGATCGAAGAGGGCACACCACCCCAGATGATAACCTGATCACCGAAGGCGGCGCGGGCCTCCGCGAGCGTCACGGGTACCATCGGCGCCGTCACAAAACACTCCGCCATGTCGAAGCCCGCCTCCTTGATAAGCTCCAATAAACGGCTGGTATCCGCATCCGCGTGGCAGACCAACACTTTTCCGCGGGCGTGCAGCCGGTCGGCAAAAGCCTGGAAATAGGGTAACATCGTGGTTCGGAAGAGGCGCGGAGGCGTGAACTGCGAGTCGAAGTGCTCGCCGTGCAAGATGAGGCTCGCGGGCGAGTCGAGGACGACCCGCTGAATTTCGAGGGCCTGCTCCTCCAACACGTGGTAGAGATGCATGACCTGAGCCCGATCGTCATGCAGATGGAAGAAGACGTTGTTGTATCCGATAAGATCCTGGATGATGCGATACATTGGATCGGGACCCATCGCGACAAGCGGCAGCCCTGCATCACCCACTTGCGCGTCATAAGCCAGATAGTCCGCGTAGGTAGGGATGATGCGCGTGCGCCGTATAATCTCCTCGACCACGGCATAATCCTCGGGCCCGGTGATCATATGCTTGACAACAAGCCCGCCGGCAATGCCGCCTTCGCTCAAGGTCTTGGACTGGCGGTGCACGGTGAAGACCGAACCCTTGGAGGTGGTGTAGGTAGTTACGATGTCGTTTCCGGTCTGCTCGGTGCGGACGTCAACCCCCTCCAACTCGGTACGGAAAACGCGCCCATCACGAGCAGGCGTGCCCATACCTAGATCCTGCTCAATCCGGCGCAAATCCCAGCCATCATAGCGAGTGGGCAGGTCGCCTCGCTGCACGTGGGCATCATACCAGATCTGCATCCGCGGAATCCAGGGGATTTGGTCCGGCAGCCGGCCTTCGATGACAGCTAATATGCGCTCACGATCGGTCATAGGTTGAACGTCCATGTCTTTCCCCCATTTCTGAGAGCCCGGATAGGCCATGTAGCTAGAGGGTGCACCGACACCCACTTCCCCTGCGCTCGAGTCGATATGCTGCGATTGTGGCCCCGTCGGCTCCCCTTGTCAAGCGGTCCGCTTGTAAGGAGTGGCACATACGGCGATTCACCGGGCCTCGCGAGAAGATTGACTTTTAGCACCCAACGCGGATAATACTCCGTCAGAGGTTAGCAACGTCCCATAAACAGGTGGCATATGCCACTACAAAAGCGTCCCAGGAGGAGACTATATGACTTTCCGCAGGTCTACATTTGTGAGTATTGCCTTAGTTCTACTGGTTGCAACCGTGATCACCGCTTGTCAGCCACGGGCTTCATCCGACACTATCGTCGTCGCCACTGACGCAACCTGGCCTCCGATGGAGTTCGTGAATGAGAACAGAGAGATCGTTGGGTATGATATCGATCTGATGACGGCCATTGCCGAGCACGGCGGCTTCGAGATAGAGTTCCGAAACGTGGCCTGGGACGGCATCTTCGCGGGTCTCGCAGCCGGCGAATACGATGCGGTCATCTCATCCGTAACAATCACTGATGAGCGCAAGGCAGACTACGACTTCTCCAATCCCTACATCAACGCCGGCCAGATCGTGGTCGTCCGCACAGGCAGCGACATCACCGGACCGGACACACTCTCGGGCTACACGGTAGGCGCGCAGATCGGCACGACCGGTGCCTTCGCGGTTCAGGATATGGATGGGGTGGAGCTGAAAGAGTATGATGAGGTCGGGCTGGCCTTCGAGGACTTACTGGCGGGCCGCATCGATGCTGTCGTCTGCGATACACCGGTCGCCGCCGACTTCGCACTGCAGCGTGAGGAGTATAGGGCACAGCTCGAAATTGTGGGTGAGTCCTTTACGGAAGAGTACTACGGCATTTTGGTGCAGAAGGGCAACACTGAGTTGCTCGACAAAATCAACCGGGGCCTCAGTGCAGTTCAGGAGGCAGGGATCGACGCCCAGATCGCGGATACCTGGCTTCGCTAGCATCCATCCGCCAGATCACCGAGCGCGTGCGGTCATGAGGGGAACGGGTCTCGGGTGCTGTAAAACACGGGCTGAGTCACTGGCTAACCTCCCGGTGCCCATGGACAGCGCAGCACGGTTCGGCAAATAACCGGCGATCTCGCGATTATGAGTCGCAGGCCGCATTCAACAGAGAACACGGCGCCCGAGCCCGTGTTCTCTGCGATTAGAAGAAGAGGAGTCGTGACATGAGTTCACAAACACCTGGGGTTGAGGCTCAACCAGCCCCCCCACATCTCTGGCAGGATGACAGCGCGGCAATCCCGCGCGAACAGAGCCTTAAGGCGGCTTGGTGGATTGCCGTGATCGGCGCTCTCATCTTTATCTCCGCAGTTATCCTGTTCAGGCCCGATCCCTACCTTGATATCGTGCGCTTTATCGGGGACGGGTTGGTCGTCACCTTCCAGATCACTATCGTGTCGATGCTTTTCGCCCTGATCTTGGGCCTCGTCGCGGGTCTGGGCCGCACCTCGCGATCCAACTTCATTAATACGCTTGCCTCACTCTACGTCGAGGTCATCCGGGGCATCCCGCTGCTGGTCCAGCTCTTCTGGATCTACTACGCTTTATCGCGTTTCGTGCGGCTTGGCCCTAACGCCTCCGCCGTGCTCGGGTTAAGTGTCTGTTACGGGGCTTACATCGGTGAAACCTTTCGCGCCGGCATCCAGTCGATCCCCAAAGGACAGATGGAAGCGGCGCGCGCGCTAGGCCTTACCCAGGGCCAGGCGATGCGCCACATCATCATCCCACAAGCCGTTCGCATTGTGCTGCCGCCTGTCGGCAACGAGTTCATCGCGATGCTCAAGGATTCGTCGCTTGTCTCGGTCCTCGCCATCTCGGATATGCTCCGTCGGGCTCGCGAGTATGCCTCCAGGACCTTCGCTTATTTCGAGTCCTACACGTTGGTTGCCCTGGTTTATCTGCTGGTCACACTGATCTTCTCGCGCGTTGTCTATTACATAGAGCTGGGCATGGCCCGCCAGAACAAGGGGCAGCCCGTCACGGTGATGCACCGGCTTGCGGCCGGCGTTATCGATTTCGTCATTCTCGACATTATCGGGCTCCCGATCTTCGCTTTGATCGGATTGCTGGTGGCAGATTCGCCTACCGGTCTGCTCATCCCACTCGTGGTAATCGGGCTCATTGCCGCCATCTACCTGCTGGCTTTTTGGACCCGCTCAGGTGCCACGCCGGGGATGCTGGCGGTAGGATTGCGGCTTACCACGCCAGAGGGTGCCCATGCCTCGCTGAGTCGGGCAATCCCCCGGCTCCTACTGGCAATGCTCCCCCTGCCCGGACTCGCTCTGATCGGCGCGATACCGGCCCTGGGTGGTCGCCCGCTCCACGATCGCTGGACGCACACCTACGTCATTCAGGCGTGACAGGAGAAAATCTATGTCAGTAATAGACAGTTTGCAGACGCACAATGCGGAAACACCGATTGTCAAGATCCGCGATCTACACAAGAGATTCGGGCGAACTCATGCCGTTCATGGTGTCAGTCTAGACGTGCAAAGAGGCGAAGTCGTGGTCATCATCGGCCCTAGCGGATCGGGCAAGTCGACGCTGCTCCGCTGTGTAAACCGGTTGGAGGTGCCCAATGGTGGCACCATCCACATTGACGGTCAGGAATTGACCAACAACGAGCAACAGATCAACCGGATCCGCGCTGACGTGGGAATGGTTTTCCAGCAGTTCAATCTCTTCCCGCACAAGACGGCGCTGGAGAATATCACGATGGGCCCGATCGTCGTCAAGGGTTGGGAGCAGACCCGAGCTCACGCATTGGCACATGAGCTTCTGGTCAAGGTCGGCATCCCGGAAAAGGCCGATTCCTATCCGGATCAACTCTCGGGCGGGCAGCAGCAGCGTGTCGCCATCGCCCGGGCATTGGCCATGCAGCCGAAAGTGATGCTCTTTGATGAACCGACTTCCGCGCTGGATCCGGAGATGATCAAAGAAGTGCTCGACGTTATGTTGGATCTTGCCGGTGAAGGGATGACCATGCTGGTCGTCTCGCACGAAATGGGCTTCGCTCGCGCAGCTGCTCGCCGCATCGTCTTTATGGACGAGGGTCAGATTGTGGAAATCACCACGCCTGAGGCGCTTTTTACCGCCCCCAAGCACGAGCGGACAAAGCGGTTCTTGAGCCAGATCCTGCAGTAGCAGCGCCTGTCCCTGATATTTGGGGACAAATAGGTCGCTGCTCGCTCCGGAACTCCGAATCACCCGAGTCCCGACTCCTTGCATTCCAGCCGTTTGGGAGTAAGGTAAATGCAATGAGCAAACCTTTGACAGTGAGGGATTACCGTATGGATCCTGATGTCATAACCAGCCGCGAGCGCGTCGCAAAGGCGCTGCGGTTCGAGGCGCCGGACCGTGCACCGAGAGACCTTTGGACACTGCCCGGCATACCGATGTTTCACGGCGAAAAGTTGGCAGCGCTGCTATCTCGCTACCCCTCTGACTTTGCCGGCCCCGACGTGACCTATGGGGCATCCAACCGTGCACGCGGACTTCCCAACCGGGTTGGGTCCTACGTAGACGAGTGGGGCTGCGGATGGGAGGTTGCAGAACCGGGCGTCGTCGGTGAAGTGAAACGCGCCCCACTCGACGACTGGCAGAACCTCGCCACCTTCAGCCCGCCCTGGGAGGTGCTTGAAGGCGCAGACTTCAGCCGTGTCAATTCAAGCTGTGCCAGGACCGACAAATTCGTGCTGGCAGGCGCCGGCGTTGCGCGCCCATTCGAGCGCATGCAGTTCCTCCGTGGCACCGAGAAGCTCTTCATAGACCTCGCCTACGGCACTCGCGAAGTACTGCTCCTCCGCGATATGGTCCACGAGTACTACGTGCGCGAAATCGAGATGTGGACGCATACCGACGTGGATGCCATCGGCTTTATGGATGATTGGGGGACCCAAGAACGGCTGCTAATCTCGCCCAAGATGTGGCGCGAGATCTACAAACCGCTCTATGCCGAATACTGCAAGCTCATCCACGACGCGGGCAAGTTTGTCTTTATGCACTCCGATGGACATATTGCCGCCATCTATCCCGATCTGATCGAAATCGGCGTCGACGCGCTCAATTCCCAGCTATTCTGCATGGACATCGAGTCTCTGGCAGAGTCATATAAGGGACAGATCACGTTCTGGGGTGAGATCGACCGCCAACATCTGTTGCCCTTTGGCACACCGGAAGAGGTCAAGGACGGCGTCCGGCGAGTCCGCCGGGCGCTCGATGATGGACAAGGCGGCGTCATTGCCCAGTGCGAATGGGGTCTCGACGTCGCCGCCGAGAACGTTGCGGCTGTGTTTGATGCGTGGTTGGAGCCTCTTGATTGAGTCGTGCAGGAATGCACCGATATCTGGGCGCGCGCCGAACAAGCCGACATAAACTCATAATCCCTACGGAGGATCTATGCCCGTCGATAACCGACATCATTATTCTCTACGCGTAGCGCTGATTCTGCTGCTAAGCGTGCTCGTGCTGAACGCATGCAGGCAGGACCCCGTGATCGAACCGGCAGTCGAACCTCCGGTTGCCGCGCCGGAGGAAGTAGCGCCACCTGTAGTGGCCCAGGAGCCGGTCGTAGAACAGGAACCGGTAGCGACCCAGACGCCGATGCCGCTAGCGGAGCCAGTCGTCGTGCCGGCCGTTGATGTGGAGCCTCCAGATCCGGAAGAGCCTATCGAAATGCTAGAGCCGGTGGATTCTGAGGAAGGGCAAGAAGTCGTTGCAGAAGAAGCGGCAGGCGATACTGAAGATGCTGCGATTCCGGAGATGACGCCGACACCTGCTCCCGTTGCACGGTTGCACATGCCCGGCGCGATCGCCACGCGTACCCGCGAACAGACCATCTCGACCTCAGCTCTCGTCATCCGCCCAAATGAGAACGTCGCGCCGCCACTGAGTATCGAGGTCAGCGCCAACCGCGAGCTCGAAGGGCACCGGTTCAAGGTCTCGGGTATCCTGCGAAACGACAGCGCCGAGCCCTACACAAGCCTGGGTGTGATCGCGACCTTCTACCGGACCGATGGTTCGCGTTACGGGCCGGTCCGGGCCAGGATTCAATGCCCGATACTCGGCCCTGGCGATGCGTGCCCCTTCATTGTCGAGGCGACGGACAAAGACCTCTCCGACGTGATGCTCCATCCAGAGGGGCGCCCCACCGACCGGCGTCAACCCATTCCTGTGGAACTTCGCACAACGCGTCGCTATGTCGATAATCTCGGCTACGTCCACATTGTGGGCACCGTCAGCAACCCCAACCCGGTCGCGGCACAGGACATTACCATCAACGGGGTGCTGCTGGAGAGCGGACAGATCGTGAGCATGGGTGCAGACCTGATTCTTGGACCGCTTGCCCCTGGCGCCAGCGCGCCCTTTGACGTTATGGTCCGTTACGTCCCCTACAGCGAGACCCGACTCTACGTCCAGGCACTGCCACCCCGTTAGGGAGGCCAGATAGAGGAACTCCGGTTAGAATCTATTGACTACGGAGCATGCGCCATTATGTTTCTTGTTGCCAGCACTAATGCAGCCATTGGCCTGACCCAGGCTATGACTCTCTTGCGCGATGGCGCCTCTGCGATCGATGCCGTTGAGGTCGCCATTCGTGCCGTGGAGGCCAACGCCGACGACCATTCGGTTGGCGTTGGCGGCTATCCCAACCTCCTTGGCGAGGTAGAGCTGGATGCCGGGCTGATGCAGGGCCACGACCTGACGAGCGGATCGGTTGCAGCCCTCAAGCAGTATCCTCAGGCCATCTCCATCGCCCGAAAGGTGATGGAGAGACTGCCCCATGTGCTGCTCGTGGGGACGGGCGCCGCCCGGTTTGCTGCCGAGATGGGATTTGAGCCCAGCAATTTGCTCACCGAGCCGGCTCGGGAGGCGTGGACCAAGGGGCTACAGCCGGAAATGTCTGTGGAGGATCTGGAGCACATTCAAGAGCGACATGACCTCTGGCGCTGGGTGGAGATTGCCACCGACCCCGAACGCACAGGAGGAACCACGAACGTAATCGCGCGCGACATTGATGGACACCTATGTGTAGGGGTCTCGACCAGCGGCTGGGCGTGGAAATACCCGGGCCGGGTCGGCGACTCACCACTTGTAGGCGCCGGCTTCTATGCCGACGACCGCTATGGCGCCGCTGCGTGCACGGGGGCCGGTGAAATGGCCATCCGGGCTGCTACAGCCCACAGCATCGTTATGTATATGAAGATGGGGCTCCCGCTGATGGAAGCAGGCACCCGCGCGATGGCCGATCTCAATGACTTGGGCGGGCGCTATCTGGCAGGCATGAACTTCATCGCCGTTGACAGCCACGGCAACCACGCCGGGTTCAGCACTTACGAAGGGGCCGAGTATCTCTATTTCGAGGCATCCATGGAGGAACCGGTAGAGGTGCCCCGCACCCATGTGCCGGTAAAGGCACGGTGGGGAAGTAATGTAAGTTGCGTTGGAGAGCGCGTCAGTTGAGCCGACGCCCACTCGCTGGCATAGCAGAAGCGGGTACAATCGAATATAGAGACCAAGCGTATAGGCCTTCACACAGCCAAAGAATATCGCTACGAAGCGCTAGCCTATGATTAGGTCGCAGGGACAGGGTCACAACACTGTAATCCTCTAGATTTGCCATCTTAGTGCACGGAGGGGTAGGGATATGGAATCGACTCAGGTTGACCTGGCAGAAGACGTGTCCGCCGCGGTTGAGAGAGGTAACTCAATCTACTGGCATGCACTCGGGCAACAAGATGTCTTCGACAAACTCCGGTCACGGCCCACCGGACTGACAGAAACCGAGGCCGAGCGGCGACTCGAGAGATTCGGGCCTAACGAGATCACGGCGGAACAGGGGATTAACAAGCTCGCACTCCTCTGGTCGCAAGTCAAGAATCCATTGGTTGCGGTCTTGGTGGTAGCGGCCGTTATTTCAGTGCTGGCCCATGAGGTCATCGACGCGATCGTGATCGCCGTAGTGATTATCGTCAATACGCTGATCGGTTTCATCCAGGAGTATCGCGCTGAAGAAGCGCTCGAGAAGCTAAAATCCCAGGCAGCGCCAGAAGCTGAAGTTTTCCGAGACTGCGACCGATACAGTGGTAGCAGTTGCATCGAAATGCGCATCCCGGCCACGCAGGTCGTACCCGGTGACGTGGTACTGCTCGAGGCCGGGGCCAAAGTACCCGCCGATCTTCGCGTTTTCGAGGCGATCAACCTGGAAGTCGATGAGTCTATGCTCACGGGCGAGTCGACCGCAGTTCGCAAGGTAACAGAACCCGTCGCCGAGGACCGAGTGGTCGCCGAGAGAATCAACCTGCTCTACGGCGGCACCGTCGTGGTAGAGGGGCGCGGCAAAGGCGTCACGATTGCCACCGGATCGGGTACAGAGATGGGCAAAATCGCAACCCTTATTGAAGAAACTGAGAAGGTCGCCTCTCCCCTCCAGATACAGACACTAGATCTCGGTCGCAAGTTGGCGCTATTGGCCATCTTTGTTGCAGGGTTGACCTTTCTGTTAGGCATCATTCAAGGGTTAGACTTGCAGGAAATGTTCCTCTTCGCCCTAGCGTCTGCCGTATCCTCCATCCCTGAGGGGCTACCAGCCGTGATGACCATCACGCTCGCCGTAGGTGTGAGCCGTATGGCGCAGCATAACGCAATAATCCGAAAGCTACATGCCGTCGATACGCTGGGAGCAGCTACCGTCATCTGTACAGATAAGACGGGAACATTGACGACAAACCAGATGACAGTTCAGGAAATCGCGCTGGCACAAGCGCACGTCCATGTAACTGGCGTGGGATTCCTACCTCACGGTGACTTTGAAATCGACGGGGCTAGAATCGATCCTAAGGATCAGGAACTGGATATGGCACTCAGGATCGGAGCGTTGTGCAACAATGCACGGCTTCTAGAGCGCATTGATGGAAAGCGCGAATGGGAAATCCGAGGCGATCCCACGGAAGCGGCGCTGGTTGTGGCAGCGGCCAAGGCTGGACAATGGAAGGAGACGGAGGCAGAGCGCTTTGCGCGTGTGGACGAAATCCCCTTCAGTCCTATGACCAAGTGGATGGCCACCTTCCATGTTGAGCCAGAGTCAGACGGAAGCGGCTCGGAGAAAGTTTGGGTGTTCGTCAAAGGCGCACCTGAGGAAGTAGTGGCCATGAGCTCGACACAACTGCACGCAGGTGATATCCGGGTCCTCAACGCGGAGCTGCGTGACGAGCTAGAAGAGACAAACCACGATATGGCTGCGCGAGCCTTGCGCGTGCTGGCGGTCGCTTATCGCCGCATCGATGCCGGGGAGGTTGAGGCCTTCAAGGAAACGTTGAACACAGGATCGCCTGATCTGACGTTGGTTGGATTTGTGGGGATGATTGACCCACCGCGTCCCGAGGTACCTCACGCAGTGCAACGCTGCCACGATGCCGGGATTCATGTTGTTATGGCAACAGGCGACCACAAGCTGACAGGGGAGGCGATCGCCAGAGAGGTCAACATCGCGAAACCAGGCTATCAAACGCTAACGGGACGCGAAGTAGAGGAGATGACGGACGACGAATTGGATGCAGTCATAGAACGGACTGCTGTCTTCGCCCGGGTGGCACCCCACCATAAGCACCGCATCGTGGAATCCTTACGGCGCAAGGGCAATGTTGTCGCAATGACCGGTGATGGCGTGAATGATGCGCCGGCCCTTCAAGCGGCAGAGATCGGCGTGGCGATGGGGATATCGGGAACGGACGTCACACGGGAGACCGCGGAAATGGTCCTGGCCGACGACAACTTTGCCAGCATCGTCGACTCCGTCGAGCAAGGCCGGGTCGTCTTTCAGAACGTACGGAAGGTCGTGAAGTTCCTGCTATCCACGAACATTGGCGAGGATCTGACCCTGATCAGCGCGCTGGCATTCTTCCCGCACCTTGGACTCATCCTGTCACCGGTGCAGATCCTGTGGGTTAACCTGGTCACGGACGGGATTCTGGATATCACCCTCGCTCTAGAGCCTCAGGAAGCCGATGTGATGGAGGAGGCGCCACGCAATCCAAATGCACGCATCATCAATGCAGAAATCCTGAGAAATGTCGTCTTTGTCGCGCTGTTTATGGCGGTCGGTACGCTGTGGATGTATCTCAGAGCCGTCGACGAGGGCAGCCCGGCTCGCGCACAGACGATCGCCTTTACGACGCTCGCCATGTTCCAGGTGTTTAACTCACTGAACTGCCGTTCGCGTGACAAATCTATTCTCCAGCTTGGGCTGTTCACAAACCCTTACTTGATCGCCGCCATCACGGTATCGATCCTACTGCAGCTAGCATC
>SLDA01000286.1 GCA_007125545.1 Thermoflexales bacterium | reverse complement strand
TGTTGAGCGACGGGCCGGCGGTGTCCTTAAAAGGATCTCCAACCGTATCACCCACAACGCCCGCGGTATGCGCCGCCGAGCCCTTGCCACCGAAGTAACCGCTCTCGATGTACTTCTTGGCATTGTCCCACAGGCCACCCGCGTTCGACATCAACAGTGCAAAGATGATGCCGGTGAAAATCGCGCCACCCAGGAAGGCGCCCAGCGCCTCGGGGCCCATGACGAAGCCGACGATCAGCGGCAGCACAACCGCCAGGAAAGCGGGGAAAATCAGCGCCTTCAGCGCGTCCTGTGAAGCGAGATTAACGCAGGTCACGTAATCTGGCTCTTCCGTGCCGGCCAAGATGCCCGGGTGCTCACGAAACTGGCGCCGAATCTCCTCGATCATATCGAAGGCGTTATGCGTCACAGAAAGCATGGTCAAAGCGCTGAAGAGCGGGGGCGTCGCCGCACCCAAGAACACGCCGGCGATGACCAGCGGATTCAGTAGACTGATGACCAACGGCTGCGCGGCTGGATTGATCTCCAGCAGCGCGAGATGAATCTCGCTGGCATAGGCTGAGAAGAGCGCCAGTACTGTCAGAGCCGCGGCGCTGATGGCAAAGCCTTTCGTGATCGCCTTGGCCGTGTTGCCGGCGGCGTCGAGTACATCCGTGATCTCGACCACCTTCGGTGACATACCTGCCATCTCGGCAATACCACGCGCATTGTCAACGATAGGGCCATACGCATCGGAAGCAACGATCATGCCGCTGATGGACAACATACCGACAGCGCTGATACCCACGCCGTAGACGCCATTGATGACCCCCGAGGCCTCCGCCACGTAGTAAGCGATGAGCGTAGCGGTGACGATACCGATGACCGACGGCACGATACTGATCAAACCATAACTGAAACCCGTGATGATCGTGATTGCCGCGCCGGAGTCAGAGACGCGGGCGGTTTCGACGACGGGCGGACGGTCATCGCCTGTGAAGTAGTCGGACGTGAATCCGATCACCACACCGGTGATCAAACCGGCGAGCGTCGCCCAAAGGGCCGAAATGTGGATGCCGGTACTCAGTATCACGACGGCAATCATTGCAGCGAAGATGACGGTCGTATAGATCGTGCCCATATTGAGGGACTTGCCCGGCTTCCCTCCCTCGCCGACCTGCACGAACTGTAGACCAATCAAAGAAGCGAAAGAACCCAGCATACAGAGAATCAGTGGGAAGATTGTGTAGAGCATCCGCTGATCGGCAGGAAGCCCCAGGAGAGCGGCCCCTAGCAGCATGGCAGCGACCGTGCTAGCGACGTAGCTGTCGAAGATGTCCGAACCCATACCCGCCACATCGCCGACATTATCGCCAACGTTGTCAGCAACCACGGCGGGGTTGCGGGGATCATCCTCGGGAATACCCACCTCGATCTTCCCAACCAGATCGGCGGCGATATCGGCGGTCTTTGTAAAGATGCCGCCGCCGGCCTTGGCGAGCAGAGCCATCATCGAGGCGCCGAAGCTGAAGCCGAGTACCATTTCCGGCTGCCCCGTGACCAAAAAGATAGCGCTCATACCGACAAGAGCCAATCCGACCATCGCCAGACCCATAACGGACCCAGCTTTGAAGCTCACGGCGAAGGCGGGATTGAGGCCTATCTCCGCCGCAGCTGAGGTGCGGACGTTGCCTTTCACTGCGACGCTCATCCCCATATAGCCGGCGACGGCTGAGCAGAGTGAGCCGATCAGGAAGGTAAAGGCAACACCCAATCCATATCCAGGATCTCGCTGAAGACTGAAGACGATCGCAAGGAAAATGGCCAATCCGATGGAAAGCATCGCCAAAGCCGAGTAAAGCTTCTTGAGATAGGACTTGGAGCCCTCCTCAATCCACCCTGCGACTTTCTGCGCGCGTTCCGAACCAGGATCCTGCTTGACTACCCAGCGGTAATACACTACCGCCGCGCCGACAGAAATCATGCCGGCAATCAAACTGACAACAACCCAGACAGTGTACATAGTTTCCTCCAAACCCAGCAACGTTTGATGTAGTGATTGTCACTGAGTAGGCGCCACACGGTGAGCGCCCCACAGTGGCGGCCACACAAAGAAGCTCCACCTTCTCCTCGAAGCCCTTGCAGACAGGGGCATAGCACGCCAACCAGCTCGCTAGAGCTGATTTGTGACGGCACGAAAGGAAAAGCTAAGAGCCTTTGAGTGCTACCAAAAGCGACAGTCGAGGTTAGACTGTCTATCCGGTCAAGCCGGAGTCTGGGGGGGGAGCCTCGTCCTGGTTTTGACGGACTGTGGCACCAAATGCCACAGTCCGTGCCTGATTACACCCCGGCCAGAACCAACCTTGCTACATCTCAGCCGAACGCCACCAGCGATAGTAATCGGTCTGCAATTTCTCCTGTGGCGGCAGGGGGTAAAGCAACAGTCTTTCGGCGTTACCAATGAATATACCGGTCTTCAACGTACGATACGGAAACACGGGTGAACTTGTGCGATCCACCATCTTTGTGTCCACCGTCTTGGTGCGCAGGTCAACCAAACACTGGCGCAGATGATCGATGTTTGCGTAGGGCAAATCACCCACCGGTCCATACTCCGGATCCTGTGCCAGCTCGCCTAGCCGGAGCTCTGCAAAGCAGACAGCCGGAAGTCTCAGCAACGATTTGGGGTTCCTGACGATTAAATCAACAAAGTCGACAGGTCCGAGGGTGCTGACGACAAGGGGACTAACCGGCGCGATCTCCTGATAGAGATGCATGCCGTCCGTGGATTCCGGGATGGCATCTGCTGCATCGAGAGGCAGAACCCGACCGTCCTGAGTTACGAGGTACATTTTAAGAATAGCGGCAAGTGAGACATGTTCAAGTGCCCGATAGACGGAAATGTAAACGGACCGTTTGGGGCTGCCGTCTTCGTGCGGTTCACAGCGACGCAATCCCTCTTCGACAGGGAGTTCATCGGTCCGGAACTCTGGATCGATCTCGCAGAAGATCGCCTGACCCCGGGACTTCTTCTGGCTCCCAATGGCGTAATAAACGCCAAACTCTTCAGGCGACAACTGCGAGGCAATCAGCGCTTCCGGGAGCATCGACAGATACAGGTGCTTGGTGAACTTAGCCATGGCTACCCTCCTAAGGTTGGACGTCGGAACTCGGCTAGCTAGTACCCTGGAGCCCCCTAGGGGCTCATATCCTACACCTTAAGTTTAGTCCCTTTCCCTGATTTTGACAAAATAGGAAAGTGCCCTGTCATCTTTCCCCAGCAAGCCATTATACCATATTCGTCAGAACTGGTGACAAACAGCGCATATCGTGGTGAGGGAAACTGCTCTTGGCGCCAGCACAAATCCCTCGTATAATCCAGCGGTGATCGGACTAACAGGACCCGCGCCCGGTACGGCAACTCCAACTGCCGGCGCGGGTGGAGAGGCGTGAGTGACATTGACGAAAACTGAGAACAGTAGGAGAGTTCTGAACCGGGCACCACTGCTGGCGCTGCTATTGGGCGTCATTGCGGTCTCAACTGCCTCAACATTCATTCGCTTGGCGCAACAGGAAGTGAGCTCATTAAGTGTGGCAGCGTGGCGCCTTACCTTCGCGACACTCATCCTGGCGCCGTTCGCGCTGTTCAAATGCCGTGATCATTGGCGGAAACTGGACCGCAACCGATGGCTGCTGCTGACCGTCTCAGGCATTGTTCTCGCGGTGCATTTCTACACCTGGATCACCTCACTGGCCCTGACATCCGTAGCGGCGTCTACCGTGTTAGTCGCCACGAACCCACTCTTTGTCGGGTTGATCTCGCACTTCTTTTTGGGTGACCGGCTGACGCGCTCGGTGCTTACGGGACTTATCGTGGCCATCGCCGGCTCGGTCCTGATTGGGATCAGCGGCGTGGGTCAGGGTACGCATCAGTTAGCGGGCGACCTATTGGCATTGACGGGAGCGCTTGCAGTTGCTATCTACCTACTGATCGGACGGCGATTGCGAGCGGAGTTGCCGCTGCTCGCCTACATCTTTCCCGTATATGGAATGGCAGCAGCGGTGCTCATGGGTATGGCGCTGATCCTGGGCACCCCCCTTGGGAGCTACACACCTACGGCATGGCTTTGGCTAGTGTTAGTGGCCCTAGTGCCCCAGATCCTCGGGCATTCCTCTTTTAACTGGGCATTGGGGCACTTTCCCGCCACTTATGTCGCATTGGCAGCCCTGACCGAGCCGGTGGGGAGCACTCTACTCGCTTGGACTGTACTGCAGGAACCTCCCCCTTTGATCACGGTAATAGGCGGATCCCTTACCCTGATTGGGATCGGCATCGCTCTACGTAGGCCCCCGCGCACTCGGCGGAAGAACGCATGACCGGGGCGGGATCGGCTTGGGCCAACATCCCCAGGCTTGGTCATCTCACATAATTTGGAGACTCGTTTATGAATCTGCTACTGCTTTTGATCCTCGGGACTATCTGGGGAACGTCATATCTCTTGATTAAGGTCATCCTGGTTGATGTTGGGCCAATGACGCTGGTGACCGGGCGGTTGGCTCTCTCGGCGATCATCATCTGGGCGCTCTTGCGCTTGCGGGGAACACCTTTCCCACGGGGGCGCAGGCTCTGGACAGCATATGCCGTCATAGGACTGCTCAACGGTGCGCTGCCTTTCACCCTGATCTCGTGGGGCGAACTGTACATCTCTAGCGGCTCCGCAGCCTTACTACAGGCGACAACACCCCTGTTCACCATACTTCTGGCGCACGTACTGACACGTGATGACAGGCTCACATGGAGCAAAGTCTTGGGTGTAGTTCTGGGCTTTGTCGGTGTGGGGCTTCTCATGTGGCCAGAGGTCCGCCAGGGCTTTGGTTCCTCGGCGATGGGCATGCTGGCGATAGTCGCCTCGTCGCTCTGTTATGCGCTCTCGGCGATCTTCACGCGCTGGCGCCTTCAGGGACAGGATCCCACAACCTCATCCGCCGGTCAGTTCACAATGGGGTTGGTCTACATTTTGCCCCTGGCCTTCATTTTCGAGCGTCCCCTGGCTATCAGGCCCTCTATGACGGTGATAGCGGCATGGTTGACGCTTGCGATTGTCTGCACTGTGGTGGCCTACATCATCTACTACGAGCTGCTGGAAAAGACGAGTGCCAGCTACGCTACGATGGTAACCTACATTATTCCGGTCAACGGCTTGATTCTGGGCGCGATATTCCTGACCGAAACTCTGAATTCCCTGGTGCTGCTGAGCCTTGCCCTGGTGCTGTGCGGGGTGCTATTAGTGAAGAGTACGGGTCCTACCCTCCGCACCAAGGTGGCTGTCTCCGTCGAACAGTAGGTCGAGCAAGAGGGAAGGAAAGGGGTGCATTTCACCGTGGGGGCAAGTCCCCGAAAGACTTGCCCCCACGGTGAAATGCACCTAAGTAGTTTTGGCCCTGGACGCTGCTGTAGAACAAGGGTGCGACAGGGCCAAAACTGCGGCTTGCCCCAGAGTTGAAATGCACCCGAAGGAAAGCCGTAGCGTGGCGGCGGACTGCTTTGGTGGTAGAATTGATCCCGGTGCCATGCCAGAATATGGAAGAGGCGAGGTAAATGCGATACGACAACGTCTGCATCGAAGGTATGGGATATGTTATCCCAGAACACATAGTCTCCACCGCCTGGTTTGAGGAGCAACTTGAGCCCATCTACCAGACCTTGAGAGCTCCAAAAGGCTTTATAGAACGTCTGACCGGTATTAAAGAACATCGTTGGTGGGACGAAGGGGTCTCGGTATCCGATGGCTCCGCTATGGCGGGCGAAAAAGCCCTTGAGTCCACCGGGATCGCGCGCAGTGAGATACAGTGCCTGATTAATGCGTCGGTCTGCCGGGATTATATCGAGCCCGCCACCGCATCCATTGTGCATCATAAGCTCGGCCTGCAGCCGGAAGCGATGAGCTTCGATGTCGTCAATGCCTGCCTGGGTTTTCTCAACGGTATGGTGTTGATCGCCAATATGATCGAGCTGGGACAGATTGACACGGGTATGGTCGTCGCCGCCGAAGCGCCCCGCGAGGGACAGCTAGCCACCATAGACTATATGCTGAACAACCCACCGAATAGGGAGACGCTTCGTGACAACCTGGCCTCCTTCACCTTAGGCGCCGCATCGGTGGCCGTCATCTTGCGGCACAAATCAAAGTCCAAAACCGGCAAGCGCTTGCTCGGCGGTGAGTTCTACAGCAACACTGACCACTGCGAGCTATGTGTGGCACAGCGAACCTGGATGCGGACGAAATCCACCGAGTTGCTGGAAGAGGGAACCAAAGTTGTGACTGCAGTATGGGAGAAGTATAAGCGGTCTATGGCTTGGACCAATGATATGGTCGACCGTCTCTTCACGCATCAGGTAAGCGAACCGCAGCGACAAGTCGCGCTCCGAGCGCTGGAGCTGTCACCCGAAATCGATTACCCCACCCTGCACTATCTGGGCAACACGGCTTCGGTAGCCGCACCTATCTCCCTGGCGATCGGTGCAGCCGACGGCTTCGTCCAAGCGGGAGACCGCATCGTTCTGTTTGGTGTTGGCAGTGGGATCAGCAGTATCGTCCTGGGCATCCAGTGGTAGGCACGACCAAGGCCGCGGACAGGACCCAAGAACAAAACCTCTCAGTTGTAAAGCAGCGGACAGAGATCGACGGCATGACCAGGAACTATAGAGCGCTGTATCCTTTCACATCGCACTGGCTTGAGCTTGAGAAACCGGATGGTTCCGAAGACGCCATTCGGATGCATTATCTCGACGAGGGGCCACAGGATGGCATCCCCCTGCTTATGTGTCACGGGAATCCCACATGGTCCTTTTATTATCGGACGCTGATTCCTGAGCTGAGCAAGCGTTACCGGGTGATCGTGCCCGATCATATAGGCTGTGGTCTCTCCGACAAACCCCAAGCCTACCCTTACCGGCTGGAGCAGCACATTCGCAACCTGGAAGCCCTCATCGCGCACCTGGATCTCGCCGAGATTGTACTGGTGGTACACGACTGGGGCGGCGGCATTGGGATGGGAGCTGCAACACGCCATCCTCACCGCATAGCCCGGTTTGTGATCTTCAACACCTCTGCGTTCTACCTGCCCGCAATTCCTGTGCTCCTGCACGTGGCGCGCAGTCCGGGGCTCGGTGCCGTGATGCTGCGCGGGCTCAATGCTTTCGCGGGGCTTGCGGTATGGCTGGCCATGGGAGACCGTTCGAGGATGACGCGCTCGATCCGTGACGGGTACTTGGCACCGTATGATAGCTGGCGCAACCGTGTCGCGATCTACCGCTTCGTCCAAGACATTCCTGTGAGCGCCGACCACCCGACGCGTACCACTGTTGACGCCATCGATGCCGGATTGGCCCAATTCCGAGACCACCCAATGCTCATTATGTGGGGCGCCAAGGACTGGGTCTTCACGACGAAGGATTTTCTGGCGGGGTGGCGGGAGAGATTCCCGGACGCTGCCGTGCACGTATTTGAGGATGCCGGACATTATGTCGTGGAGGATGCATACGAGCGCATTCTGCCACTTATGTTGAGTTTTCTTAAGGAAACGGGTTAGCTAATCTATGCAAGAGATCTATAACATCGCCAGCGGCCTTGTCGAAATGGCAGAGAAGGCGCCCTATCAACCGGGAGTGATTTTCCCCGCCGGTCGTGATGCTGAAGGGCGAGCGGAGTCCGTGATCTTCAGCTTCCAACAGCTTAACCAGACGTGTGACCACTACGCGCATGGCCTCACCGAGCTGGGTATCGAAATGAAAGATCGTGTACTGCTTCTGTTACACCCAGGCCCCGAGCTCATCGCCGTAGTCTTTGCGCTCCTCAAGATGGGAGCAGTGCCGGTCTTGATCGACCCCGGTATGGGCCGGGGGGCCTTCTTACAGTGCGTAGCGGAGACCGAACCGAGCGCGCTGATCGGTATTCCCCTTACACATTTGCTACGCCAAGTTGTCCGCAAGCCCTTCGCTCAGGTTCGCCACACGGTTGTTGTCGGAGGCCCTTCTTGGCTGCCCGGCAGGTTGGCAGAGAAGACGCTGGCGGAAGTAAGTGCCAGGGGACGGCAGCTCCGGCAAGAGCAGGGCGCCTTTTCGATTGCGCCGACGACGACGGAGAACGAAGCCGCCGTCGCCTTTACCTCAGGCAGCACCGGCATCCCCAAAGGCGTCGTCTATCGTCACGGTATGTTTCAGGCACAGATAGCGCTAATGCGTGACGAGATCGGTATCCAGCCCGGAGAGGTGGACCTGGCCCTGCTCTACATCTTCGCGCTTTTCAACCCCGCGCTGGGCGTCACAACGATCATTCCCGACATGGATCCGACCAAATCGGCAGAGGTGAACCCCGCCTATGTAGTCGAGTCGATTCTGACACATGGCGTGACCAACGCGTTCGGCTCCCCTACTATCTGGAAGCGGGTCGTGCCCTACTGTCGAGAGCACAACATCCGTCTCCCTTCACTCAAACGGGTCTTAATGGCGGGCGCACCTGTCCCACCCGAGCTTATCGAGGCACTCATTACCCACATCCTGAGCGACGATGCTGAAGTGCTAACCCCCTTCGGTGCCACAGAAGCCATGCCGCTGACGATCATCACGGGGCGCGACATCACCGGAGAGACCGCGAACTTGACCGCCGAGGGCAAGGGAATGTGCGTCGGAACACCGTTGCCCGGTATCACCCTAAAGGTCATCGCCGTGTCAGACGCACCGATCTCTGCATGGGACGCATCGCTGATCCAGCCACCGGGTGTGATCGGCGAGATCGTGGTCAAGGGAGCGGTGGTGACAGAGACCTATCTCAATCGTCCGGAACAGACGGCGCAAGCTAAAATCCTTGAGGGCGCAGAGGTTTGGCACCGGATGGGCGACCTGGGGTATTTCGATGAGTCAGGACGTCTTTGGTTTGTCGGGCGGAAGGCCCACCGGGTCGAGACAGAGCAAGGTGTGCTCTATCCAGTACCCTGCGAGACCATTTACAACTCTCATCCTGATGTGATCCGCACAGCCCTGGTCGGTGTTGGACACGATGGAGCACAAGAGCCCGTCCTGGTGGTCGAGCCAAAGCCCGGCACCTTCCCAGCCGAGCCGCCGGCACAACAACGCTTCACAATGGAACTGCTGGCGCTCGGAACGAAGCACGCGCACACACGCGGCATCAAGCGCGTACTCTTCTACCCGGACGTTTTCCCGACCGATGTACGTCACAACGCGAAGATCCAGCGCGAGAAGCTGGCAGAGTGGGCGGCGGTCCATCTGACCCGCTCTCAGTTGAGTGCGACGCGCTCCGCACATGCTCGGGACGTAACCGATGGCAAGACCCAGTCTCCGGCTGAGAGACCCGGCCATCTTTTGCGTGTAGTGGGTCTGGTCGCGGCCCTCGGCGTCTCCCTATGGCTACTGGTATCCCCTCGCAAGTCCAAGAATGCCCGCGCAGCCCAGCGCAAGCGAAAGCAATGATGGCGCCGGCTTGCACACATCGTCCTGAGCATGCGCTGGTCACCGGCGGCGGTGGATTTCTGGGGCGCTACGTCGTCGAGCAGCTTCTGGCACGCGGCGACCAAGTCACTGTTTTCGCCCGTGGCGCTTACCCTGAGCTAGTAGGTGCTGGCGCGCGGCTGATCCGCGGGGACCTGCGCGACCGCGATGCGGTGATTCGAGCGAGCGAGGATGTGGACGTTGTCTACCACATCGCCGCGAAAGCCGGCGTGTGGGGGGCTTACGCAGACTTCTATGCCGTGAATGTGACGGGCACGGACCACGTGATCGCCGCGTGCCGGGCCCATGGCATTCGCAGGCTCGTCTACACCAGCTCTCCGAGCGTGGTGTTCGATGGGACAGATCAGGAAGGCGCAGATGAACGGCTGCCCTATCCAGACCACTATGAGAGCCCTTATCCCGAGACGAAAGCTATAGGCGAACGGCACATCGTTGCCGCCAATGACGACGACCTGCTTACGGTATCATTGCGCCCGCACCTCATTTTCGGTCCTCGCGACAACCATCTGCTGCCGGGATTGATCGCACGCGCACGGAAAGGCATGGTCCCACAGGTGGGCCAGGGCCACAACCAGGTGGATCTGACTTACGTTGAGGACGCAGCCCGCGCACACTTGCTAGCTGCCGATGCACTCGCACCGGGCGCCGCCCCGCCAGGTAGCGTCTATTTTATCAGCCAGGACGAACCAGTTGTGCTCTGGCCCTGGATACGCGAGTTTCTCGCTGCGCTGGATCTGCCCCCCATACGGCTCCGGATGTCTCTGTCCGTCGCGCGCGCGCTAGGCGGCGCGGCGGCGACGGTCTACCAGAGGTTGAAGCTCAAGCAGGAGCCGCCGCTGACCCCGTTCCTCGCCAGCGAATTAGCGCAGAGTCACTACTTCGACATTTCGCGGGCGAAAGAAGAGCTAGGCTACAAGCCGGCGCTGACGATGGCGGAAGCCACTGCCCAGACTGTAGCGTGGTTGAGGGACGGAGGCTTGTAGTCCGCGACCGTCTCCCGGCGATAGAGCCGGTTGTTGGATGCGGAACAAGCACACCCGGGAAGCGACAGGCTCTCGGGCAAAGGCCGAGGGCGGCTTACAGCGCCTGGCGCAAGATTCCTGCAAGCTCCCCATCGGTCAGCGAGATGGGATTGCCCTTCATACTGCTAGAGCGCTGTGTCTTTTCAATGATCATCGGGAAGTCGCTCGCCTGCACCCCATACGTCGCCAGACCCGGGACATCAAGCTCGCCGCACAACTCGCGAACCCACAACACCCCAACGCGAGCAGGCGCCTCGAAGTCACCTGTAAGGATCACGGCGATTTCGTCATAGCGCTCCAACGCTCGCGCCAGGGTCGGGCTCTCGTGAGCGTGAGAGGTCAGCGATTCGACATTCGCAGCCATCACGAGCGGCAGCAACCGTCCGCAAATGACGCCGTGTGGCGCATCGTACATTCCGCCGATCACTCCGGCAAAGCCATGGACGGCGCCCAGCTTGGCGTTCGCCAGCGCAAGCCCGCCGAACAAACTGACCAACGCCATATTCTCGCGGGATGTGGCATCATCGCCGTGCTGATACACCTGCAAGAGCGACTCAGCGGCGCGAAACAAGCCCTCGCGACACAGGGTGTCGGTTATAGGATTCGCATGTCGCGAAACATAGGGCTCGATAATCTGTGTCAGTGCATCCAACCCGGTACTCGCCGTGACCTCCGGCGGCATCGAATGCGTCAACAGAGGATCGACGATCGCGATGCGGGGCAAAATCAACGGACTTCGCAGGCTCACTTTGACCTTGTGCTCGGGCGAGGCCAAGACAGCATTTGCAGTCACCTCGGCGCCTGTACCTGCTGTGGTGGGTATCGCTATATAAGGAACAGAAGATCGCGTGATGGGCTGGCCCCTACCGATGACCTCGAGATAATCCAGGGGCGCACCGCCGTTCGCCAGCAACGCCGCGATAGCCTTACCGCCATCAATCGCACTACCGCCGCCTATTCCGACGACGAGATCGCACCCGGCCTCCCGCGCGAGCTCTACACCCTCCCCCACTCGATCCGTGGTCGGCTCGTGCAGCATCGCAAAGCTCACTGCCTGCACGCCCGCCTTCTCCAGCGCCTCCAGCGCGGGGGCTGCACGCGAAGCGCTGCTTTCGCGCACCACCAGCGCACGTTGGCCCAACCCCTGAGCCAACTCCCCTACTCGCTGGACCGTCCCCGGTCCGAAGATGATCTGCTCCGCCGTTGCGAACTCAAAGTTCATGAACTGATCCTCCCTGGCTGTTCGTGCGTTGCTCAATACAATTACTATACCACAGATCGCTACCGCTTCAGCTTACGGTTGTTTGGGCCTTATGATGAGGAAGCCTTTCAGTGCTCCACGACCCTTTATGCGATAGCGGTGTCGTCGTGTCTGCATAACACGCCCAACTTTCTCGGATAGTCTGTACGTCCGTGCTTGACAGAATGCCAACCGCGGATAGAAAAGGGCAGACTGCGGCGAAAACAAAGGAGACGCTTCCTATGAATCCTCTGCTACCAGTTCAGTTCTTCATTCCCGATGTCGAGGCGCGCCAGTGGCACGACGGGCGCATCTATCTCTACGGATCCTACGATATCAGCGGTGATACAATCTACTGCAGCCGCGAGCTGCACGTTTTCTCCTCGCCCGATATGCGCGAGTGGACAGATCACGGCGTAAGCTTCCGAGCTGCTGACATGCACGGGAACCGCGAGAGCCAGCTGTACGCTCCCGACTGCATGTGTATCAACGGGAGGTATTACCTTTGCTACTGCAGCTCGGGAGGCAGTGAAGGCATCGCGGTCAGCGATAGCCCGTATGGCCCTTTCCGCGACGCCTATGGCGTTGAGGGCGCGGACGGCGACGGAATCGACCCGGCGATCCTGCTAGACGATGACGGGAAGGTCACCTATTTCTGGGGACAGTTCGAGTTGCGGGGTGCGCGGATGAAAGCGGATCTTACCGGCATCGAGCCAAGCACCCTGGTCAAGCCGCTCCTCACGGAGGCTCGAGACGGGTTCCATGAAGGGGCCTCGATCCGCGAACGCAACGGCATCTACTACCTGGTCTACACTGACATCAGCCGAGGGAGGGCGACCTCTATGGCCTACGCGACCAGCCGCTCGCCACTCGGGCCCTATGAAAAGGGTGGGATCATCATTGACAACACAGGATGCGACCCTGAGACGTGGAACAACCACGGCTCCATTGCCGAGTTCAACGACTCCTGGTACATTTTCTATCACCGATCTTCACAAGGCAGCAAGTTCAGCCGTAGGGTCTGCGTCGAGCCCATCCATTTCAATGCGGACGGCAGCATTGACGAGGTCGAGATGACAACGCAGGGAGCTTCCGATCCCTTAGACGCAACGCACCGGCTTGAGGCTTCAAGGGCCTGCCTGCTCTCCGGACAAGTCAGGACCGCGACGTCGCCTCCCGACGCGTATGTCGACCAATGGCGTGAGCACCTCACCTGGATCCACAACGGCGACTGGGCGGCCTACAAGTATCTGGACTTTGGCGAGGGGGCCAGGTCCTTGCATATACGCGCGAGCAGCCTATCTTACGGGGGCCGCATCGAGGTGCGGCTGGATGAACCGGACGGGCGCCTGATCAGCGTCTGTGACGTTCCCCACACCGGGGGCTGGGAGAAGTGGACCACCCTCATCTCTTCGGTGAACTCACCGGTCAACGGCGTCCACGCCCTTTACCTGTGTTTTACAGGCGATGCGCATCGCCTCTTTGATATCGAAAGCTTCTGGTTCTGCAGATAGTTCTGGTAGGCCAAGGCGTGCCTGCTCCGTGCGTCGAATACTGTGCCGAGCACCCCTATTCTGTTGCCGCAAAGTCGTGTTCCGCCCCCCCGGCAATCGGGTATACTTACACGACATTGCGCGTGACACCACGCCGGAGGTTACCGATGAATAGCCAGGCAGAGGCCACCGGGAAATGGTACCGCTTGGATAATGCTGCGAATGTGTATCCAGCTATCAAGAATCAGAAGCGACCCAATCTCTTTCGGATGTCGGCGACACTCAAGGAATCCGTCGAGCCCGAGCGGCTACAAGAGGCGCTCGATACAACGCTTCAGCGGATTCCCAGTTTCTCAGTGAAAATGCGCTCGGGCCTCTTCTGGCATTACTTCAGCCATTCCAATGCCCAGATGCGTATCCATGAGGATGTCATCAATCCCTGTATGAGCTTATCATCCAGCAAAGACAACGGCTTTCAGATCCGTGTCCGGCATCATGACCGGCGGATCGCGTTAGAGATCTTCCACTCAGTCTCGGATGGATCAGGGGCGATGGTCTTCCTCAAGACGCTAGTGGCGCGCTACCTGGCACTTGGCGGCGTCAGCGTTCCGTCCGGCTCTGGTGTACTGAATCTCGACGGAAACCCCCGGCTATGTGAGACGTCTGATGATTTTGGGGCCTTTGCCGGTCAGAGCACACCGAAGCGCGAGCGCCAGACACGTGCATATCACGTGTCTGGCACCAAACGGCCATACCACGACATCGACATCATCACAGGTACAGTGCCTGTGGAAGCGATCAAAGCTCAGGCTAAGCAGCAAGCCGTCTCCATCACCGAATACTTGACCGGGGCTTACCTCTTCGTCCTGTCAAACATCCAAAAGTCCGAACAGAGAGGCCGCCACCTCCCCGTGAGCGTCCAGGTACCGGTGAATCTGCGCCAGTTCTATCCCAGTGAGACCTTGCGCAACTTTTCATCCTACGTCTGCCCGAGCATCGACCCAACGCAGGGCGACTACACCTTCGAGGAGATCCTGTCGTCCGTGCATCACTTTATGCGCTATGAAGTCACCGACAAACGCCTGCATTCGCGGGTCGCGACCAACATCCATACGGAGCGTAACCCACTGCTTCGGATGATGCCGCTCTTCATCAAGGATCGCGCAATCAGCTTGGGTTATGCGTTGGCAGGGCCGGCGAGTTATACTAGCGTGCTATCGAATCTGGGGGTGGTAGAAATCCCGGCGCAGATGGCAGCACACGTGGAGACATTCGACTTCAATCTGGGCCCCTCACCTGTCACAAACGTAGACTGTGCGGTGCTGGGTTACAATGGACAGCTGCGTATCAACTTCACACGGGTGATTGAAGAGCCCTTCGTGGAGCGCGCGTTTTTCACCTTTCTGGTACGGCGAGGAATACCCGTGAAAGTTGAAAGCAACAAGGAACAGATCGAATGCCTTACTGCGTAGCTTGTGGCGTGGAACTGAACTGCCGCGCGAAACGATGCCCGCTGTGCAGCGTAGAGGTCGTGCTGCCCGCCGCCCTGCTCGAACCCAGCGTTGAGAACAATCTTCCGCAGCAGCGCGACATTGTGGACAGCGCCTTTGACAAGAAACTCTGGATTCAGGTGGTCTCCGTTCTCATGGCGATTCCTGCCCTACTTTCCGTGGTCATTGATGCCGCTTTCGGCCACGGCTTGACCTGGTCGGTCTACGTGGTAGCCGCCTTGGGTGCCGCCTGGGTTTGGTGCGTCAGCCCTTTCCTCTACCGGCGCAACATCGTGGCCCTGTGGATCGCGATCGACGCCCTGGCCCTGCTGGGTCTGCTCTACCTGACCGATTTCCTCTCGGCTTTCTCCGGCTGGTTCCTGCCGGTGGCGGTGCCCATCACGCTCTCCGTAACCGGGCTCACCCTGCTTATCGTAGAGCTCACACGGAGAAAGATCCTTCGCGAGCTGCACATCGTGGCGGCAATCCTCATCGCCGTGGGCGTATTGTGCATCATCGTGGAAGGCGCCGTCGATCTGTACTTCACGACCTTCAGACTGCAGTGGTCGTTGCTCGTCGTCGTATCCTGCACCCCACTCGCCTTGATCGCAGCCATGCTGCAGCGGCGAAGAGCCGTCGTCGAGGGGATGAAGTTCTGGTTGCGGATGTAGCTTCGGCAGACAAAAGGGGAAGAGGGCTATTTATAGTGTTTTCAAACTTTGCAGTCCCGATATCGCATGCGAGATGAGCCGTGGCTAACACTGATACCCCGGATCCCATCGTCATCGCAAAACCATTGACCGCAGACCGCGTCCGCGAGCTCTGGTCGAGGACCTATAACGACGAGGGAAAACCTGACTGGTCACACATCCTCCCCTACTACCATGAAGACATTGTCTTTCACGATAGCATTCAGCGCCTTGAGGGCATTGATGCCTTCACCGCACTGTGTAACCGCCTCACGGGGCGGTGTAAGCAGCTTCATATGGAGATTGGGTCCATCATTATGGCAGGCCCCGAGATCTTTATGGAGTGGAAAATGACGATGATGTTCCGGAGATGGCCCAGTTCACCCGTCCTTGGCTGCTCCAAGCTCACGCTCGGGGAAGATGGCAGGATCATTCAGCAGCGTGACTACTACGACCTATGGGGCGATATCTTCGACGGCATTCCCCGATTCCGCGGTCTGTATCGACGCTTTATGCATCGATACTTCGGATAAGAGCGAGCCCTATGAAACTGCCCGACGAGCTGGCCTTTATCGCCAACGCCCGCAAGCCGCAAAAGACGACAGACGCGCGGATGGACGGGCAACTCTGCATTATAACCGGCGCGACATCCGGCGTCGGCTACGAGGCAGCGAAACGCCTGGCACAGGGCGGCGCCAATCTCGTCCTCGTCTGTCGTAACGGTGAGAAGGCGGCGCAGGTCAGCCGGGATCTGTCCACGAATTACGGCACAATCACAGATGTGGTGCCGGCAGATTTCGCCAGGCTGGCAGAGGTCAAAGCTGCTGCCGACACGATACTCGACAGACATGAGCGCATCGACGTTCTGATCAACAACGTCGGGCTGCACCGCACACATCGCACGCTTACCGAAGATGGCATAGAGACGGTCTTTTGCGTCAACCACCTGG
>SLDA01000062.1 GCA_007125545.1 Thermoflexales bacterium | reverse complement strand
GGGTGGCGGCCTGCTACCTGTATCGGGAGCATCCGGTGCTGCCGCGCGAAGAACTGAGCAGCGTGTTCAAAGAGGCCTAGCCGGTAGCGAACTATGTGCGGCCCGGCCTAGAGCAGGGATGATTTATACTTGTACTTGAGGACACTGCAGGGCGCTTTACGCCTTGCAGTGTCTTGCCTATAATGTGGGACTCCTGAGATGGGGGAATAGTATCGTGGTGATCACCAGAAGTGTAGGACGTAACGATCCTTGCCCTTGTGGGAGCGGCAAGAAATATAAGCAGTGCTGTGGTAGGGCCAAGCCCCCCGCCGGCGTGCTCTACGTACATCCGGCCAAGCAGGGTGTCGACTTCTATGTGGAAGGACAGGGACGGCGCGACGTTCAAATGGGGCGTCCTTACGGACTCATTCCGATGGGCGTGCCCGCGCTGATCAATGTGCTGCGCGGCGCCGGAATTGAGGTGCGGGGTGTCAACTACCCGCTCGAACGAGAACTTAATCGCGGGTTCGATCTTCGCCGCTGGTTGCGCGCACAGGCGCAAGCTCGCGTCATCCTGATCGACCTACATTGGTACGAACACACCTATGGCTCACTCAGCGCGGCCGACGTGTGCAAAGAGGTGCTCCCTGACGCTTGGGTGGTTTTGGGGGGACTGACCGCTTCCGGATTTTCCCGTGACATCTTGGATGCCTTTCCCTCCGTCGATTTCATCATTCGAGGTGATGCAGAACAGCCGCTACTTACGCTTGTGCAGCGCTGTCTCGATGCATCCGATCCCGGGTCACTCGAGATCTCCGATATCCCCAATCTGAGCTACCGCCGCGACGGTCGGGTGGTCGAGAACGCCATCGACTATTGTGCCGCCACCGAGGATCTGGACCGCCTTGATTACATCGACCTGAGCTTCATGGATCATCATACGGAGTATTTCGTCCATGAGTATCTGGTCACCGATCTTCCCAAGGCCCGCGCCGCGCTTGAGAAAGATCCTTTCCTGGGCCGGTGGGTGGCGACTGCCCGCGGTTGCAAGTATGAGTGCTCCTACTGTGGCGGATGTAAGAGCGCCCACAAGGTACTCGCGAGTCGCGATGGTCTCGTCCCTCGTTCTCCTGAAGTCGTGGTCGATGAGCTGGAGCGCCTTTCGGCGCGCGGCGTGATTCAAGCCTCGCTATCATATGACATCGCCGAACTCGGTGACGATTACTGGCGCACCTTCTTCTCGCTGATGCGCCGGCGCAAGATCAAGATCGGACTGTACAACGAGTGTTTTCAGCTTCCGACGCCGACTTTTGTCAAGCGCTTTGCCCAGGTCGCAGATCTGGAGCACTCATGCCTGGCCTTTAGCCCGCTCTCGGGATCCGAGCGTGTGCGCAGGCTTAACGGCAAGATCTTCACGAATGGCGAGTTTATCAATATCATGGACTCGCTGAATCTCTATGACATTTTCGCACTCATCTACTTCTCCCTCAATCTACCTGGTGAGACGGAAGACACGCTTCCCGACTCGATTGCGCTCGCGGAGGAGCTGTGTGCTCTCTACCCCGAGACCCGCATCCGTATTCTGAGCTCCTGTCATACCCTCGATCCTCTATCACCGATGGCGGTTCATCCCGAGAAATTTGCCATCGACGTGACGATGCGAAGCTTCAATGACTGGTATACTTATTGCCATAATACTCAGACAGGCGGACCCGCTGCCCGCACGGAGGCGCACCGTGGCTTCGTGTTGCAGGACCAGGGGGCGCGCTCGCTGGAAGTAATGGCGGATGCCTGGGATAAGGCGCATGAGGGTCACGAGACGTGTTGGTGGCCCATCCCGCCGAGCTGGTGATCGGATTAGGCATTATGGAGGAGGCTGTTGTGAACGAAGAACCCGTTGTTCTCTACATCCACCCTGCCAAGCAGGCGGTGGAGCTTTATGAAACGCCGGCACGTCGGAAGTTCGGTCGCCCCTATGGGTTGATTCCCATGGGTGTGCCTGCGTTGATCAATCTGCTTCGGGATAATGGCATCGTCGTTGCCGGCATAAATTTCCCTATGGAGAAGAAGATCGATGTTAAGTTCAGCCTTCCCCGATGGCTGTCACGTCACCGGCAGGCGCGCATTGTTTTGATTGACCTGCATTGGTACGAACACAGTTACGGTGCGATTAACATGGCCCGCTTCGTGAAGCGAGTGCTGCCTGATGTGCAGATCGTCTTGGGGGGCTTGACGGCGTCCGCTTTTGCGAGCGAGATCATCCGCGATTATCCCGAGGTCGATTTCGTGCTGCGCGGAGACGCAGAACGCCCGCTTCTGACGTTAGTTCAGACGCTTCTCGCCGAGGAGCAGCCCGGTGTCGTCCCCGACCTTACTGAAATACCCAATCTGACGTACCGTTTGGATGGCCAGGTGGTGGAGAATGCCCGAACCTACTGCGCTGTGCCCGAGGACTTCGCTGATTTTAACTTCATCGATCTCGAATGGATGGAGCATGAGGACGAATACTATATCCACGAGTATCTGGTTGTTGACATCGGACTTGCCGAAGCTGCCCGGCAAGGTGGAGACATCAGTCACTTCCGGGGACGCTGGATCACGACAGCGCGTGGCTGCGATTTCGAGTGCTCCTATTGTGGTGGCGCGAAAAGCGCCCATAAAGCTATCGCCGGACGCAACGGCATCGTTCCCGTTCCGGTGGAGACAATTGTAAACGAGATTAAGCATTTGATAGAGCACGACGTGATCCAGGTTTGCTTCTCCTATGACATCGCCGCAATGGGTGAGCACTATTGGAAGTCGCTTTTCCGCGCGCTGCGGAGGGAGAAAATCAAGATCGGTCTCTACAACGAGTTCTTCCAACTCCCGCCTTCCGGCTTTATGAAGGAGTTTGTCCGTGCGGCGGATATGGAACACTCGAGTGTGGCGCTAAACCCTTATTCCGGCTCTGAGCGGGTGCGCCGTTTGAACGGGAAGCGCTATAACGATGCTCAACTGATGAATGCTTTGGATGAGGTCAACCTTTACAATGTTCCGATCATCGTCTACTTCTCGCTCAACCTACCGGGTGAGGATGAGAAGGCAATACAGGAATCCATCAACCTGTCGCACAGTATCTATGATATGTATCCTCACACCAAGTTGAGAATCCTCAACTCCTGTCATACGGTGGAACCACTCTCGCCGATGGCGCAACGTCCTGGTCGCTATGGTGTCGAAGTGAAGTGGCGCACGTTTAAGGACTGGTATGAGTACTGCCGTAATACTCAGGTGGAGCTGCCTGGTGCGCGTACAGGAGATTGGAGAGGCTTCGACTTGATCGCGCCTGCGACGCGCTCCGTTGAGAAGATGGCCGACGCCTGGGATGAGGCAGCCGAGGGCCGGGATGCCTGGTGGCCCATTCCGCCCAGCTGGTGATGCGATGACGAGGCGCATACCTCCGCACTATCTGCTAGGGCGTCTCATCAATCTGGTGGGGGTCATCTGGATGGCAGCCACGGTCAACTTTGTGCTGCCGCGCATCACAGCCCACGATCCGGTGTTGGAGTATATCCTGGAGATGATGGCTCGCTCGGGGGAGCAGAGCGGCCGCGCTGAAAGCCTACTCAATTTCTATAATGAGTGGGCCGGCTTGAACCAGCCCCTGTGGCGTCAGTATACAACCTATCTGCAGAACATCTTACGGATGGACTTCGGGAGGTCGTTCCGCTTTTATCGGCCCGTGACGGATGTCGTTATGGGCTCCCTTCCGTACACAGTCGTCTTACTCACGATTGCCACGATCTTGGCCTTTATCCTCGGCACGGCTCTGGGCGCCTGGGCAGGTTGGAAACGAGATGCCAAGTTACTCAAGTTACTGGCACCTGTGGTTATGGTGATCTCGACGATTCCGCCCTTTATTTTGGCGCTGATTTTGCTCTACGTCTTCTCTTTTCGCCTCAATCTCTTTCCGTCGCGTGCCTCGTACTCTCCGACAATCGTTGTAGATTGGTCTAGCTGGGATTTTCTTCTGAACGTAGCCCACCACGCTGTATTGCCGATCATGACTGTCGTGCTTGTCTCTGGAGGGACCTGGGCACTTTGGATGCGGGGTATGATCATTACCGTCGTGGGTGAGGATTTCATGGCTTTTGCGGAAGCCAAGGGCATTAAGCGTGGACGTTTGTTTACCCAATATGCTATGCGAAACGTTATGCTTCCCCAGATGACGCAGCTGGCCCTGTCTTTGGGCACGCTTGTGTCAGGCTATGCTCTCGTGGAGACGATGTTTTCCTACCCGGGGGTGGGCCATCTTCTCTACGGTGCCGTCCTGGCCAACGACTATGCTATGATACAGGGTATTGTCTTCTTTTTGATTATCGCTATCGCGCTGGCGACCTTCTTCTTGGATTTGTCCTATCCCTTGCTGGACCCACGCATTACGTACAGCTAGACGTTCGCAAAAGTGCATGCTCTCACTCCAACATTTCCGGCGGTGACGTGTATCTTTCCCCGAGTCTCAGTTGTGATCAGTCACAATCTTTTCATCTTGCTCTTAAGTTCATGTAGACGTTGAATCCCCCGCTCTATCTTTGCATTTAAGCCTATTCTGGCTTGAGGAGATGGGATGATGTTATGATATTAACCCCTATATCCCATAAAACATGGCTTGTCATGTCCGATAAAGTCGTGTATAATCTTCCTATGACCTGTGACGGGTCACAATCCCGGAGCGCGGAGATCCGATGCGGGAATCCCTCATGAAGCAAGCAACGCTGCGTGACGTTGCCGATCTGGCCAGTGTTTCCTATCAGACTGTGTGGCGCGTTGTCAAGGACCGTCCGCATGTCGCGGAGGAGACACGCCGGCGGGTGCTCGC
>SLDA01000465.1 GCA_007125545.1 Thermoflexales bacterium | reverse complement strand
TGGAGGACAGCCGCTTCATCCACAGCCCGGCTTCCGACCATCCCGCGGTCACCGCCATTTTGCGGCTGGAATAACGCGATTTCGGTGAACCCCTGCATCGCCAGGAGGATGCGTCTTGGTTGAATGCTCGAGCTTTACATTCAGTTAACGTGAATGCCGACTCCTCGAGTCGGCATTCACGTTAACTTATCCTGGGAGCCGGGTGCCTGAGCCTTCGCCTATGGGTTAACCTCAATCTCCTGAACCTGGAAGACCCAGCGATTCGCGGGCGTCTCGGGCGTCACCAGGCGGATCGGGCCTTTGTCGGGTTCCGCCCTCGTAATCCACTCCCCGTTCAACTTGAGCGCGATGATGGCACCCTCAAGCTCATCCCGCGTGACCTCGATAGCGTAGCCGTCCGCAGCGGTAACGGTCGCAGTGGTGTAGTCACCGACCCCGGCCTGCTCGAAGATGGTGTCGATGGCGACCCCGCTCCACGAGGTGATCTCATCTTCGCCCAGCGATTTCTGCATCAGCACGTCATCCAGCTCGGTCTGCTCCATCTGCACCAGCGTCCCATAATCCAGTGCGAGCGGGTTCGCGACCTCGCCCGTGATACTGACCGTCCAGTCTACCCGCGGCGCCCCGGCGCCACACCCGGTCAAGGCCACGGCGATCAGGCTAACGCACAACACCAGACACGCGATCCGCGTCCACCTGGAATCTTTCACACTAGTTGCCATCTATCTCCTCCTGCAGTCTTTAAAGATTGGCTCCCCTAAAAGACGAACCGTCTCAAAGGCACAAAGAACACCAAGAAAACCGAAGAGATCCTGAACACAGATCATAGCAGATTGGAGCGTCTACTGCACCTGAATCTCTACAAGTCCCCTGACCTGCACGTTGCCGGGAAAACCCGGTAGGACGGCGCTAAAACCGCCCGACTCGCGGAAGGCTACGATGCAATCCGCACAGTCTTGCACCTCGGCCCATAGAACCTCTGCCGTGTAGCCGTCATCGGCAACCAAGACCAGGGTCGTTGCCTCACCCTTCATCCCGGCCCTCTCCAGCAAGGTGTTGATAGACACGCCGGTGTGGTTCACCGTATCGCCATCCCTGTTGGTGGTTTGGACCTCGATGGTCTCCAACGCGCGCACGTCGGCTTCATTCCAGCCGACTTCATTGTCGACATTGCCCACGATCTTGAGGGCGGCATCCGTGAGTGCCGTGTCGACTTGTGGTTGGGTGTCAGCTGCTCCGCCGCACCCGGCGAGTGTGCCTAGAACCATCATAACGAGCATCGGTACCACAGCCAATTTCCTGAACATCGCATCCTCCTATCCTATGTCTGGAGTAAGCTACAAGTGCCATAATGGCAGTAGAACAGACCGAGCAGGGCAGCCTTGAAGTCACCGGATAAAAGCCCAAATGGGTACGAGCATATCGCGGTCAATGAGGTTTCCGTGATTTCCCGATCGCCCCTCCTCCTGAACAGAATGCATACCGTGATCGGCGAAAATAAGGACCGCTGTATGGGGCGGCAAGGCCGATATTAGGTCGCCTACTGCCGCATCCACTTCCTTGATCTTCGCCCGTTCTTCCGGTGCATCGGGACCATACGTATGTCCCGCGTCATCTATGCCGTGAAAGTGAACCCACAACAGGTCCGGCATTCCCTGTTCCAGTACAGCCAGGGCATTGGCGAGTACGTTGTCATCGGTGCTCCCGTCACCATCACGGTCACCGGAGAGAATAACCTCGGTGTTGCGCAGGTTAAACGCCAGGGCGTTTCCCTCGACCGCGACGCTTCGTAGTCCGGCTGCGGCCACCACATCGAAGATCGTCTCGATGTCCGTGGTGCGGATGCCACGCGTCACTACACCATTTGCATCCGGCGGCGCACCGGTGAGCAGCGCCGCGCTCGACACACTTGTCGCGGGCGGGTAGGCGGCCAGGCCGAGCGCCGGTGGGTCGAGTGCCGATAGGTGGGGGATCAGGCCCGCCTCCAGTGCCTCGATGTAGCGGATGTAGCCAAACCCATCAAGGAAAATCAATACAACGTGACGTGGTGCCACGCCGCCTCCCGCGACCGACGTGAGTGAGCGCCCCGTTGCTGACGCCGGCGCCGGGAGTCCCAACACGGCAGAGACGGTGGGCGCAATATCGAGCAGCCCGGTTGTTAGGGGAGCCGGCAATGCCGGTGGAACCGCTGCCACCTGCCGGGGTTGCACTGCCTGTGAGCCCAGCTGCAACGTGCCATCGAGATGCCAGGATGCCGTCTCGGCGTGATCCGCCCATACGTAGCTCAGCCTTCGATCGTCAAGCGTTGTCACCTCGAGGGCCTCGATGACCCGGTAGCCGTTTTTGTACAAGATCCGTTCCAACGGGACGCTCCCATCATCGCCGGCGAACTCGGCCAGTTCACGCACCGTTTCGCGCGTGATAGGTATCGACGTGCCGTGCCCATCGACCAGCACCGCCTCCCAGGATGGAACGCAGCCGGCTGTGGTCAGCAAGATCAGGGCTGTGACCAGCTTTAGGACTGCTAGCACGGGCTGGTATCCCGCACAGAACGTCCCACTCGCCGCGCGGCACGCCTCTCGCTGCACCGAGGTGTGTGCACGTGCTGCTGCCTTAAGGCTCATCTGCTCTCCAGGGCCACAACGTCCGAGATCCACTGCGAGCGCCCCCGCTCGGGCAAGACCAGGGTTACCCTGCCGCGGAACTGTGCCAGTACTGCGCCGTCGCAATCCTCGGCAGAGAGGCGATACTCTTGACGCGCGCTATCGTGGATGACCAACTCTGTGAAGGCCGGTTCTGTCACCAGGGCCGTGAGCGGCACGCCCAGTATCCGCGTGCCCGCCTGCGCTCGACGGATCTCGCCATCGTCTGCGCTCTGGAGCATGACGTTGGCTGAGTCTACCGTGAGTTCCAGGGTTGGCCCCAACAACAGCCGCCCTATCGAGGTTGCTTGACCTTCGATAAGGAGCGGGGTTTCCGATCCGACGACAATGACACGCCGAATGCCCTTGACCCACGTGGAAACATGGAGATTCTCGGCGGCAAAGCGGATACCGTCGATATAGGGCATCAGCAGGGCATCCGTGGTGAGATTCTCGCGCGTCATAGTCACAAAGCCGCCATCCAGCGAGGCCAAGGTGACGCTCTCGAAGTCGCTCGTGCCTTGCTGTGACAGGAAATCCAGCAGCGGTTTGTGGGTATGCGGTTGATCCCGGTAAGGCAATACCTCGTTCAACAGCACATAGCCCGGTACCGGTACATCACCCTCCAGGGTGATCCCCGCGTAGAAGGGCACGTTCGTCATTTCGACAGCACCGTGGTCGTCGTGACAGGTGCTGCAGGTGTGGAACGTCTCAGCCGAGTGACATTCGGCGCAGTCATCCATCCACTGCATCTCTTCGACGAGCATACTAACCGGATAGCGGGTCAGGACCCCGAACGGTGCCGACTGTGTCGCCGCGAGCATCAGCGCGCCTGCGGCAAGTCCCAGAACGAGAGTGACGAGAAACCATTGGCGTTTGAACATAGGCATAACTCCTGGAGTTTCGCTTCACTGCGAGAGAGCGACGAACCGCGCCTACGACAGCAGCATCGTTCCGATGAGCAAGACTGCCAGCGCGGCCAGGGACGTGGCATCCAACCATCCAAACTGCGTCTTCCGCAGGAAGGTGCGATGGGGGTACCGTCCAAAGCCGCGTCCCTCCATAGAGACGGCGAGCGTATCGACCTTACCCAGCGCCGAGCTGAGCACCGGCATGACGAGCTGTCGGACCCAGCCCAGGACGCGGCGCGGGCTGCGCACATCGTGGCCGATACCCCGTGCCAACTGTGCCTCATAGACCGTCTCAGCCTCTGCCTCGAAAATGGGCACCAGCCGGAGCGCGGTCACCAGCGCGAAGCCGTAGCGGTAAGGTAATCCGGCGCGCATCAAGGCATAGGCAAGGTCGCCGGGCTCCGTCGTGAACACAAAGACGTAGCTCAGCAGCACCACGCTCATAAAGCGCCCGGCGACGTAGAGAGCTGCCTCCACGCCCTCCCCGGTAATTGTAAGTGGGCCCGCCTGCAATACGGTCGTACCGCCTTGCCGAAATGCAAGTTGGAGCGCGCCCAGCATAAACGCCGTGATCAAGAGCACGCGCGTGCCCCGGCGCCCTTTGAGCGAGACCCGGCTTACACCCAACAGCCCCAGCGATAGGGCCACCACTCCGAGCACGATCCAGCTCCTCGTGACGAGAAAAACCAGGACCGTCAGCCCGGTCAGCCACGCCACTTTGACCAGGGGATGTAGCCTGTGGATAAAGGAGGTGCCCGGCACGTAAGCGATGCGGCGTTTCATGCGATCTCCAGCACTTGCCTGCTCACCGGTGGCGCCGGCAGGGGAGTGGGGTGGGGTACATAAGCGTTCCAGCCCCACGCGGCAAGCTGCCGGAACCCCTGATCAACTGGAGCGTCGATGATGAGGCGCCCCTCTTCGAGGAAGATCAATCGTTCGGCCCACTGCTGGGTGACTTTGGGGTTGTGGTTGACCATCACCACCGCAATGCCCTCACCGGCGGCTGCCGTCAATAGTGCCAGCAGATAGGCCGCGTTCGCTTCGTCCTGCCCGATCAGGATCTCATCCAACAACAGCAGCTTCGGCCGGGCAGCCAGCACCGAAATCAGGTTCAACCGTCGCTTCTCACCATAACTGAGCCGGTAAGGATGGTCCTCGAACCGCTGCGCCAGTCCTGCGTGCTCAAGCATCCGCTCGATCTCACGTTCGGTGCTTGTCGCGGCCGGCGATCCGGTAATGCGGGCAGCGGTCGTGGCTTCCTCCCAGACGGTGTCGGCGAAGAGCTGGTG
>SLDA01000538.1 GCA_007125545.1 Thermoflexales bacterium | reverse complement strand
TTCTGCCACGTCTCTTGGGGCGTGTCGCCGAAGAGAAGGGATGCGTACGCCGTCTTCGGATAGGCCCGCTCCCAGCCAAGCAGCTTCCACGTCGGCTCCCCCCGCTGCCTGCCCAGCAGATCCCACAGCGCGATATCTACCCCTGAGAGGGTGTGATCCGCTTGCAGCAGATCGAAGCTGTTGCGTCGCACATCGTGGGTCACTGCGCGGATATCGCGGGCCGAATCGATGGTCTGCCCCAGGACCGAATGGCTCACCGGCTTGCACGCGCTGTGCGACATGGGGCAACACCAGGCAGCGATCGAGGGAAGCGGCGCGGCTTCGCACTCCCCCCAGCCTTCCAGACCATTATCGGCGCGGACGCGAACCAGCAGAGCGTCCTGGCTCCCGTCGCCGATATCGAAAATCTCCGGCATAGCGAGATAGAAAAAATCAACGGCTTCAATTCTCATTCGCGCGAGATTCCTTCCGTGTCAAAATGTGATCGTGAGGCCGCCATCGACAGTGATGACCTGGCCCGTGATGTACGTAGCGTCCGGTCCGGCAAGAAACCATGCGACGCCCGCAATCTCCTCCGGCTGCCCGGCCCGTCGCAGCGGGAGATGATGTCCGGTGACGTAGTTGGACTTGAACCACTCGGTTTCCAGCTCGTTCACGCCGTCGACGACGCTCATCGGGGTATCGATGAAGCCGGGCGCGATGGCGTTAACCAGAATGCCGCGATCCGCCAGCTCCAGCGCCAGGCTGCGGCTGTACTGGTTGATGGCAGCCTTGGCCATAGCATAGGCCGAGCCCCCACGTTCCACCCGGTCACCGTGGATGGAGGTGATGTGGATGACCCGTCCCCCGGCGCCGAGCAGGGGCACGGCGACGCGGGTCATATTCACCGCGCCATCGAGCATTATATCAAGCGGTCTGCGCCACTCGGATAAGGGTGTGCTGATGGGGTCGGCGGCTAAGAAGACGCCTGCGCAATTGATGAGAGCGTCGAGGTGGCCCCAGCGCTCTCCCAGGAGCGCGCCCAGCCGCGTGGCGGTGTCGGGGTCCGCGTAGTCACCTGCGAGCAGGAGGTGGTCGCCCTCCGGCAACTCGCCGAGTACCTGTTTGAGTTTCGCTTCTCGCCGTGCCAGGACGCAAACATCCCAATCACCTTCGGCAAAGCGTTGGGCTGTCGCTCGGCCAATCCCCGACGAGGCCCCGGTGATGATGACTCGCTTTCTGATCACATCGACCTCCACATTTTCTGCTACGCCATACATCCGCGGTGGAGTGCGGATTCCCGCTTCCCAAACCGCCCCGCGCAAATCCTAAGGATCCGGCGAATTGGTGGGACGACGGCTCGCGCACGGATCGTCGGTGACAAGTGTAGCCGGATCCTTAGGATTTTCCTGCGCCTCCCGTCGCCTCAGTCTCCGTACTCGAAGACCACCGCGCAGTGCATCCGGAACCTTGGCACGCTCACCTTCACACCATCGCCATCCCGTACGAGCGGAAGCTCAACGCCGTCTGGGATCAGCATCGCGCGCTTGATCCTCTCCGGCACCCGCAGCGCCACCGGCACGTCGAAGAGTGGGATCAGGTCCTCGATCAATTCCAGTCCGCCGCGGTAATGCGGCGTCGCGTAAAGCAGATGGGCCACGTAGCGGTCTCGATCCGCCTGGTGCAGCAGGCTGATCCGCCCACTGCTGGGAAGCTCGACGTGGAGCATCGGATCCATGTACACGCGCTTGAGCGCCCGCTCGAAAAGGTCGCGGTGCGGACGCGCCGCGCGCTGCTCGTACATCAGATCCAGCGGGCTGGCAGAGAAGACCACACGGCCATGCTGGATCAAGGCGGGATGCTCCGCCCGCTCAGGGCGAAACGGGGTGTTCAGGTGCGAGCAGAAGTGGGCATAGGTACGGCTGAAATAGGGTTCGTGGATGTGAGCCAGTATCTGTGAGCCCTCGTGCGGCTTCGTGCGCAGGGTGGGACTGTAGTTGAGCACGGGGGAGGTCACCAAGCCCTCGCCCAGCACCGGATCGACGACGGTATAGTCGACATCATGCTCTCCCCGCCCTTGATAGTCCGCTCCGACGTCCAGCACAAAGCGCGATCCGTCCCTGGCCAGGGCTCCCGTGGAGAGGACGACAAGCGACCCGCCCCCGTCCACGTAGGCCTCCAGCGCCGAAATCTGCGTTTCGCCCAGGCAGGGCTCGCTGGGGATGATCACCGTCTGCAACCCCTCCAGGTTGCGTTCGTTGGCGACCACAAAGTCTATCTGCCGTTCCAGCAGTAGCTTGCTGACCCCGCTATCGGCCTGATTGTTCCCGCTGAACCAGACACCGAGGTTGGAGACCGGCAGCCCACCGGGGCCGAACGCCTCGATCTGCTCGACGTAGGCCATCGCCTCCCCGATGTTGCGATAGGTTTGCATATCCATCAGACCTGTCGGATGGAGCTGGTCCCCGAAGTTGCACACCGATCCGTAGGCGATCATCGAGGCGGCCTCGAAGGTGATGGCATCCGGATGCTTAAAGCCTCCAAACTCGCCCCACGAGGTGTGGAACTTACCACTCATCGCACAGATCTGGTAGCCCTCCCCGAGGTAGTATTTCGAGCGCAGCGGGAATTTGTCGTAGCCGCCCCAGCCCGTGGGTAGGTCCTCGAGATCCTGGTGCGTGTTGTAGATATGCGTCCCGTACTCCTGGTTTCCGCGACCAAACGCCGTGGTCCCATTGAAGAAGACCGTCGCCTGCGGATGCGTCTCGGCAATCGTGGCCCGCATTTCCGCCATATGCGCCTTATAGACACCGGCAAAGTGCGCCACAACAGCCTCTTGGTCGTCCATATCCACACCCTTCGCCGCCATGCTGGCCCGACAGCGCTCGCACCAACAGCCGTGTTGCACCTGATAGATGTCAAACCAGAAGCCGTCCACATCGTACCGCTTGCAGATCTCGGTGACTTGCTCCTTCATATGCTCGTGATACGCCCCGCTCGGGCAGAGGAGTTTCCAGTTGCCTGGCGGGTAGGGATCTGTTGGCTGCGCGTCAGGGTCACCTCTCCACATGAAGGTGCCGTCCTTATGGCGGGCGCACCACTCGGGATGCGTCTCGGCGTCGTGGACCGACCACCCCACGGTGTAGTAGATAGGGCACTCGACGTCGATCTCGTGACAGGCTTCGATCTGGGCGCCCAGGAGATCGAAGTCCAGATGGGGATGGATAGATCCGATCTCGGTCGGGTAGTAGCTCCAGCCGTGGTGGCCTTTGGCGAAGATGTTGATGGCGTTGAGCCGCCCCGCCTTGAGCGACTCCTGCCATTGCGCCTTGGAGAACTGATCTCCGATGCCCGGTATCTGCTCGGATGTGTGGAAGTCCAGGTGGACCTGCCGCGTGGGCAACGGTCGCTGCGCCCGCGGAAAATACGTTGAGGCGCTGCCTGTCCCAAGTAGTGAATCATCAGAAAGGAAGGATTGGCTCATGGCTAAATGCTCCTTGCTATGGGATGACATTTGACTTCCAGTGTAGGCGTGTTTTCAGGGGATGCCAGTGCGCTAGAACAAGACACGGCGCCGACCCGGTCAAGCTCGATCGGCGCCGTGGTGCTCAGACCTCTCATGTGACGGCGTTACTCTGCCAGCTCCCCGAATCGGGCCATGATTGCGAGGGCCGGATCGACGGGCACATCCGCGCGCTCCACGTCCTCCGGTATCACGATGGTCGGGGTTGGACGGAGGGCCTTGCCCTCGAACTGGGGCAGCCAATGCTTCTCGGCTTCCAGCATCTCGCCCACCATGTCGCGCGTCTCTTTGAGCGTGAGCACGGCTCCCGTCAAGGGATCGAGCGCGCAGGCGTGGACGATGTGCTCGGGATCCCCGGTAAGCGCGGCCTCGACCGCCAGCCGCTGGACATTGATGTTGGTCATGTTTAGCGCGGCCAGTTGGGGTGGCAGATCGCCGACAATCGTCTTGTGCAGTCCCGTTCGGTCGATGTACATAGGGCCTTCGGCGCAGCAATCAGCCGGCAGGTTGGTGATCATACCGCCGTTGATGACGTTGCCGTTGAGTTTGAAAGTGCGCCCTGTCTCCAGTGCTTCGATCACATAGGATCCATACTCGATGGAGCGCGCCGGCAGCGTAATGGGCTCGTCCTCCAGGATCTCGGTGCCTTCGTACTTGTCCGCGACATAGCGGCACCAGGCGTAGTAGGCGCCGCTCTCTCCCCCAAACCCCGGCTCATCGCAATAGAGGTCGAGCGCCTTTTGATTCTTGCGGAACCACGGGACGTACTCGGCGAGATGCCCGGTCGACTCGGTCATAAAGTAACCGAACTGGCGGAAGACCTCTCCCCGCACTTTCTCATTTACGTAGTACTCCGGCTGCTCGAACCTTTCCCTCAAGGTGGGGTAGAGGTCTCTCCCTTCGTGCTCCAGCTTCAGGAACCAGCCCATGTGGTTGATTCCCGCGCAGAGATAGTCGATCTCATCCTTGGGCACGTCGACGTAGCCGGAGATGAGATCCATCGTCGTCTGTACGCCGTGGCATAGGCCCACAAAGGGTACGTGGGTCGTGCCCAGCGCCCAGGAGACCATGGCCATCGGGTTGACGTAGTTGAGCAGATAGGCATCGGGGCAGAGCTGCTCCATATCCCGCGCCAGGTCGAGCATCACGGGGATGCTGCGCAGGGCACGAAAGACGCCGCCCGGGCCGAGCGTATCGCCGATGCACTGATCGACACCGTACTTGAGTGGAATCTGATAATCGGCCTCGAAGCCTTGTATGCCGCCGACCTGGAAGGTGGCAATAACATAGTCGGCGTCCCTGACGGCCTCTTGCTGGTCGGTGGTAACCCAGGTGCGCGC
>SLDA01000147.1 GCA_007125545.1 Thermoflexales bacterium | reverse complement strand
TGGTAGGCTCTGCTACGCCGATAGCATAGCTCACCTGTACTTCCAACCGCTCGGCCACGCCCGCGGCGACCAGGTTCTTGGCGATATAACGCGCCATGTAGGTCGCGGAGCGGTCGACTTTTGTCGGGTCTTTGCCCGAGAAGGCACCTCCACCATGACGCGCGACGCCGCCGTAAGTGTCCACGATAATCTTGCGACCGGTCAATCCGGCATCACCCTTGGGCCCGCCGGTCACGAACCGTCCGGTCGGGTTGATCAAATAACGCGTCTTGTCGTCAAGTAACTCCGCCGGTACGATGGGCTTGATCACATGCTCGATCACATTAACAATAATCTGGTCGCGGCTCACGTCAGGGTGATGCTGTGTTGAGATGACGATCGTATCGATCCGCTTTGGCTTGCCGTAGGTGTATTCAACCGTCACCTGGCTCTTGCCATCGGGCCGTAGATAATCGAGTGTCCCATCCTTCCGCACCTCGGAGAGCCGCCGGGTAAGCCGGTGCGCGAGCGCGATGGTGAGCGGCATGTACTCGGGTGTCTCAGTGCATGCAAAGCCGATCATCATGCCTTGGTCGCCGGCGCCGGTGGCTTCGATCCTATCATTCTCCGACATTTGGCCCTCTTTGTGCTCCAGCGCTTCATCCACACCGAGGGCAATGTCGGCGCTCTGCTCCTTAATCGACGTGAGCACGCCGCAGGTCTCCCCGTCGAAGCCATATTTGGCGCGGTCATAGCCAATTTCCATGACAGTCTTGCGCGCAATATCCGCAATTTCTACATACGCCGTGGTGGTGATCTCGCCGGTCACGACCACCAGGCCCGTCGTTACAACGCAATCACAAGCCACGCGTGCATCAGGATCCTCGGCCAGGATTGCGTCGAGGATGGCATCCGAGATCTGGTCGCAAATCTTGTCAGGGTGTCCTTCGGTCACAGACTCGGACGTCAGGAAGTATTGTGGGTCCAACATAAAAGACAGTGTCATCGTTCTCTTTCCTCCCAGGGTGACAATGTGCCCAAGACTACAGCAAAACCCGCTAAACGCAAACGCCGGTCAGTAACAGGGGTACAGAGAGGGAAAGGATCGTTGGTACGGTGGTCGGCTCACACGCCAGACTCGAACTCTCGGCGTACGTACTTTGGCTGCAGCCTTGATCTTGCGTGCATTCATGTGACAAGCGAGCTGGTCGCCGCACTCCGGGCAGGGGTGCCCATTCGCAGGGTGACTAACCCGCCTGCGTTATGATCCCTGATGCTGATCCGCCGGGATCAGTCCCGGTCAGGATGTAGGAGCTTCCATAGCGCCCGGCCTACTCCCACCGCGATCAAGAGCACCGCCCCAATTATCCATAGCCCTGTGCGGGTGGGGTAGTCGGCTGTGATACGTTGATATACCGTCTCGGGCTCGGGCGATGGCGCGGCGCGTTGAACCCGCAGGTAGTTCGTGGTGCCGGCTGCTGCAAGCAGGGATTGTACCCAGCGGGGAAAAGCGCCGGCGGCTTCACTGGCAATGACGATATGCGGTTCGATCACACGATAGGCTTCTCCCCCATACACGACCAAACCACCCCCTTCTTCCTGCACGTTCCGGGCCCAATCCGTTGTCTGACCATAGGGAAGGGGGATGTAGAAAGCGTAGTAGGTTGGCCCTACCAGCACCGGCGTGGTATAGCGGTTGCCGGTGCGCCGTCCGATGTGTTGGATGATCCCCCACGGGACACCGGGGCGGCCGGCGAAGGAAAGTGTCAGGGGGTTGAGATAGTGTTTATTGAACTGCGCCAGTCGATCTCTGAACTCATTGACTGTCGGCATTTTATGGTCTCCTGTAGCACCTGCGGCGCCTCCCCCGGCGCCCTCACAGAGCCTATCACGGTTAACCGAGTGCCCGCTGCAACTCGGCGATGGCTCCACACTCATTGTACCCAAGAAGCAGGACAAGACCCGCACGACTTACGTTCTTGACCACCCGCTTTGGCTACATCAGGAGGACTATGTATCCGCAGGGGTCGCAGATGTTTATCAGAGAGAAAGGCCTTTGGCTCCGGCGCGCCTTAGGATCGCTCGCATTCAGGGCAGAACCCGCGCAATTCCAGCAGGTGTTGTGTCACGCGATAGCCGGTCTGCTCTTGCACGGCGTTGATGAGCGCATCTAGTCCGTTGCACGGGAACTCCAGCACCTGATGGCATGCTTTACATACAAGGTAATGCTGCTCGGGTATCGAGCTGGCATAGCGATGGCAGTGATCGTCACCGTGAAGACGCCGGACCAACTCCAACTCGTCCAGAATCTCAAGCGTCCGATACACCGTCACTAAGCCCAGCGGTGCATAGATGACTTTGCCGAGCTTATGAATCTCTTCGGGGCTTAATCCTGCCTCGTGCTCCTGCAACACCTGAAGCACTGCCTGGCGCGGCTGCGTGATACGATAGCCCGCCTCCCTAAGTGCATCGATAATGGTACGCTGTTCCAGATTGCCCTCCTGTGCCCTTATTGGAAATGGATTTCAATACTGGAGGCAGTATAGCACGCGCACCTGGGCGTGTCAACAACCGCTGATCGAGACGGTTGAGTGTAGCCTCGACATTGCACGAGGCAGACGCTGAGGCCGCGTGGTTTCCCAAGCATATCGTTACCGCAAAGTCCGGTGCCTGCAACGCTTCGTTCTGCTTGACACCGCACCCAAGCTGCGAGTAAACTTATCTCCATGGAGGCAATGCTTGAAATTCGGTTGTTAGGTGACTTCGCCTTTCTGCGAGATGGTTTCCCGGTTACCGGGTTGGACAGCCCGCGCCTCCAAGCCCTGCTCGCTTACCTGCTCCTGCATCGCCATGCCCCCCAGCTACGGCAGCATCTGGCTTTCCTTTTCTGGATGGACTCTGATGAAGCACAGGCTCGCACCAACTTGCGCAATCTTCTCCATCGGTTGCGCCAGGCCTGGCCAGAAACCGATCATTACCTGGCGATCGAGACAAAAAGTATCCGTTGGCGCCCTGACGCGCACTTCACGCTAGATGTTGCTGACTTCGAGGTGCACCTGCAACGCGCCTATGCAGTAGTCGGGACGTCTGACGAGCATATAGCGCATTTGCAGAAGGCCATTAATTTGTATCATTCGGACCTGTTACCCGCCTGCTACGCCGATTGGATCCGACCGGAGCGCGAGCGGCTACGCCAGGCTTTCCTCCAGGCTCTGGAAGAACTATCCAATCGACTCCGCGATCAGGGTAACTATCAGGCTGCCATCCACGCTTCTCAGCGGCTGCTCCAGGCCGAGCCGCTCCAGGAGGTAGCATATCGCCAGTTGATGGACCTCCACAGCCATAATGGCGATCGAGCGGCAGCGCTGAGCGTCTACCACCAATGCGTCCGCACCCTGCGGCAGGAACTGGGGCTGCCGCCTGACCCTGCCACCCAGGCCGCCTACCGCGATCTCCTCATGCCGGGCGTGGCTGCAAAGAACTTGCCCCTCCCTTCTGTGCCCCGAGATGCGCCCCTCGTCGGGCGTGACGGGGAGTGGCAACAGTTGATGTTGGCTTGGCGTCAGATGGCCGCCGGCAACCGACCACCCTTCATCGCACTCATCCGTGGAGAGGCAGGTATCGGTAAGACCCGCTTAGCAGCAGAAGTGACAGATTGGGTGAGCCGGCAGGGGCTGACTGTAGCTTCGACCGCCTGCTATGCACCGGAGGTGGATCTCTCGCTGGTGCCGGTCGTCGGATGGCTCAGGACACTGCCCTTGAACGATCTCGCACCGGTCTGGCGCTCCGAACTAGCTCGCCTGCTGCCTGAGCTTTCAGGTCCCGCGTCTTCCTCCATGGACCAGAAGTCAGGGGCCAAAGCCCGTGCAGAACTCGCAGCGGAACCATGGCAGAAACGTCGTTTTTACGAGGCGCTGGCAAGAGCCGTACTGGTGCAGAAACAGCCGCTGCTCCTACGTCTGGAGGATGTGCACTGGGCCGATGCAGAGACGCTGGCCTGGCTTCACTACTTATTGCGGCTTGATGCGAACGCCAGGTTGATGGTGGTCGCAACCTTGCGCGATAACGATGCAGATCTCGCGCCGCCACTCGTGCTACTGTTGGCGGCTCTACACCAGCAAGGTCGTCTTCTGGAGATTGACATGGCGCCCTTGGATGGCGCCGGCACCGGCACCCTGGCCACGATGCTACTTGGTGAAGCTCTGCCACCTGAAGCGGTGGCTGCCTTGTATCGTCACACACAGGGAAATCCTCTTTTTATCATTGAAACACTCTGCCGTGACCTGGTCTGTGGTGAGTCGGCGAGCACGTTGCACACGCTATTGGAGGCATCGCAGGTGCCCGAGTGGGATGAGCAGATCCCATTCTCGCCCAAGATTCAGGCGGTGCTGCACGACCGGCTCGCACAACTCTCTCCGGAGGCGTACAAGTTCCTAGAGGTGGCTTCGGCAATGGGTCGTTCCTTCACAACCGAGCTACTGTCACATGCTTTTGACCTTCAGGAAGATGAATGGATGACGGCCCTCGATGAGCTGTGGCGGCGGCGTATCGTGACCACCCGTGACGGTGAGGCGTACGACTTTAGCCACGACTTACTGCGTCAAGTCATCTACACGGCGCTCAGTCCAGCCCGCCGTCGCTGGCTGCACGGACGCGTTGCCCGGGCCATGGAAAGCATAGATCAGGCAGAGTCAAAGGAGTGGGTCGGACATCTTGCGCTCCACTATGAGGCTGCCGGACAGCCCCGGAAAGCACTGCGCGCCCACCGCCAGGCGGCGGAGAGCGCCCGCCGGCTTTATGCCTTTCCTGCCGCGGCGTTCCACTTGCAGAGAGCTATTGCACTGCTTGACCGTGTCCCTCAAGACCGTGTCCCTCAAGACCGTG
>SLDA01000179.1 GCA_007125545.1 Thermoflexales bacterium | reverse complement strand
TTGTGATGTGGTCTCGGCATAGCCTCGCTCAAAGTAGAGCATAAAGAGGTCTCTTTCCTCAGTGCGGGCACAGTAAGCCCATCCCTCATTCCCTGCCGTTTGCGCCGTCTTGTTCGGCGTGACCTCGTCGGCGTGGGGTGCCAAGTCCTGGTAACGTGCTCCCTCTGCCAGCACGAAGGTGCGTAGGTGCTGCATTTGGGCTCCAGACCGCCATTGCAGCGCATCCCACATCGTGACGCGTGCCTCCGGCTCGATGTCGCCACCCCATATCCCTTGCGCACCGTAGATGTGTCCTGCGAGGCCCCCCGAGAGGAAACTGCCGTACATACCCGAGCGGCAGGCAGCATCGTCCGCCTCCGTGCCGCCGATGAAGTCCTCATCCTTCCACCCCTCATACTCGGGCCAACCCTTGTAGTCGGGCCAGCCGGCATAATAGGGCTCACCATTGAGAACGGGGCGTGGTGGATCGCTCCCGTTAAAGACCTCCGTGAGCAGCCAATGATCATCATGATCACGCCAGTTACCGGTCTGGTGCAGGGTCAGCCACGGTGCTTGGTCGAAGTTCAGCAGGGTCGATCCGCTGGCATTGGCCGAGCACAACGTACCGAAGGGGGGTGGTCCGCTTCGCTCGAGCGCCAAATTGGCGGGCTCATTATAGGCGCGCCCCGGGATCGACATGTAGGACCAATCGTAGTGAATAGGGCTTAGAATGCAGTTGTTGGCGTGGTAACGGCTGAAGACGTACTGAATGTAGCGCGCGTACGAGTCGGGCCAGTCGTAGAACGCGCGCCACGCGGTGCTGACATCTCGGCGGGTCACTTCGATGAATGGGATCATGCCTTGGGCGTTGAGGTAGTCGATCTTACGGTCCATGGCTTGGAAGTACGCGGGATTGATGCGGTCGAAGTCCGGAAGGACGTGCTCGTAACCCGGCGCTTTGCCTGGAAAGTGAAAGGGGCGCCCGCCCTCATTGTACATATCTTTGGCAGACTGCGTTCCTGCCTGCTGCCAGGCATCGCGAATGCCCACCCCGGCAGTTTCATCCCCCCAGATGCGCGCCGGGAGTCCATCATTGGCCCAAGCCGGGAGAGCTGCGATCATCGCGATGAGATTGTATCCCTGCCGCTTCCGGTACCGGACCATCTCCTGAAAGCTCATGTCGGGGCCGACCTCGATTGCCCTTTCCTCGCTGAGGTCGACCGCGGTTTCGCTCCAGGGATAGCGAAACGTGGGCGTGGCCCACCAAGTATCGCCGGTTAAGTAACAGGGCGTCCCGTCAGCATAGGTGAGCGCGTGCCCATTGCTAGAGGCTCGGAGGAAGCCGCGGCGGCACGTATTCTCTTTCAGTTCGGCCTCGGTCCACGCGACCGCTTCGAGGCTACCTCGCTCACCGCAAAGGCCTGCGTCGGAGCGGCTGGTGCCGCAACGCCAGATCCACTCTCCCGGCGTCGGCGCCACGATGCGTACGCGGAATGTGTTGCCACCATCCCAGAATCCGTAGATTCGTTTGCTGAACTCTGGCCCCTCCAAGTCTACCCACACCTGGACATCCGTATACGGATTCTCGTAGGTGCGACGAGAATCCAGGGTGATCTCGATCTTGTCCCATACGTGCACCCGCGTCGGTGTCATCTCTACCTCCCATATGAGTGTAGGAATCGTTCGCGTTCTCCGCCTAGAGTCCCGCTTCGCGGGCTAGACCGGTGAGGACGGCGTAGGCGTGTTCAGCTTGCTCCTCTACGTTGTCCCACTTGGCCTCAATCGAGATAGGGCCGTCGTAGCCTCCTGCCTTCAGCGCTCGGAAGAAGCTCGAGAAGTCGCTGGGTTCAAATCCGGGTGGTAAGCGATGTTCTACCGTCGCGATATGTACATGGCGCAGCAGATAAGCATTCGCGACAAGGTCGTCGTAGCTATCGTTGTCAAGGCCCCAGTGATAGCCATCGACCAGCAGCATCATACTCGGGTGATCGACGTCTTTCACATATTGCGCGGATTCACCGACGGAGGTGAGCACATTGCATTCACCCCGTGTCTTGTTAAGTGGTTCGACGACGACGGTGACACCATACTTTTCCGCCACCGGCCCCAGCATCTTGCCGAATCGGACCAACTGTTCCCACGCCTGTCCGCGATCAAACCCATCGGGTATCGCTCGGGCGCCACCCGATCCGAAGACGACGGTCGCGACCCCGGCAGCGTGAGCGCGCTTGAAAGTGCGTCGAGCATAGGCTTCCAGCGCCGCGTCAGAAGCGGGCTCGGGCCCCGTGATCTTCAGGTTGCCGGGCACGAAACTGTTAGCGGCGATGGCAGGGAGGGGTGCCGCCTTGATACGAGCCAGCTCGGCCGAGAACGCCGGCTCCTCCTCCATTGTTTTCAGGTGTCCCTGGACGTTCAACTCAATGAAATCGAACCCCGCAGCCGCCACCGCGGATGCCATCTGGGGATCAACGCATACGCCGTATCGCATTTTCGCCTCCTTGGATTAAGGTAACTTGTGCTTGAGACCGGAGTCTTCGCCGTGTCGTGAGCCGCGTTCAGCTCAGGCAACGAATGTCAATCCCGCCTCGTCCGCTTTGCTGCGGATATAGGCGGCAGAAAGTCGGTATTCCTCTTCCGTCTGGAGGTGCTCAATCATTAGGGGCATATCGGGATCCAAACGAGCCAGCTCGCTTAGCAGAACGCGATAGTCGAGGTGTCCCAACCCCGGCCGAACCTCGTCAAGATGCGTCGTTAACTTGGTTGATAGTAGCGTGTCCTTGGCATGGCAGCTTCGAATACGGGGGCCCAGCTTGGCGAACCACTCCCGGATGAGCCTGGCGTTGTCGAAGTAGCACTGTGGGCTGTTGATGACGTTGACCATATCTACGTGCACGGCAAAGTGTTCGCGGTTTACGGCCTCCAATAGGGCGACATAGCTATCTGCTGTGTCGGGGTACATCCAGGGCATTGGCTCCAGTGTATATGCCGTGCGTTTGGGCTTGACGGCATCGATGATGGTGCGCACGACATCGACGATCATATCGAAGGTCTCGTGGGTGAGATTGTCCGGGCTAGGCCCGTCCCATGGCGTGCTGCGCGATCCCGAAATATTAACGCAGCACCGTGCGCCCATCTCGTCCGCAAGAGCGAGCTGTGTTTTGCAGGTCTCGATCGCAGCCGTGCGCTCCGCTTCGTCGGGACTGAGCGGATTAGACCAGGCGCCCACCTCGGCAATGATAATGTTCTCAGCCTGTGCGGCCTCGATGTAGGCGCGGCGGGTTGCCGCGTCCGCCTCAGAGCCGATGGGACAATAGGCTGCGCCGTAGCCGGCGGCTTTGAGTGCTGCGGTCCAGCTATCAGGTGTAAGATCCTTTACGAAGATGGGGCCACCAAGTCGCATGGGAGTATCCTCCTGGCTGTTTAACAGTCCGCTAAGTGAGTTGTTGTTTGTTCTCAATCGCCTGTCGATAGGCGCGTAGATAGGCGCGCGCGCTCTCTTCCCAGGAGAAATCCTGGATCATACCTTTGCGCCGCATCTTCCCGATGTGGGATCTGCGGTCGTACCAGGTGCTGACGGCCCATCCAACGACGTAGTAGATAGCCCGGGGACTAAGGGTTGTGAATTTGAAGCCCGTGCCACTGCCGACACGCTCGTCATACTGTTCGACGGTGTCGGCCAGTCCGCCGGTGTTACGCACAATGGGCAGGGTTCCATACCTGAGAGAGTAGATCTGATTCAGACCACAGGGCTCGTAGCGGGAGGGCATGATGAAAAAGTCAGATCCGGCCTCGATCCAATGCGCCAGCTCGTTGCTGTAACCTATGAAGGTTCCGACCTGTCCTGGATAGGACCACGCAAGATCGCCGTAAAAATCCTCTAGCGTTAGGTCACCCGAGCCCAGGATCACGAATTGCACGGGCATATCGGTTATGATCTCCTCGATACACGCCGCCAGGATGTCAAGACCTTTTTGCTCCGCAAAGCGGCTGATGACGCCCACAATCGGAACCTCCGGATCAATGTCGAGTCCGAATCGCCGCTGTAGGGCCTCCTTACATATGGCCTTGCCCCGCATATCGTGCCGCGAATAACGGGCTGGAATCAGAGGGTCTGTCGCCGGATCCCATTCTGTGTAGTCGATTCCGTTCAGGATGCCCAGGTAGTCGGCGCCCTTATCATTCAAGTAGGGCGCCAGGCCATGTGCAAATTCAGGTGTGCGTGTTTCCTCGGCATAGGTTGGGCTGACGGTGTTCACGAGATCGGCATAGACAATGCCGCCTTTCAGGAAGTTGATATTGCCGTGATCCTCCAACTTCTCCGGTGTGAAGTTGCCCCATTGAAGCCCGAGGTAGTTAATATGTTCGGCAGGATAGACACCCTGATAGCCGATGTTGTGGATCGTCAGGACACTGGCGGCCTTTCCCAGAACGGCGTCATTCCAGTGCCAAACTTTCAGATAAGCCGCGGCCAGCGCCGTCTGCCAATCATGCGCGTGCACGATGTCTGCGTCAAACCGCGTGTCGTGGCAGAGCTGGAGCGCGGCGCGCGTTAAGAAGGCAAAGCGTTGCGCGTTGTCAGGGTAGTCATTCAGCTCCGCATCGTGGTATAGGCCGGAACGCCCGAAGAATTTGAGCGATTCGATGAAGTATACGGGGACGTCACCATCCATCCGCGTGGTGTCGACCGCGCACCACTCTTCCCTGTCGCCCATCCAGACCCCCATCTGGGAGTAGAAGCGGTGCAGGTTGTGCTTCACGACATCGATACATCCATACTTGGGCATGACGACCAACACATCATGTCCCATCGCTTTTAGTGTCTTGGGCAAGGATCCCATGACATCGGCGAGCCCTCCGGTCTTCGCAAAGGGCACGCACTCTGAGGCTATCATCGCGATGCGCAGTCGCTGCGGGCCTGACGAATCTAAGTCTGCGTAGTTCACGTCCGTCTCCTTCTGGCAGGCGGTGGTCTGCGTCGAACATATTCTGCACCGTCCGCTTACATGGTATCGGCGGATCAATGCCAAACTGGGTGGTAGATAGTTCGCCCGATTAGGGTTCAGACTTATTTCGTTACCCGATGGCAGCTAACGCATCAATGTAGCACAAGATCACCGCTGCAAGGTATGCTTCACGCTCAACATGCGGCGGATCACATTTGATATGTTTTGATGTGTCGACGCACTGGGCCACATCGCCGCGGGCGTAGTCAGGGGTATGGATGATGTGCGGCAGGTTTTTCATGGCCAAGGCTCAGCCGAGAGCGCGCGCGGGCTTGACACTAAGGATGTTGCCGCCGCTCGGGCCCACTACGCGTTTCATAATGGCCGGCAAATCCGCGCGACGGGCAATGGCCAGGTAGCCCTGATTGTCACGTGGGTGGTGAGACGTAGCGGGGGTGTCACTGCCTCTGGGGGCGTTATTGGCAGCCACCTTGTCGCCATGGCTCGTGTCGCCGTCCGCGGCCTTTACAGTCAGGGCTGCGGTATATCGCAGAAGCTTGTGGCACGCCCAGCGCTTGCCCATATAGGACTCCAGGGTTCGAGATCAGTTAGTGGATGGTCGGGCTCAATCGGCACAACAGTCGAGACGGATACGCTCGCAGGCCTCTAAATCGGTCTAGCTACGGCCCCGGTTCCCCGGAGCCGTAGCTAGACCCACGACAGAGTCTGCCCATATAAGCTAAGCTTAGCCAAAAGCGCTCTTGAGCATGCTGAAAGCCCGCTTCGAGAGCGCGCGGCTGATGACGATCACTTCCAAAGCGATGATAACAGCCACGAACGCTATCACCAAGTTCTGAACCTGATCTGTCGCAATGATCGGAATTAGCGGCGGCAGCGGCACGCCCTGCTCACCGGAGAAGCGGAACAGTGGCACGAAAAGGTTAGAAGCAAAGGCACCGATTAAAGCCCCGGCAATCGAGCCATAAGCGGTCAGGAACGCATACTCCATCACGACTTGGCCGGCGATCTGTTGCTGCAGCAGTCCGACGGCACGGAGAATCGTGAAACGGTGCAGGCGCTCACGAAGGGACGCGTAAGTGTAGATAAGCAGCCCCATAATCGCCATAACCACGGCGGCGAGGAATCCGACCGAGAGCGTGCCGAAGACGCCGACCCGCTCGAACTTGGCCTGTTCGGTACGGATCAGTGCCATAGAATCGCCTGCTCTCCCTGTAGCGATGCTCAGTTGAGCAGGCACGGATGACAACACTGCTTGCGCATCTCCTCGTGGATCCATACTGAGCCAGATGTCGTGCGGCACCGTCATGCCGACGTGGAAGTTCAGATGATCCAGGTTGCCGATAAAGGTGACGCGTTCATCAGTGTTAGCCCTGGCCGTCGTCCGACCTCCACCCCCTGCTGCGCTTCTTTGTTCCTCATATACAGTCGGGAAGTATTTGAAGGTGCCGGCAACCTCGAAGCGATCGACAACTTGCAGTTCATAGTTGATGGTGATGCGTACAGTCACCTCGTCGCCGATCATAAGCTCGTTCTCTCTGAAGATTTCCTCCGAGACGAGGATGCTGTTTGAAGACCCGGCTAGCCGGTTCATCAAGCCACCGAGAGGTTCCGGTGCGAAGTCCTGCCTAAACCACGCGATGCGCCCAAAATCAGTGCGGTCGATCGCCATAAAGCGTCCGCGCACGTCGCCGCTGTTCATCAGCCGGGTGGTCATATTGTAGTTGCCGACCCGTGTCGCGCCGGCAACGCCATCCAGATCCTCAAAGTTGCCAGGTTGTGGGATCCATTCACCGGTGATGACGGTAACCACCTCCCCGCCCTGTTCCATCGAGAGAGGCAGCGCACTAAAAGATACGTCCGAGCCGACCCGATAGTAGATGCGATCGATGAGCCACTGATCCATACTGGCGGCCATCGAGAGGGTATAGACCCCCAGACCCAGTGAAACGATAACCAGGAGCAACGGGTTAATATAGGTGTGACTGCGGCGTGCCAGTTGGCGTAGAGCCAAGTGTGGTGTGATCCAGGGAATAAGGTTGGCGAAGAAGTCGAGTAGACGCATGATCAGAGGGAAGAGGCGCAAGATCATCAGCGACGCTGTCAGTACGAAGAGTGCCGGCACGAGGATTAGGAGCGGATCCTGGTAGAGATCGGCGGGCGAACTCTCAAAAAGTATCGAGAGCGAACCCTTTTGAGAGACCTGTTGATAAGCGTAGTAAGTGGGAATAAGGAGGAGGAAGTCCAGGTAGGCGCGATACCAAAACGGTCCCTTTGAGGGCCGTGCCCTGGCGCGATCGACTTCGATAGCGCTGAGACGTGTAGCCTGCATTGCGGGAATGAGCCGTGAGAAGAGCGCCACCAGTAAAGCAACGATTGTGACCGGTACATTGAGCCCCCGCAGGGCAACCGGTAGAGGCGGACGGCTGGTGAAGGAGAGGAAACTGGCAGTATTGCCCATCACGTGTGCCAGAACCATACCCAGGCCCAGACCCAGCGGGTAACCGATTACAAAAAGGATCAATTCCTCGAATAGAGTGAGTGTCAGGATGCTTCCCGCACGCAGTCCCCGGCCCACCAGCATCGCGGTCTCGCGCTGTTGCCACTGTGCGATGATCGCCGAGGAAAGGACCAGGAAGTAGAGGAGAAAACCGAACGCGGGCAGGTTGAAGCTCAACAGAATCATGGTGAGTGTGTCACCCCGCGTGACGAAGTTCCTGAGCGGGTCCAGGGGCGGTGTGTTGATACGTGCCCTTGGCAGGTACCGGTCAATGATAACCCCGGATCGCGCGAAGCCTTGGATGTAATCCTGGGCCAATTCCGGATAGACCCGGCTGTCGTCCAATATCATGTGCCAGCTGACGTACCAGCTGCCCGAGGGCACCATCGGCTGAATGTGGCTGATATAATCGTTCCGGCGCACGAGGAGCGCGTTCTGTAGCGTAGCGTCGGGGTTCTCGAACCAGAAGTCGTCATCCAGATCCTGTGCTTGCCAGATTCCTTTGATCCGCACGTCCAGCAACTCGGCTCGCACGTTGACGCCGATTCTCAACTCCTCGCCTACGTTGACACCCATCCTCTCCGCTAGCCGGTTGTGCATCCACACGTCTGCGGCCTCGCCAGACATTCCTTCTGGGTCGAGCTCATCGCCGGCGACAATGCGCATTTTATCGGAGATGTTCTGGAAATAGACTATGTCCACCGAGCCGAGGAACTCGTCTTCTCCATATTGCGTGTCGCCTTCCTGAGGTAGCAGCATCATGTTCCCACTATGGAGCTGCATGCCGAGATGGTTCACAGGCAACCCGACTTCCCCGGCAATGGTGCCCGAGACGTGCTGCGCTAGCTCTTCCCCGTGTTGGAGTGTAATGGGGCTCCGTGCTGAGGGAAAGGTGTAGACACTGGTTGAGAAGGGAGGGCGACCCGTCATCGCACTGAAGGCATCTAACTCTTGATCGAGGATGACCTGGTCTACCGCCTGCGCAAAGAAGGCGGCATTGCTCACCAGGCCGATGGCGAGGACAATACCCAGAAGTGCCAGGAATGTGAGTCCTGGATGATGCACCAGGCGCTCGACTGCGAAGTGAATGACTGCAAAGACTCTGTAGATTAACTTGAGCATGTAATGTTTACCTGTAGGTTGATCAGATATTATCTAAGTCGCGGCAGGAACGCATGGTACTTCTCGTCACTACCGAGTGCTAGCAGGGTTTTCTATCCCAGGTATGCCGATGCAATAAGTATAACCGTCCCTTGTCCCGGGGCAAGCCCACCTTTGTACTTCTGCCATTCATCTCTCGAACACAGATTGGCTCCTTTTAGCGTCCGGCGTCAAAAAGGTAGGTTAACCACTTCAGAAAGCCTGCAGGGATGCACAAATCAGCTCCTTGCAGCTCCGAGATCTATAGGTTCCTCGATGCTCTACCCGGGGATCCGCGTGGTGCCCGAGACCAGGCCCGATAATAAGTTGACGGCGTGGCGGATATCCTCGATCTGTTGTGGTCCGCTGATCTCACGTTCGATGGTCAGCGCACCGGTATAGCCGAGTTCTCTGAGCTTGGCGATCAGAACCGGGAAGTTCACGCGGCCCTCTCCAAGTGGTTTTTCGACCCCCAGCTCGCGTCCGTTGGTCGGGTATTCGCCGTCCTTGGCGTGGACACCGCGCACGTAGGTCCCAAGGAGGTCGAGCGCGTCGACCGGGTTGGCCTTGCCATACATCAGCAAGTTGGCGGGGTCCAGATTAACCCCGAGGTTATCGTAGCCGAGATCTTCAAAGACGCGCAACATAACGACCGGCGTCTCCTGCCCGGTCTCAAACCAGAAATCCAGGTCGCGCTCTGCGCAATAGCCGACAATCTCGCGTAGCACGTCGAGCAGTTTTGCATAGAGAGGGTTGGTCAGACTTTCAGGAATAAATCCTACATGAGTAGTGATGCTTGGGATGCCGATACGGGCGGCAAAATCAGCCCCCTTCTTTAGAGTCGCGACCCGCTCCTCTTGATACGCCAGAGGCACCAGCCCGATCGTCACGGGCCCTTGCACGAAATCCCACACCTGCGGACCCGGCAACCCAGTCCACAGCGTGGTGATATCGACGCCGTGCGTGCTCGCCGCAGCGCTTAGCCGGTCCGCGACGGCATCGGTCAGTAGGTCGCGCTGCCAGCAGACCACCTGGCAGGTCGGTAATCCAAATTCCGCTACTTCCTGAATCGTAGCCTCCGGTCCCTTCTCAAGGGGAGCCATAACTCCGAGTCTCAGTGCTTGCATACAATATCTCCTGGAATTTGATGGGTCTTCGGGTTGCAGGGCCTTGACTTTGGCGATTGCTACGACTCGATGCCCTGCAACTCCTGCGCAATCAGCGCCAGCGAGTCACGGGTTGACCTCGGGCTGCAGAGATCAGGACGCGTGCCGGTTTCGACGCAGTTCAGGAAGTAGGCAATCTCCTCCTGGTATCCATCTCCGGATTGGATCTCGGGTACGCTCGTTTCGATCCGTTCCGGTCCAACAAAGGCTTGGAGCTCTCCTCTGTCATAAACGAGCAGGGCACGATCGAACCAGGCTTCGAATCCGGCCATAAACGGGATCTGAACAGCGGACCATCCAGCATGCATATGCACCTGCGGCCCGTCCTCATAGCTGAAGCAGGCGTGAACCACGTCGTAGCTCTTCGCGCCTTCCGAGAGTCGCCCGGTCGCGTAGATCTGATCCGGCGTGCCCAAAGTCGCGTTGATGAAATCTACATCGTGGATGTGCAGGTCGAGAACCATCCCGCCACTGAGCGCTGGGTCGAGGAACCAGTTGCCGGGTGACCAAAGGGGCCGCCCGCCCTTGCGCCACATATTCAGTGAGCGCAGCGCTCCGTAGGTTCCGTTTCCGATGGTCTGCGCCAGGAACCGATACTCGGGCCAGAAGCGTAGGACCTGAGCGATCATCAACAGCCGGTCAGCGTCTTCTGCGGCTGTAACCATGAGGTCTGCATCGGCGGGAGTGAGGGCCATGGGTTTTTCGCACAGAACATGCCGTCCGGCTTTCAGCGCCGCGATGGAGTAGGGCGCATGCAAGTACGTGGGCAAGCAGATGTCGACCACGTCGACCTCTGCCTGCTCGATGAGGTCCATCCCTTCACCATAGCGCGCGACTTGCGAGAAATCGTAGGCTTCCTCACCTGCTGCAATGTTGATCTGAACGGCTTCTTTAGCTTCCAGGCGTTCTGGGATGATATCCGCGATCGCCGCAATCCGGACGTTGGGAAGCTGCACGTAACGGCGAGCATGAAACCATCCCATACCGCCCATCCCCACAAGTCCCACTTTCAGCACACCGGCACCTCCCTCGCTCTACTGAATACGCGAGTTCTCTTCGCTCTCCCACATATCCGCGTTGTTGCCGAATGCAATCTTGAGTTCTTCCGTCGCCTCCGTCAGGGCTTGCTCGACATCCAGAGGTAGTTTGAGCTCCGCGGCTTCGGCGTTAGCAACAATCTGTGCCGGGCTCCGCGCACCCGCGACCACCGTGGTCACACCAGGTTGAGCCAACAGCCAGGCAAGCGCCACGTTTGTCATCTCAAGTCCAGCGCTATCACAGATTTCGCGAATGCTATCTAGAGCGCGGGTCGTTTCTTCCTCGGCTCCCTCCCCCCCATGGCGAGTCTGCGGGTGAAGCTGGGGGGAGAAGTGTCGGGTACGGGCACGCCCGTCAGGAATCTCCTCTACCGTCGCGAACTTGCCCGTGAGAATTCCGTGCAGAAGCGGGCTGTATGGGGCGATACTCACTTCGTGCTCCAAACACGTCGGTACGATCTCGTACTCAATGGCACGGAAGAGCAGGTTGTACGCAAGCTGGTTCACCTCGACGTGCTGAATAGCAAGAAGCCGTTCGAGATCCTGTCTGCCGAAGTTGGAGCAGCCCACGTAGCGGATCTTGCCTTCCTCCTTCAGCCGGTCCATCTCGGCTAGCGTGTCCTCAAAAGGCACTTCGCGGCTGGGCCAATGCAGATAGTAGACGTCGATATAGTCTGTCTGCAAGCGTTGTAAGCTCTCCTCGCACGCTTGCCGAAGGTCTGCGGGATGCATGTGGGTTTCCGAGACCTTCGTGGCGATGATAGCCCGGTCGCGCTGGCCTTTGAAAGCCTTACCCAGAAGGACCTCCGAATCTCCCGCACCGTATCCCTCGGCGGTGTCGAAGAAGTTGACGCCCACATCGAGCGCCGTATGCAGGGCTTCAACTGCCTCCTGCTCATCCTGGTCTCCCCATAGCTGACCGCCGGCGAGTGCCCAGCAGCCCATACATATCGTGCTCACCGCTAGGTCGCTTCGTCCAAGTTTTCGATAGTCCATAAGTCTCTCCTCCTCCCGGGTATGCCGGTTGATTTTAGGTAGGCGGGGCCGATGCTCAAGTCGCGGGTGTGGACAGGAACTTCGCCTCTAACTCCGCCAGGGCTATGTCGCCGATAGGTACCATGTCGCCAATCGGTTCCGTATCAATCAGGGCGCTGGCGCTAAACTCCGCGACTTCCAGCCGGTCAAAGGCTTGGGCCAGATCCCGCCCTGTCGTCAGAATTGCGTCGTTCTGAAGTAGCACGACCGGAACGGTCTCACCCAGTCGTTTGGAGAGCGCCTCACCGTTGCCGAACTGCTCCCCATAGGGGACAAGCGGGATATCACGCAAAACGATATAGCTCTCGGGTATCGTGCGCGTGTCAAGCTTGGCCCCCGTGACGCTATAGGCGGTCGCGCTGGGACTTTGTGCTGTGATAATCGCACCAATGTGCGGGTGCTCGCGATAGATGGTCATATGCAAGCGTACGGCACGGCTTGGACGCTTGCGCCGCTCCCGCCGATCATCCCGTATCAACACTAGATCTTCGACATCCAGATATTTCCGGTCGACGCCAAACGGCGTGATCAAGAAGGTGGTCTCGTCAATACGTGCCGAAACGGTGCCCTCCGTGCTCGTCATCAGGCGCTGATCGTAAGCCCTGTGCACCATATCGACAATCTTGCTGCGCAGCTCCAGCTCTCTCGTCGTGTGGCCCTCGGGTCGGAACTTCCGTAGCTTCTCGCCGCGCTGGCGTGACAGCTCAATCTCTTCACTGGTCAACGATCTGACCTCCCCTACAGTCCGTGCCCGGATCAGGGTTCTGGCACAGAAGTCCAGCGTCTCGAAGCGGTGGAAGGCGGTGAGTAGGTCCTTGCCGCCGGTGACAGTCCCATGGTTTTCCAGCAACACAACGTCAACGCCCTGGCCAAAGGTGTCGGCGATGACCTGTCCCAGCCGCTCGCTACCCGGTAAGGCATAGGGAGCGTAACCGACGGTCCCGCACACGTAATGGGCCTGTGGGATGATGTTGGTGTTGGGTATCTTGCGCACTATACTGAATGAGACGAGAGCCGGCGGGTGTGCGTGGACGATAGCCCGGAAGTCAGGCCTCATCTGGTAGATAGCTCGGTGAAAAGGATACTCCGAGGAGGGTCTATGCGGACCCTCAATGGTGCCGTCTGGTTTTACGCAGCTGATGTCCGCGGGCCTCAACGCACCCTTGTCGATGCCCGCCGGCGTAATCCACACATCGCCGTTGCTGTCGAGCAGGGACAGATTACCACCTGAGGTGGTCGTCATGCTATAGCCGTAGATCCGCTCCATAATCGTTACGATTTGCTCGCGGGGCGGCAGTAGTTCGAATCTCATAGGTGTCTCCTTTGTTGGCCTCCCGATGGTCCGTTTTGCACTTACACAGCTACAGAGGTAGTGCTACCGGACTCCCCGCCATCTCGGCCGACTTTCGAATCGCCAGGATCAATTCCTGGTCGAGCCGCGCCTGGTGTGGGCCATACGTGGGTTCTGTACCCGACCGCACTGCATTGACCAAGCTCATCACGCAACCGGCGACGCCGATTTCGTCGTCGTGCCATTGTACACCCTGTCCCTGTTCTGCCGGGGCGAACGGGTTACTCCAGGTTACAGTCGGCACGTCCGGATTCCCGGTATGCGCGACCATCGCTACCAGCGCACCACCATCTACACGCTCCCAGCGACGTTCGATCGTGATGAAGTGGGGTCCCTTACCGCCTGGCGCCAGCAGCGAGAGGCGCTCCTCTACGTCCAGTCCAACGCCTACTGTGATACCCATGCCCTTTTCCGCCATAAAGCGGCTGCTGCGCCACCAGCGGAGTGGGGAGTCGTAACCCACGTCAGTCCAGTGAAAGATGCCGAGCTGTCCGCTATCGAACTCGATGATCCCATGTTCCTGTGTTTCACGGCGGGGTCCGAAGGCGTTCGCTAAGGAGGACCAGTGGGGTGTAAGATCGTAGCCGTGCACCGAACCTGTCACTCTCACCGGTTTCGCATCGAAGCCCACATAGCTGCGCATAACACTGATGCCGTGATAGCCGTGTCCGGCATAGTCGTTGAAAGAGAGATAGACTCTGCCGAATAGGCCGGTCGCGAGCAGGTTCAGTTTCAACTGCTCCAAGGGTCGACGATGGAACTGCTCGGCAACCTCGATCTTGAGTCCTTTTTCGGCGGCGATGCGGATGATCGCGTCGGCCTCCGTCAAATCGTGGGCGATTGGGGTCTCCAGCAAGACGTGCAATCCATGCTCGACTGCCATCCGCCCGACAATGCCATTCGCGGCGTAAGCGACCGAGACAATGCCTACAGCGGGGTCGGTTTCAGTGATGAGCCGGTCGAGATCGGTGTACCAGGGTGCCCCCAGCAGCTCTCCCAACTCGCGAGCGGAGTCTTCGCTGCGTCCCCAGACCGAGACAAGGTCGACTTCCTCGGGCAGTGCCTTGACAATAGGACCGTACATATAGCCGGAGCGCTTCGCGGTACCCACAATCGCTACACGCACAGGTGTGTTTGTCGTTGACATACTTCACACTTCCTTTCAGGGGTACGCTTTATGTCGTTCATGCGCCATTATACGGTCGCCTGGACATAGTGCCAAGCCGGGAAGCGCGCCCTTCAGGACGGCGAAGACAGGCTGTACCTGGTGTTGTAGCGCCGGAGCGCCGGCTGCGGCTCTACAACAGTTCGGTACCTTAGAATGGGCACCCGGGTCTACGTTACATGACCAAGGCCAAGAACCGCTCTACGTCAAATAGTGCGGCTTGCGCCGGTGGAGACAGCTGTAGGCCGACCATGTCGAAAGCGTGTTCTACTTGCGGCAACTCGACGTGCACCGCGGGCCGGCCGGCTGCCACAAGGGCACGATGGAGGGCTTGCACATCTTGCACCGGGACCACATGATCGTGCAGACCTTGAAGGAGCAGAGTCGGAGGACAGTGTGCTCCCACATGCGCTATGGGTGAGAAGGTCAGCAGCTCGCGCGTAAGCGCTGCCCCTGCCGTCAACGGCATACCGAAGAGCCGCTCGACCAGCTTCGACCAGGGCAGATATCCCTCTGGGGGAAAGTAACCGAGGATGCGACCCACGGCTGTTCCCAGTGGATGCATAGCGTGTTCAGACCAGAAACCGGTGAGCGACCGCAGATCGACAACCGGGTAGTAGCCGATGACACCCCGGACCCGTGTATCGGCGGATCCCATATCCGGCGGATCGAGATCCTGATTATTAGGCGTATATGCAGCCAGGAGGGCAAGATGTCCTCCCGCGGATGCGCCGGCGACGACGATTCTCTCTGGGTTGACGCCCCAATCGGCTCCTTCGCGCTTCAGCCAGGTGATGGCGCGTTTGACGTCGCCCAGCATACCGCGCATATCGGTCTCACGCGCCAGCCGGTAAGCAACATCCATCACCACGTGACCCTGCGCGCATAGATGTCTGAAGAAAGGACGCGTCGCCACATCTTTGTCGAATGCCTGCCACGCTCCCCCGTGAAGGTAGATGACGCCGACGCCGGATTGGGAAGCGCCACTTGCACCGATCGCAGAACCTGAAGGTCGCCAAAGATCACACAGCAACCGGCGGCTGCTAGAGGGCACAGTTGCATAGGTGAGGTCGCGAATCACCTCTGGCTTGGGGCTGGTTGCGACCTGGCCCAGTTGCCAACGCCGGCCAAGCACGCTCTTCGTGCATAGTTGTGCCCCGCGGCGCTGTGGTGGCGAGGAGGAATGGGACGGCAGGGTACCCTGCATCAGCGCCTGCCGGCACCGGTCCTCCCAGTCGTGGCCAAAGGCCTCTTCGAAGCCATCGTGGGGTGCGGTCACGTTGCGGATGAAGGCGGCTGCCATAAGGGCACCCAGGAAACCCAGGAAACCGGTGCCGGTTTGGCCCGTGTGTCGTGCCAGCATCGCGCCCAGGAGACCGCTCAGGCTAATGAGCGGAGCGAACGCTGCCCCGACAATCTTCAGCACATAACCCACCAAGTTCGAAGCCAACCCATGGGATTTCGGCCTGACGTACAACCAGGCGGCGAGGACTGCGGACGTGATGCTGAGCGAGGAGGTTAGGCGCATTAGACGCTCTCGGCGCTGGTACGACCTATTGGACTGGTCTGTCATAGAACGACTGCTTTCCTTAACACTGATGTGAAGAAGTAGCTGAACGCAACGTATCTCCCAATCTTAGCACGGAGTTCTTCATATAAAAGGGCCGCAACCTCACTTTGACCATCAAGAAGCTCCCTTCCCACAAGGAGAAGGGAGCTCGTCGGTCCCGTACAAGAAAGAAGCGCGGGTGGTCTAGCTCAATCCCGCCTGCGTTTTGATCGTCTCGACCTTGTCCAGCCGTTCCCACGGCAGATCGAGGTCGGTACGCCCGAAGTGACCGTAGGCGGCCACCTGCCTGTAAATCGGCCGGCGCAAATCGAGGTCTCGGATGATGGCGCCGGGACGCAGGTCGAAGTTGTTGGCGATCAACTCCACGATTTTGTCGTCAGGAATGTTACCCGTGCCAAAGGTCTCGACCGCTATGCTGGTAGGCTCTGCTACGCCGATAGCATAGCTCACCTGTACTTCCAACCGCTCGGCCACGCCCGCGGCAACAAGGTTCTTGGCGATGTAACGCGCCATGTAGGTCGCGGAGCGGTCGACTTTGGTCGGGTCTTTGCCCGAGAAGGCACCTCCACCATGACGCGCGACGCCGCCGTAAGTGTCCACGATAATCTTGCGACCGGTCAATC
>SLDA01000312.1 GCA_007125545.1 Thermoflexales bacterium | reverse complement strand
GACCAACTCCGGTTGGTGGGCCTTAAGCGCTGCGGTCACGGCGATCTGGCGCGCAACCCCGACCAGTGGATCCTCCGGCGGCTGGTAACCGTCCGAGGGCGGGAAGAGGGCCGGGCGCTGAATGTGCGGGTTGTAGTAGGGGCTGCCACCTGTTATGCAGACCAACTCAATCTCGCGTTCTGCCAACAGATCCATAAAGGCGAAGGGTTCCGTCAGATCGAGTCCCACGCCGGTGCCGTCTCCGCCAAATGCGAAATCATATGTGCTGGTCTCGAACGGGGTGGGGATACCGGTTCCGTCCGGTCCGGGCTGGAAAGGCTCGAAGTCAAAGGCGCTCACCCGAACGCCGATTGCCATCCCGGGTGCTTCAGCGCGAATGCCCTCGATGACCTCTCGCAGGAAACGGGTGCGGTTCTCGAAGCTGCCGCCGTAAGCACCGGGGCGCGTCGTGGCCGTAAGGAACTCATGGCCCAGATAGCCGTGGCAATGCTTGACGTCGACAAATGCATAGCCCGCGTCTTGTGCCAGCTTCGCTGCTTTAACAAAGGACTCGATCAGGCGGCGGATGTAGTCGTCGGTGATGACCGGCATATCGGCGTCGATCCCGAACTTTCTATCGAGCAAGGGATGGTGATAGAGAATTCTTGGCGCCATTTGCTTGCCGGTGGGGCGCGCGAAGCGTCCTGAGTGGGTCAGCTGCAGCCCGATGAGGAGATCGGCGGTCGTCTCAAACTGCTGCTCGTGTGCTAACTCCAGTACTCTCCGCAGTTCGGCCAGCTCCTCGACCGTCTCGGACGTGATCAACAACTGGTTGGGGTTCGCGCGCCCGTCGGCCTGCACGGCAACGGCTTCGCCACCCCAGATCAGCTTCGCCCCGCTGAGACCGAAGCGCTCCCACCGGCGCTCCACAAGCTCGGTGGGTCGCCCATCAAGGGTGCCGTCCCACCCCTCCATCGGCAGCACGCAGAAGCGATTGCCGAGCGTGAAACCGGCGAGTGGTCCGGTCTTGAGCGTGAGCGGCTGCGCCAGGGGGGCGTCGGGACCGGGGGTCAATTCGGAATCAAAGGGGAGCTCGAGTTCCAATTCTTCCAGGCGAGCGTCAAAGGCTTCGGCGGTCCGAAAGGAAGCGAGTCGTGGGTAATCTGGCATGGATGGGAATCTCCTCTTATCAAGTACTCACAAGCTACAGGTCTCGTGCGACCTGAGTCACCGCGTCGATCATAGCCATAAGATTCTCGCGAGTGCGCGTAGGATCGGTGTAGAGGTAGGCTGTCCGTGCGAGCACGTCCAGCGTCGTGGGGCACATATCCTTCGAATACGCCACGGGCGAGTCGGTCAGTTGGTAGGCATCAAAGGCGGGGTTATGGGACCCCCGCTGCTCGAGCACAGGTTCCCAGCGGCTGTAGACGTGGATGCCGCTGTCGATCGGTGTGTCGGCACGGACCCCTGCCTGGCGGCACCCATCGATGAAGCGCCGGTTTGTGGCTTCGTCCGCAAACATCAGGGCTAAGGTCGTACCGCAGTCGCCCTCTATGTCGTGGATGGGGTTGAAGGTGAAAGGACCGGCGCCGGAGAGGGCATCAACGAGGGTGCGCTTCTCGGTCAGCATCGCATCGAGCATCGGATCGAGCCGGGTGAGCTGCACGCGTAGGATGGCGCTTAGAATCTCATTGATGCGGAAGTTCAGCCCGGCGAACATCGGCGTGCGCATAGCACCGGCGTGGTCGCGAAAGGTGGCGCCGCCGTCATGGAAGATGAGGGCGCGCTCGTAGAGATCGCGGTCATCGGTAACCAGGGCCCCGCCCTCGCCACAGGTGATGATCTTGAAGTGGTTGAACGAAAACGCGCCCGCGTCGCCGATGGCGCCCAGCCGCTTACCACCGTAGGATCCCCCATCGGCCTGGCATGCATCCTCCAGGACCTTCAGGTTGTGGCGTTGGGCGATATCCATAATCGCGTCCATATTGCAGGGCAAACCGACCATATGGACCGGAATAATGACCTTGGTTCGCTCCGTGATCTTGCGTTCGACATCTTTTGGGTCGAGCGTCAGGGAGCTATCCACCTCGGCAATAATCGGGACGGCGCCCACTGCGAGGGCGGCGGACGGTGTAGCCATAAAGGTGTAGCCGGGAACGATCACCTCATCGCCGGGGCCGATGTCCATACCGACAAGACCCGCGATCAGCGCGGCAGTGCCGCTGGTCATAGCGAGGGTGTGCTTTGTCCCAATCTTCTCTGACCATTCCTTCTCGAAGCTGTCAGATTCACCCCCCTCACCGCCGCGATAGCGGAAGAGCTGCTTGGATTCAATAACGCGCTGTACGGCCTCGACCTCTTCTTCGCCGATGATGTACATAGGACATTCTCCTTGGCTATTTTGAACTGGGGAATCGCGAGTCGCCCAACCGAGCGCGTGCTCGCCATACCCACATCCCGATTGTAGTCCCTAAGACGTCAGGTGCAAGGATAACGCCGAAGAAGCGTGAATGCAACCTCTGCGGCTATCAAGGGTGCATTCATAGTGGTGACAAATCCTCGGCGAGACTTGCCTGACGACGAGCGAACCTAGCTTTGGCCCAACGGTGAAATGCACCCAGGTAGCCGATCCGGTGTGGGCCCCCAGAGGAGTCGCGTTTGGCGCCAAAAGTCACTTGACACTGTGTATCCATTTGTGTACAATTGTGACACAATGATATCCGAATCGCACAATGCCCTCTCTCTGCCCTCGTTGCACAATGATTCGGCACTTGCGCTCTCTGGCACATAGTGCTGGTGAGTCACACATAGGTAGTAAGGTCCTGCTGCCGATCGCGGGACTTGTTGGTTTTTGCACCAAGCTTGTGTCCCATCTCTTAAGCCTTAAAGGAGGCGAATCATGAAGGAAGTCAAATTAAGCCGACGACAGTTTCTGTATATGTCGTCCATGGCTGCGGCCGGCCTCGCGCTGGCTGCCTGTGGTGCCGCGCCAGACACGCCCGAGCCGGATGTCGATGACCCGGTTGTGGACGCACCGGCAACGCCCGTTCCGGACGAGCCTACTGTCGATGAGCCTGTAGATGTTGCCGCGCCGTCGCGGTACAATGAGGCCCCGCAGCTAGCCCAGCTGGTCGCCGCCGGCGATCTGCCCCCCGTAGATGAGCGGCTCCCTGCCAACCCACTGGTGTTGGTGCCCCTTAACGAGATCGGCAACTACGGTGGCATCGTGGAGACGTTCTACGACTGGGAAGGACTGTGGGCTGAGTGTATGTATGGTCACTCGCCTCTGCGCTGGATCGACGACGGTCTGGACATCGCGCCGGGAACGTGTGAGTCGTGGGAGACCAACGCCGACAACAGCGAGTGGACCGTCACCTTCCGCCGCGGCATGAAGTGGTCCGACGGCGAGCCGGTGACGGTGGACGACGTGCTGTTCTGGTGGAACGATCTCGTGATGAATCCCGATCACGGGGATGCGCCGCCCGACTTCGGCACTTCGGCTGCCGGCACGCTGGTACAGTTGGACAGAGTCGATGACTATACGCTGACCCTGCGCTATGACACCCCTGCCCCCCTCACGGCCAAACGCTTGGCGATGTGGGTCAACGCGGGGATCGGCCCGCGGTGGATCGTCCCGTCGCACTATGTGCAGCAATTCCACCCCGACTACAACGATGACTACACAGACTTCGAAGAGTTCGACATCATGGTCCATCATCGCTCCAACCCCGATTGCCCCACGCTTAACTCCTGGATGGTGACGAGCTATGAACCCGCCGCGCGACAGGTCTGGGAGCGCAACCCCTACTACTACGCCGTGGATACCGATGGCAACCAGCTCCCCTATCTCGACAGGATCGACGCCGAGTTCGTCGACGACGCAGAGGTACAGAAGCTCAAGATTATGCAGGGCGACGTCGACTGGGTCCACTTCCATGGGGCCACGCTGGCTGATGTCGGCACGATGCGGGACAATCAGGAACGTGGCAATTACGAGGTGCGCTTCTGGGATAGCGGCTCCGGCACCGGTATGATGTACTTCTGGAACCACGATCATCCTGACGACGCCCGTCGCGAGCTCTACCGGACCCCCAAGTTCAAGCAGGCGATGTCGCATGCGTTGGATCGCCCCCGTATCCAGCGGGTGGTCTACTACGACACCGGCATCCTGACCACCGGCACCATGAGCCCCAAGGCCATCGAGTTTAACTTCAACGCCGAGGCCGAAGCGCTCTATGAAGAGGCGCGCTCTGCTTACGTGACCTACGATCCGGAGCTGGCTATGTCGATGTTGGACGAGATCGGCGTCGTGGACAGCAACGGCAACGGCTTCCGTGACTATCCCGACGGCAGCCCGCTGGAGATCAGCATCGACATCCAGGCGAATGCCGGTGATGAAGCGATGCGCACCCTGGAGATTGCTACCGAGAACTGGGAGGCGATCGGCCTCAACATCGTCGTCAACACGATTGCGCCGGCGGAGTTCGGGGTGAACTGGAACGCTGGACAGCTGGGCTTCCGGACCAACTGGGAGGTCGGCGATGGTCCTGACCATCTGCTCTACCCGAGCTGGATCGTCCCCAACGAGCCCGCGCGGTGGGCGCCGCTGTGCGGCAACCGCCTGATGTTCAAGGGTACTGAACGAGAGGATACTGAGCTCGACACGAGTCCCTGGGATCGTACGCCGCCGCGTTTCGCATCGCAGGAACAGGATCTGATCGGCGATCCCGTATGGAGACTGCAGGAGGAGCTCTATCCCCGGGCGATCATCGAGCCCGATGAACTGACGCGGCACAATCTGGTCTGGGATATGATCCGTATCCATATCGATGAGACCTTCTTCCTCGGCACCGTAGCCAACTACCCGCGGATCATCTTCGTCAGCCAGGATATGACCAACGTGCCCTACCGCGAGGACCTGGCGTT
>SLDA01000364.1 GCA_007125545.1 Thermoflexales bacterium | reverse complement strand
TGGCGCGCAGCTGGGCCTCGTTATACCGCGCAAGACTCAGCAGCTCGATCCCGAACTGGCTGATCCAGGGTACCAGCACGGCCTCGCACTGGAAATGCCACCACTCCGCGCAGGTATAGTTACCCGGGAAACAGCTCCGTGCCCGGATGGAGCGGAACCCATAGCGCTCGGCGGCAGCGGTAAAGTCGATCACGTTGGCCGTGACCGTCCGGACGCTTGTATTGCCGGCACGCCAGACCACGGCATCCAGCGTGCGCGAAGCACCGTCGAGAGCCCGCGCCCAGACACGCCAGCGGTCGCCTTCCCGGGTGATGATGAAGGGATCGACGTCCGGGTCGCGCATACCGGTGGGCAGCGCCAGATCCAGCGCCAGCCCGCTGTAGTGCATCGACAGCGCCGACCGGCCCGGGGTCAGGGCGGCATTGAGTTCCCGCAGCGAGCCGCTCGAGGTCAACAGGCCCCCGGCAGCGATGACCTCATCGTGAAGGTCGAAGTAGCGGTGCAGGATATCCTGGCGCAGGCGGAAGCGATCGTAGCCGTCACGGTCGGGGTCGTGCGCGCCCAGGCCGGGGCGCACCCAGGTGTCGGCGTCGACCCGCTGGATATCCAGCCTCCGCTCGTTGGCCCACGCGACCTGCAGCGCCCAGAGCGTATCCTCGCCGGGTATGCCATCGGCGCCCAGACCGGCACCGCGTTGGAAGTCACGTACCGCCTCCCTGAACGTAGATGCATTGACGAGATCGGTGGCGCCGAGCGTGCCGTGCATCCGCAACAACTCGGACAGACGGCGGAAGTAGTCGGGCTCCCACGGCGCGAACTCGTCGTAGCCGATGCCCAGGTAGCGCAGCAGGGCGTCCAGGTCCGCGGTCGATCCGGTGGACGGGGTCATCTCGACGAAGGGCGCCTCATACCAGGCGACGTCGGGCGTCGTCACGTCCCAGTCGACCCACTCGTCCGGGTCGGCCGAGGTGTAGAGACGGTAGTAGAGCCGGCCTTCGCGCCGCAGCGACTGCCAGATATTCTGTGGGAGCCGGTAGGTCGGCGCGGACAGGAAGGGTTCGTCCCAATCCGAGGCGTAGAAGTTCGTGTCGGCGATCCGGCGTTCGGAGTTGGCGTAGTCGAAGAGAGAGGCGTCCGTGGTGACCTCAACTACGTAATAGCGGTTGGGTCGCGGATCGACCTCGAAGACGGGCGAGTCTCCACGCACCGGGTGGAAGGCGGGCCCGAGTATGTCCGGTCCGCCGGTCTCGACCCGGGGGCCGGCCGGCGGCTTCGGAGGTTGAAGCCGGCTGATGACGTCGTGGACCTGACCGGAAAACGAGCTATCCGGTGAGGGGTCCCGGTTGGTCTGGATCTCGATCTCCGCATCGTGCTTCACCGAGACCATCGTCGCGGTCTCGTCAGAGCGGAGGATGCGCGTCTTCATGTTGACGCTACCCCCACGCTGTGTCATCACCGTCAGCTTCACCTCACCCGGCGTGACACCCGGCGGCACCGGGAACTGCATGTGGACCATCTGCTGGCTGCTGCTATCAAAGCCGGCGCGCAGCGGCGCGCCGTCCAGATAAGGCGCGGTGAACGTGACCTCCCCGTAGACCCGGTTGTTGGGGTCCACATCGTCGTCGCTGCCCGCCGGGATCACATCGCCCCTCTCATCAAACAGCATCACCACCAGCGTGAAGGGCTGCATCCAGGCGTCGGGCTTGATCATCTCGGCCCACTGGTTGTCTCCCATCTTCCCGCTCGTGCGTATGACCGGCCAGCCGGCGGGCTTGAAGTGAACGAGCGCCGTCCAGTCCAGCTCCAGCTCCTCCGGGCGGTCGGAGGTCAGCGCGAGCGAGTACGTCCCTCCGGCGGCGTCGAAGACGTGGCTGACCGGCTCGTGCCCGCCGCTCGGCGTGAGACTGAGGGCGACGCGCTCCAGCATCTCATCCCCGATCACCACCATCTTCGCCTCAACCGACACCTCAGGCCGGATAACACGCAGCGAGCCGCGACCGACCCGGGCGCTCTCGGCGAGCGTGCCCAGCGGAGCGCTCAGCACGTGCGTGTCCGCGCGCAAGCGCCCATCCAGCTGCCCGTAGTAGTGGGCCTTGAGTTCGCACGCGCCGGCCATTGCGCCCGGTCTGCGCTCCTCGATGGCGCCCTGCCACGCCTGCGCACCCAACTCCGACAGGTCCAGGAGGATCGTGGCACGGCCCGAGGTGGCGCTTGCCGATATGTTCGGCGGCGCTTTCAGATAGCCCTGCGGCAGGTCGAGCTTCACCTCCAGGTTGCTCAGATCCAGCCGCTCAAAGCTCCACGGACGCCGGTGCAGCTGTCCCTGATCCAGTTCCTCCAGCCAGAGGGCGTAGCGCCACTGCAGCTCCTGCAGATTGTAGTCCGCGTAAGCCGCCAGTTCCAGCACCGCGGAGCCCCCGGTCGTCTTGATGGTGGTGCCGCTTCCTGCAGCCACGCGCTCGCGGTAGACGGTGAGGTGGAAGTCGGTCAGGCGTGGCTCCGCCAGGGCGTAGATGACCCGACGGGTGGCCCGGTCGGCCCAGACCAGGAAGTCCTCCACGCGGATTGGACCCTCGAGAGACCGGACCGGCACCGGCATGATACTGTAGCTCGGGAGATCCGGCGACACCGTCCAGTCATACCTTTTGCTCAGCCCGGGCAGTGTCTTACCCCGGACAACCCCGGGCTTCAGTGTTGTGGAGATGGGGGTCACCGTCCCGTTGGTGCGGTGGTCGCGCACGATAGGGCTCTCGCTCCCCGCCGGACGCTTCACCACGCCTATCCCGGTACGATGATCCCGTACGACCGCAGGCCGTGTCTCCACGAGATTCGTGGGCTGACGCCGCACGACTTCAATCATGCCACCCTCGGGGGTCGGCGGCGCGCGGTTCAGATCGCGCTCCCCTTCTCTGAGGCTGTGCAAGTACTTGAGCAGTTCATCTTCCCATGTCTGATCGCTAACACTCATCGCTCTCATCCTCCTCTCACCCACCCGGTGGGCGTCGTCTTATACCTGGTTGCAGGGCCACGTCCGGCTCGAGATCGGCCGCTCAGCATTGGGGTTCGCCCCGCGCCTCGTCCGCGACCGGCTCCCGACCGGCGTCCAACAGACGCACGACGGAGATCAGTTCCTCACCGCGCACGCCGAAATGATAGCCGTCTTCTCTTAACAGCTGTTCCGCTAGATTACCGAGCTGTGTCCGCAGGCGGGCATCCCGGACCCGGACGACGCGCCGCAGCGAGCCACGCGACAGCACCAAGCCGGCAATCGCGCCATCCGCACAGACGATCTCCTCAACTCGTGCAGGGGTCAAGAAGATGCGTCGCTGTGGTCGGCGCCGGCGCCGTCTGCGCCGCCGCCAGCGGTCCAGGGGCTCAAGCCGGATGAGATTGGTATGCAGGAAACGATAGAAGGGATGTTCATTGCCGTCCTGGCCCGAGACCGCAAGCGTGATGTCCATCACGGTGGCGCCCGTGTCTGCGGTGGGCACCGGCAGCCACGTTGAGACCGCCGGGGCGTGGTAGACGTCACGGGCCTCCGGTACCGGGCCATCGTGGCTCGCAGCGCGCAATACCTCCGCCCGCGGCGGGCGTGCCTCCATCGTCGGGAGCGCGCCCGCTTCGGGCATGGGCTTGCCGCCGATCATATTGGCCTGCATCCTCACCATCTGGATCTCGGCGCCCTCCTGACCGCTGACGCGGAGCAGCCCGGCACCGGACGGCACGTCCGCTCCCGACTCTGCCACGGGAACGCGCCGCTCCTCAACACCGATCTCGAGGGCTGTGTGCAGCCACACCCGCACTACCGGCGCAGCCCCGCCGGGCGCGTGTACCACGATGTGCCAGCTGCCGGCCCAGGGCCGGTCGCTCGCTTCGGGCGCCTCAATCGTCACCCGTTGGCGGCCCTCCGCTTCGGTCACCGCAACCCCCCGGCGCTGCGTGCGCGGCGTGACGGTGAAGGGCTCCTCGCCGGGCGGGGCGAGCTGAATCTTGGGGTGCGCGTCCAGGCCATGATCGATCTCCGCCGTGATTCGCCGGTCCGGCGTGGCCACGTGGAAGCGGTAGCGGGCCGGCCCGTCGTCGCCGTCCGGCAGCTTCCGCACGGCAGCGCGCTGCGCGCCCCCCACCTCGGCCAGCGTACTGCGGAGCAGCAGGCCCAGCTCGTCAGGTCCCGCCGCCAGGCGGTAATGAATGCCGCGATGCATGTGAATGCGCTGCGCGAGGAAGTTGAGCACCGCCTGATCGTAGGAGAGAAGGTAGAGATCGCCCAGGAAGGCCAGGCGGCGCAATGCCAGAATGTCACGCGCCGTGACGCGGGTGCCCGGGCCCACCACCAGCACGCCGGGGAGCCGGCGCGCGCCCTCGTCGCCCTGGCGATTCCAGTCTGCCATCAGCGCGGCCAGGGCCGCACTCAGCTTGCGGCTGCCCGGGGCGGCGTCCGCCTCAGCACCGGCGCCGCCCTCGACGACCGGTCCGCCGGTATCCGGCGTGACGACCCGATCCCACGCGCCGAGCAGTGTGACGCCCTCCTCGAAGCCCCTGACGATCGCAGCATGCCGGGCAAGCCGCTCTCCCGGGACGCCCTCAGCGGGTCGAGAGCCGGATTCCACCTCGGGATCCCCGCCGGCCTCAGGCCAGGCATCGACCCACCACCAATCGTCGTCCTCTTCGTCGCCATCAGCCTCATCGTCGCCCGGTTGCTCGTCCTCGACCTCGTCCCACCATCCACTACCGAGGAGCTCGTCGTCGTTGCTCTGCTCGTCAGCCTCGTCCCAGAAGTCGCCGGGATCGTCAGGCTTGGGCGCGCCGGAGGCGTCCTCATCGACCACCAGCGTGACGTCCGCGGGGGTCTCATCGCCGTCCAATACCGCGTTCGTGATCACCAGCGCGAAGTCCTGTTGGGGCGGCGTGGG
>SLDA01000576.1 GCA_007125545.1 Thermoflexales bacterium | reverse complement strand
GCGCAGCATAGTTGCGCGCATTCGGGTTTCATCGGGCATAGTATCTCCTCTGTGGGGGTGAGACCTTGAAGGTTGCCGGGGGTGCAGAGGACCCTGAGGATCTCTACCAAGTTGCTTGGGCGAAATCCTCAGGATCGAGCCTCACTTTTTCTGAGACTTACTTCTGCAAGGCTGCAGCTGCATTCTTTACGATGCCGGCGAAGTCCTCAACTTTCAAGCTTGCACCGCCAACGAGCGCGCCGTCAATCTCCGGCATGACGATGAAATCTGCCATATTGTCCGGCTTGACGCTGCCGCCGTATTGAACGCGAATAGCTTCTGCCGTGGGATTGTCATAGAGATCGCGCAATACATCACGAATTGCTTCGCGGATCGTGCGGTCGGCGTCTTCGGGCATGGCCGTTCGTCCCGTACCAATCGCCCAGATAGGCTCGTAGGCAAGGACTACCCGTTGGGCATCGACGGCGGGAATGCCCTCAAATGCGCCTCGAATCTGCCCACCGACGAAGCTGACGGTCTCGCCCGCCTCGTTCTGCTCCAAGCTCTCTCCGATGCATACAATGGGAACCAGGTCGTGGGCCAACGCGGCTTTCAGCTTCTTGTTGACCGTCGCGTCGGTTTCGCCGAAGTATTCGCGGCGTTCAGAGTGGCCGATGATCACACATGTGGCAAGGCCTCGCACCATCACCGGCGAAATCTCGCCCGTATAGGCACCTGAGTTCTCCCAGTGCATGTTCTGGGCACCCACCATAATGTTTGATCCGGCGAGCACGTCGCTGACCACGCCCAACGCGCTAGCCGGCGGGCACACGGCAAGGTCCATACTCTCCACATCCGCCAGCGCCGCCTTCAACCCGTCGGCGAGCTCAAGCGCCTCCACGGTGGTCTTGTGCATCTTCCAGTTACCTGCGATAAACGGTCTGCGCATTCAACGCTCCTTTCGTACGCCGGGAGCCAAAGTCACACGTGCCCGGCATCTTGGTGAAAGAGACTATTACTTGTCGTTAAGCGCCCCAAGGCCGGGTAGCAACTTGCCCTCAAAGAACTCCAAGCTCGCGCCTCCGCCTGTTGAGACGTGGCTTACGTCATCGGCGACACCTGCCTGCTTTACCGCTGAGGCCGAGTCGCCCCCGCCTATAATGGTGACAGCCTCCAACTCTGCCAGCGTGCGCGCGATTGCAAAGGTCCCTTGCGCGAAGGGATTCATCTCGAAGACGCCCATCGGCCCATTCCAGACGACGGTGTTGGCTTCGGCAAGCTTCTCCTTGAAGAGTGCAATCGTATCGGGCCCGATGTCGAGAATGCGCCAGCCGGCAGGCACGGCGTCTACCGCCACGACTTTCTGGTTGGCGTCCTTGTCGAAATCATCAGCCACTACCGCATCCACCGGGAGCACGAGCTTATCCTTGGCCGTTTCCATCAGCTCCCTTGCGGTGTCGAGCACATCGTCCTCGACGAGCGAATCGGCCAGTTCGAGCCCCTTCGCCTTCAGGAATGTGTTTGCCATGCCACCACCCACGAGGATCGTATCTGCTTTACCCAGAAGATTCTCGATCACGGCAATCTTGTCCGAAACTTTGGCACCACCCAAAATCACGATGTAGGGAGATTCGGGGTCTTCTACAGCTTTGCTGAGGAAGTTTATCTCCTTCTCCATGAGGAAACCCGCAACCGCCGGCATCTTTTCCGCCACGCCAACGGTGCTGGCATGCGCGCGGTGTGCGGTGCCGAACGCATCGTTGACATACACTTCACCCAGTGCCGCCAGTTTCTCCGCGAGGTCGGGGTTGTTCTTGGTCTCACCGCTCTCGAAACGCGTATTCTCGAGCACCATAACCTCGCCGGGCTTGAGCGCTTTGGCCATAGCTTCGACCTCATCTCCGACGACGGCGGGAGCCATCTTGACCTCCTGGCTCAGCAACTCTCCCAGCCGGTCGGCCACAGGTTGGAGGCTCAACTTGGGATCGACACCTTTGGGGCGTCCCAAGTGCGACATCAGAATCAGGGCACCGCCCTGGTCGATGATATATTTGATCGTTGGCAGCGCGGCCTGAATGCGGTTGTCATCCGTGATGGTCTTGCCATCCAGTGGGACGTTGAAATCTGCACGCATCAACACGCGTTTGCCCTCCAGATTCACGTCACGAACTGTCTTCTTATCCATATCCGCTCCTTTCAAGAACTCACGACATATATGGTTTTAGACAAGAAAAGGGATAAGGAGTCACTCCTTATCCCTTGTTTGCACAGCCTCAGGACCTTGTCCCTAGAGCTTGCTCGCCATAATCGCGGTCAGATCTACGACACGGCAGGAGTAACCCCACTCATTATCGTACCACGCGACGACTTTGGCAAACCGTCCGCCCATGACGCTGGTCAGAGCCGCATCGACGATGCTGGAGCGGCTGTCGCCCTTGAAGTCCATGGAGACCAGCGGTTCCTCGGAATAACCGAGTATGCCGGCCATTTCGCCCTCGGAGGCAGCCTTCAACGCGGCGTTGATCTGCTCGGCGGACGCATCTGACTTGAGGGTGACGACGAGGTCGACGACAGAGACCGTGGGGGTGGGAACGCGCATGGAGTATCCATCGACGAGGCCCTTCAGTTCCGGCAACACGAGCGCAACGGCCTTGGCGGCGCCGGTGGTGGTGGGAATGATGCTGAGTCCGGCGGCGCGAGCACGGCGCAAGTCTTTGTGACCCTGATCCAGCGTTACCTGATCGTTGGTGTAGGCGTGAATCGTCGTCATCAAGCCGTACTCGATGCCGAAGGTGTCCTGCAGAACCTTGGCCACTGGGGCCAGACAGTTGGTCGTGCAGGAGGCGTTGGACACGATGTGGTGGTTGTCAGGATCGTAGTCGTCGCCATTGACGCCGAGCACGAGCGTGATGTCCTCACCCTTGGCGGGAGCCGAGATGATGACCTTCTTGGCCCCAGCCTTGAGATGCTTGCTGGCGCCTTCGCGGTCACGGAAGATGCCGGTGGACTCGATGACGATCTCCGCACCCAGCTCTGCCCACGGCAAATCCTCGGGATTGCGAATGGCGAGGGCCTTAATTTCCTTACCTGCAACGGTGATGGTATCCTCGGTGTAGGATACATCGCCTTCGAATATCCCGTAGGTGGAGTCGTACTTGAAGAGGTGCGCGTTGGTCTTCGTGTCGAAGAGGTCATTTACACCGACGACTTCCAGTTCATCCGGCCGCTGCTCAGCAATCGCTCGCAGCACCTGTCGGCCAATGCGTCCGAAGCCATTAATACCGATCTTTGTAGCCATATCTGCTCCTTGTAGTTGTGAGTCGAACTCTTTGGTTGGAGATCCAGGATTGACGACCAGGAAGCTGTGTTACAACTTACCATATCATCAATCGCACATCGCCAATCATGACGTCAGCAAGTCCAGCAGCGCATCCGCAAGCTTTCTGCTATCGTGATGCCCATCCAGCGTCGCATCGATCAGATCTGCCGTACGTACCCGCAAATGGACGTTGGGGACAATGTCTGCCTGCACCCACTGCAGCTTATCATCCCCGGAGACACCGGCAGGTTCCTGTGTGTTAGCCAGCACCACGTCGATGACGTTCGGGCCTAGATGCCGCTCAAGTGCGTCCAGATGCGCTTGCGCGGTGTAGCCATCGGTCTCGCCAGGCTGGATGGTGATGTTGCAGACGTAAGCCTTCAGTGCCTCGGTCACACGCAGCGCTTCCGCGATCTCGGGAACGAGGAGGTTCGGCAGAATGCTCGTGTAAAGGCTGCCGGGGCCGATTACCACCAGATCCGCAGAGAGAACCGCATGAATGACGCCCGGATAGGCACTGGGAGTGCTGGGTTCCAGCATCACGCGCAGTATCCTTCCACCACCCGCCGGAATCTCCGACTCTCCATATACGCGCACGACAGTCTCATCCATTCGAGCGATGTCGGCACAGAGCGTCACTGCCTCCAGCGTGCTGGGGAGCACGTGCCCGTTGACCGCTAATACCTGGCTGGACTCCTGGATAGCACTCTCGAACGATCCGGTGATGCCTGCCATGGCCGTGATGAAGAGGTTGCCGAAACTGTGTCCCCTGAGGTCGTTTCCATCGGCGAAGCGATACTGAAAGAGCCGAGTTACCAGTGACTCGTCGTTAGCCAGGGCTGCGATGCAGTTCCGGAAGTCGCCCGGAGGGAGGATGCCTACCTCACGTCGCAGCCGTCCCGAGGAGCCACCATCGTCGGCGACCGTGACGACGGCTGTCAAGTTGGCTGTATAGTCCTTAAGCCCGCGGAGTACCGTAGCCTGTCCATGGCCTCCACCTATCACCACAATGCGCGGTCCGCGCCCCCGACGTCGGTAATTGTGGATCGTCTCAGGAATTGAGGCATCAGTTATATCCACGAAAGGGGCCAGGATCGCACGGTTGAGGCCCCACAATCCATAACCGATGGTACTGCTTCCGACCAATACATACAGCCCTGCTCTCATCCCACGCGGCCAGAATTGCAGTGTTATATAGTAAAAGTACGAGGGGAGGGGATAGAACGACCGCAGAGCCAGTGCACCGCCCAAGCTTAGTAACCCGACGCCGAGTGCCATTAATAAGAGCCATCGTTTGACACCAAGGCCAGGCGTAAGCCACTTGAGGTGGGTCTGCCAGCTCTGCATCACAGCTTGCCTCCCCCTCCATTTCATCGCAAAGATTATACTCGGGTTACCGAAGGTGTCAACGACGTCCAGAGCGAAGAGCGTGCCTGCACGACAAGGGGCTGGAAGCACGGCGCTTCCAGCCCCTAATTTGAACTCAACTCCCTGAACGCGTAGTGCGGCGCCTACTGAATACGGGCGACGATCCGCGCATTTCTCCACAGCTCCTCAAGTCGGTAGTAATCCCGCATATCCTCAGTAAATAGGTGGACGATAACGCTATTGTAGTCCACCAAAATCCACCCTGAATCAGGCTCACCTTCAACGTTGTGCGCGAGCAGCGGCGGTGATAATTGTTTGAGCTCCGCCTGTACTGCGTTCTCAAGTGCGTCAAGCTGGCGGCGGCTCCTGGCCGAACTGATCACAAAGTAATCCGCAAAGGTCGTGACCTCTGTCAGATCGAGGATGAGTATATCCTCTCCTTGCCCATCTACGATGACATCGGCGATCCGATTTGCTAGTTCCAAGCTCTCCACCCAACCTCCCTAGGTTTGATCTTTGGCCGCTGCAGCTGTTAGTGATCCGGGGATGATATCCGCTACTCCTGCAGCAGCATCTGTACCCGGGTAGTCTGCGAGCGGTCGTTGTCCTGCATACTGATGGCGACACGAGCCCTGCCCATCTGCATGTTTGCTGAAGCCATGTGACCCATCACGGCCGGTCTGCCCAAATCTTCCCAGCCCAGGGCTCTCATCTCTTCGAAAATATAGTCACTGATCTCCTTAACCATTCCCGGCACAACGTACACGTACGTTCCTGAGGCCGGCGTGGCATCGATGTTCGTCGCGTCAGGGTGGAGAACCAAGATGTCGGGATATTGCTCCGCGGCTGTGAGCGTGGCTTCCGGCTCTGCCTGCTCTGCAGCGGGTTCAGCATCTATCTCTATCTCTGTCTCCGTGTCATTATTCTGAGGACTGACTTCAACCCCCGTCGCGTCGATTGTGTTCCCGCCGCCACAAGCCGTGAGTCCGAAGATTACCAGTACAAGCAGGAGCCCGATGGCCCGTAAAACGTATTTCTTATCCATTTTTCTCCTCCATCTTAGCACGCTGATGAATCTAATTCCTATCACTTGGCGCATTTATCGGTTGCCCGGTTGCGGTAGTGCTGGTTGCTACCGCATCCGAATGATAGGAGAATTGTAACACAAAGTGGAGAAGAATGTCAACGATTATGATGCACTGAGCAAAGTGAGTAACAGTTCTATGGCATTTTCAACGTCGTTGGCGTCAACCATCTCTGCCGGAGTGTGCACATAGCGGCAGGGAACGCTGAGACAGCCACTGGGAATACCGGACCGGACCAGTTGCATCGCGGCAGCGTCGGTACTGCCGCCCAATAGGATTTCCAGCTGGTAGGGTACATCCGCCTGTTCTGCTGCCTGCGTCAGTAGATCGCGAATTAAAGGGTGGGCGATCATACCTGAGTCCTTAACTTTGATTGCCGGTCCTTTTCCTAGACTGACTTCCATCGGTAGGGCCTTGGGCACATCACCTGTCGTTGTAACGTCGACGGAGATAGCGAGATCCGGATCAATGCGATAGGCCGCCGTGCGGGCGCCGGAGAGCGTGATCTCTTCCTGGGTGGTGAAGGCAAAAAAAACGTCATACTTCGAATGCTGCAGTCTGCGCATCACCTCAATCAAGACGTAGCAGCCGATTCGGTCGTCCAGCGTCTTGCTGATCAACCGCGTACCTTGCTGTATGAGGGGGCCTACGAAAACGGCAGTGCTGCCAACCGTGACCGGACAGTCCTCGCGTCCCGTCGCGCCAACATCCATATAGAGGTGAGCTATCTCCGGCAGCTTACTGCTGTCCTCACGATATTCCACCGAAATGGTGCCGCCAACGCCGTTGGCAAAGCGGGCGCGCCCTCCGATGCAGTTGACAGGCCTGACGCCGCCGATGGTCGTGAAGCGCACAAACCCGTTTTTCTCAATGTGCGTCACCATCAAGCCGATCTCGTCCATATGCGCGGCTAGTAGCAGCTTCTTACGCTGGCCGTCTGCGCCGGTGCCCGCTCGTACGCCGATTAGGCTACCGAGCCGATCGGTCCGCACCTCATCTGCCATAGGTTCAATGATCGATTCGATCGCGGCGCGGATCTCCTCCTCGTACCCGGAAGGGCCAAATGTCTGGGTTAGCGTGTCCAGTAAGGTGAAATCCACGTTCTTCATCTCCTCAGTATGTCGGGTGTGAGCCGGCGGACTGCTGCATCGACGAGAGCTACCAGTCCTCTGAGATCATCCTCGCGCAGCACCGAGACCGGGCTGTGAATGTAGCGGCATGGCACGGCGACGGTGATCGCCGGGACCCCGGCTCGCGTGCGGTGAATGCCCCCGGCATCAGTTCCGCCAATACCCGGTTGCTTAATCTGATGCGGCAAGGTCTCGATCTCTGCCGTTTGGATGAAATGACTGAGCAGGTAGGCCGGTGTCGTGTAGGAGCGATCCATTACTGTGATCGCGGGCCCTTTGCCCAATTCGGTAATCGGGCTGACGTCGAGATCTCCCTTCGGGAGATCATCCGCCAACGTGCCCTCCAGTGCAATGCCTAGGTCGGGTTTGACGGTATAAGCTGCAACCTGGGCTCCGCGAAGGCCCACTTCCTCCTGAACGGTGAAAACACCGTAGAGCTCGAAGGGAAAAGGTTCACCGCGCAAGAGCTCGACCAGTGCCGCGCACCCTACGCGGTCGTCAAAGGCCTTGCCCTTGCAGCTATGTCCCAGGTTGGCGAATCGGGTTGCGAAAACGATGCTGGTGCCTACGGGTGCCTCACGCTCGGCTTCCTCTCTACTGGTTGCGCCGATGTCTACGGCTAGCTTGTCGATAGCCGGTGCTCTGCCACTCATCTTGCGGTCCGCACGGTGGATAGCTTGTAGCCCGATGACACCGGGCGTGGCGTTTTTTCCGACGAGAACCGTAAGTCCCGGCAAAACTTTCGATGGAATGCCGCCCACGGTCTCTACTCGCAGCGCGCCATCTCCCGTGTGCCCGGTCACCATCAAACCGACTTCATCCATGTGAGCCGTTACGAGGATTCGACCTTGCGAGTTCGGTGGACCGGCTTTACGGGCGATAAGATTGCCCACCGCGTCAACGCGAAGCTCGTCGACGTGATCCTCTAGCATGGGACGGAGTGCCTGCCGTACAGCGGTTTCGTCTCCCGAAATGCCCCGTGCGTCAGAGAGTTTTCCCAGGCGGTCAATTAAATCGGTCACAGCTCATCCTCCCACCGGGGCCGGTAGTCGGGTTCCAGAGTGGCAACGAAGCTCGCCAGCCAACGTCCTGCTCGCTCCACATCGCGGAGGGCTGCTGTTTCCACCGGCTGGTGCATATAGCGGACGGGAATGGAGATGAGACCCACAGGAATACCCTCACGGACAAGTTGAATACCCCATGCATCGGTGCCGCTCGAGCCGGGAAGCGGCTCAATTGTGAACGCAATTTCTTCAGCTTCGGCAGCCTGACGCAGGCGGGATACCAGCTCTGGATGGAAGTTCGGGCCCACTCCTAGCGTCGGACCCTTGTCCAGCTCGAAAGAACCGGGGTCATTATCATTGTGTTGTTTGGCGAAGGTGACGTCCAAGGCAACAGCGAGTGTGGGCGCCACGCCGTAAGCACTGGTGATGGCCCCTTTGATGCCTGATTCCTCCTGGACCGTGGCCACTGCAAAGAAATCCCACTCGTGTTGTCGCCGGCTCAGCGAGTCGAGAGCCATCGTCAGAGCCGCGACCGAGGCACGGTTGTCCAGCGCCTTACCTGCAATCCGTCCGTTCCTGAGCGTGATCAACGGCTGCTGTATCGTAACGTGATCTCCCACCTGAACCCACTGCTGAACCTCGTCCGCCGTCAGCCCCAAGTCGACGAAGAGCTCGTGCCAAGGGGGTATGTTCTGGCGTTCTGAGGCGGGTAATACGTGGGGTGGGCGGCTGCCGATCACACCCGGCAGGACGCGATACCCGGAAGCCTCGTCTGATTCCACGTGGCGTGTATGCACGTGGCGTGTATGCACGCCCACCTCCGCCCCCAGCACAGTTCGCCGGTCCATACCGCTCAGGCTGTGGATGCGCACGAACTCACCCTCAATGCCGGTCACAACCAGACCGATTTCGTCCATATGGGCGGCAGCCATTATGGATGGCGGCGAACCACTCTTACCGGTCCCGCGCTTGTGCCCAATCAGGCTGCCCATTCTGTCGGTTCGAAGGTCATCCACCAGCGGTCGCCAGAGGTCGGCGATGACGTCCCGGGTGGCATCCTCGCGTCCGGAGGGTCCGGGCGCTTCCGACAGCGCCTTAAGCAAATTATGCAAGTCCACGAGCGTGTCTCACGGCGAAATGGGGGCTGGAGTGAAGGTGGGTGTCGGCGTCATATCTGGCGTTGGCGTCGTCTCTGGCGTCGGTGTGATCTCCGGCGTCAGAGTCGGCACCGCAGCTTCGGGCGTAGCAGTCGGCGTAGCAGTAGCGGTCTCCGTAGCCACCGGAGGTGTCGGTGTCCATGTGGGGGTTTCCGTCGGTGATGGGCTGGGGATCGGTGTTTCCGTGTCCTCAGGCGCCGGCGTGTCGGTAGGCGTCGGTGTGTCCGTGGGCGTCGCGGTGATCGTCGGCGTCGGCGTGTCCGTAGGCGTGGGCGTTACTGTTCGCGTCGGAGGGAACCACTGGGTCGGCGTAGGTTGAAGGGTTCGATCCGGGGCTTCTGTATCCGGCCCGACCTCATACGGCGTTGGGCTGATGTCGGGGGTGGGAGTGACCGTGGCAGTTGCCGTCAGTGTCGGAGACTGGGATGGAGGTCGAATGGCAAGTGCAACGAACCCAAGGCCGTAGCACGGAATTGTGGCGACGATCAATGCAATCAGTATCGTGTAGATGGGTCTTTGGCCGCGTAGCTTATCCATAACGTCTACAGCTTAGGTGTACCTCGTTTGTGGTCCAGGCGAATTTGAGCTTTGAGCGTGCATCTTACCTAGTGGATCATATCTCTATTCGCTGCCATGATATCCCGAAATTAGGGGGAGGCAAGTACGCTCCTTTTTCCTGTCAGGGTATCTTACCGGCAAAGCCGTCCGGGATAACCAGACGGCTTTGCCAAGTTTGGTTACAATGAACCGGATGGGCTAGAGGGCAACCACGTCGCTGGCCTGAAGCCCCTTGTCGGTCTCTTCCAGGGAGAACTCGACGCGCTGTCCTTCGATCAGTTTCCTGAAACCATCGGACTGGATGGCCGAGTAGTGGACGAAAACGTCCTCTTCAGTCTCACGGGAAATGAAGCCGTAGCCCTTGGCGGCATTAAACCACTTAACCACACCAACTTCTCGTTCGCTCATCGCTGTAGACTTCCTTTCAGCTGCAGTGATATGAGGATGCCAGCATAGCTCCATCGCGGTACAGAAAAAGCCCAGATTTCTCTCGGAGCAAATCCAGGCCCTGGACTCAGGATGTTGCTGCATCCCGCTGGCTGGAATATATACCAGAATTAGACAATCTGTCAACTCCAATGAGTGCGCATATATGCATCCCGGCGCTCCACTGAAGGAAGACCAAGACTAATTTGGCGTTTCTTGACTTGCGTACGGTTTCGTTTCGTGTAGACTGGTTATGGATTTCTCAACTCATCTGCCATTGAGCTCGTGGGCGAGACAAGGAGCGAATATCGTGAGCGAGACCGGAATGGGCCTATCAGGCAAACAGCTAGTGTTGTCGACTTTGCGGCATGAGAAGACCGAGCGTATTCCCTGGATACCTTTCGCAGGAGTTCATGCAGGAAAACTGACGGCGTACTCTGCGCGGGACGTGTTAACCGACGGAAAGAAACTTCTCGCCTCCCTATTGGCAGTTAATCGCACCTACGGTGCAGATGGTCAGCCGGTTATGTTCGATTTGCAGATCGAGGCCGAGATCCTGGGTTGTGATTTGTTATGGACCGACAAAGGCCCGCCGACCGTTGCCTCCCATCCTCTGGCCTCAGAGGTGGAGATTCCTCAATACCTTCCCGACGCCGGCGATGGACGCTTGCCGATGGTGCTTGACGTGATGCGCAGTATGAAGACGCAGGTTGGTGAGACGACCGCTCTCTATGGTCTGGTCACCGGTATTTTCACTTTGGCCTCTCACTTGCGTGGGACCGAGATCTTTATGGATATGTTCGATCGTCCCGACTATCTTGCTAAACTGCTGGCTTACTCACGTGATGTTGTGAAGCGTGTGTCCTCCCTCTACATCGAAGCGGGCATGGACGTGATTGCCGTGGTCGACCCACTGGTTTCGCAGATATCGCCCCGACATTTCACCAAGCTGCTCAGCGCCGGTTATACGGATGTGTTCACGTTCATCCGTGACCAGGGCGCGTTCTCATCCTTCTTCGTCTGTGGTGATGCTACCAAGAATATCGACGTTATGTGTCAGACCGGGCCAGATTCGATTTCGATCGATGAGAATATCGACCTGGCTGGGGCGAAACAGATCACCGACCGCTATAATATCACGCTCGGTGGCAATATCCCTCTCACAACGCACATGCTCTTGGGCTCACAGCAGGACAATATGAAGTTCGTAGTCGATCTCCTGGACAAGGTCGATCAGCACAACTTCATCCTGGCGCCGGGCTGCGATATGCCCTACGATGTGCCGGTTGAGAACGTGGTCGGTGTGGTCCAGGCCGTGCGCGATCCGGAGGGGACGCGAGCGATGTTGCAGAACTACCAGGGTGCGAGCTTTGATCTCGACGCCGTTCAGCTCCCGGACTATGCGACGTTGGATAAGCCTCTGGTCGAGGTCTTCACACTCGATTCCGACACCTGCGCTGCATGCAGCTATATGCGAGATGCGGCAATTCGCGCCACGCAAGAGGTCGGCGATCAGCAAGTAGAGCTGGTTGAGTATAAGTTCACCGAGCGCGAGAATGTGGCTCGTATGATGAAGATGGGTGTCAAGAACCTTCCGAGCATTTACATCAATGGTGAGCTTAGATACTCGTCCCTGATACCCAGCAATCGGGAATTGGTCGACGAAATCCAAAAACGCTTGCAGGAATGACCGTGGATCTGCACATCGTGGGAGGGTTTTTGGGTAGCGGCAAGACGACCGCGATCATTGGCGCCGCGCGACATCTGATGGACCAGGGGAAGAAGGTCGGCGTGGTCACTAACGACCAGGGTCGCTATCTCGTCGATACAGCTTTCTTCCAGACTTTGGATGTGCCGGCAGTCGAGGTCACCGGCGGTTGTTTCTGTTGCAACTATGATGACCTCGAGGGACAGCTCGCGCACCTTCGCGATACGGTACGGCCCGATGTGATCTTTGCGGAATCCGTGGGTTCTTGCGCGGATATTGTAGCTACCGTCGTCAAGCCCCTGCTTACGCTGCGAGGATCGGACCTTCCGGCACCCTCAAGTTTCTCGGTTTTCACCGACGCTCGTTTGCTACGTCGTCGTGTCTTGGGAATGCCCATGCCCTTTAGCGATGATGTGGTCTATCTCTTCGACAAGCAAATCGAGGAAGCGGGGATGCTCGTCGTCAACAAACGTGATTTGCTGGCGGATGAGCATTTGGAGAGTATGCTCTCTGTTCTTGAGGCGCGCTATCCGGGCAAAGCGCTGCGGCTGCAGAATTCGCTTGATTTGGCAGATTTGCGTGGGTGGGTGAGGGCGATGGAGTTCGGTGAGGCTGCTCCGCCGGCTGAGTCGCTTGAAATGGACTACGAACGGTACGGCGCAGGCGAAGCTGCATTAGCCTGGTTGGACGAGGCCCTGATCTTCACGGTGCCGGAACATACCGGAGGAATGGTAGTACACAGGCTTGTTGCGGCACTGTTGAACCGCTTGCAGCAGTCTAGTATGACGATTGGTCATCTCAAGCTCCTTGTGAAAGGAGGGGAAGGCGAAGAAGCGAAACTCAGTTTCCCGACCCTAGAGATCGAGGATTGGCAGCGGGGGATCCCAGCTCTTACAGGTACCTCGCTCACGGTGTTGCTCAATGCGCGCGTAGAGGCTTCGGCGCAGGAACTGCACGGGTTGGTGCATGAGGTGGTGGCTGCCCTCACGGCAGAACTGCAGGTGACGGCTCAGGTGCTGGATGTGGCCTACTTTCATCCCCCTATGCCAAATCCAACTCACAGATTGCCGTAGATAGCAGATTGTCTGCTCTCGCAACCTGTTTGCTATTTTGCTTTAGCACTTTGTCCTATATAATGGCGAGAAAGCTGGCTCGTCGTCAACACATCGGCTATTCAGGAGGATGTACATGGAGAACAAGCTGGAGATTATTCGTGAAGGGATTATGGATGGCGACATGCACTTGGTCCAGACCAACGTGCAGGAAGCCCTGGACGAAGGTGTATCCGCCTCTGAGATTCTCAATGAGGGGTTGATCAAGGCGATGGGTGAGGTGGGCCGCCTGTTCGAGGAGGGCGAATACTTCGTCCCCGAGATGCTCATTGCGGCGCGCGCGATGAAGGCCGGCCTGGCGATTCTAAAACCCAAGCTGGTTGACGCCGACATCAAGCCGATTGGCAAGGTGGCTGCAGGCACCGTCAAGGGTGACTTACATGACATTGGAAAGAACCTGGTTTGTATGATGCTTGAGGGTGCAGGATTTGAGATCCTCGATCTGGGTACGGATGTCTCGCCCGATCAGTTTGTGGATTCGGTCAAGAATCAGGGCGTGGGCGTGATCTGTATGTCGGCGCTGTTAACCACGACTATGCCCAATATGAAGAATACCGTGGACGCTTTACAAGAGGCCGGAGTGCGGGATTCCGTCAAGGTGTTGATCGGTGGCGCACCTGTAACTCAGGCTTATGCGGACGAGATCGGCGCCGACGGCTATGCACCCGATGCAAGCCGTGCCGCTACGCTGGCCAAGCAGCTTCTCGTCTAATTGCGTCGTTTCAGAGAATTGAGATCTGGCTATCTGTGAGCAGAATCAGCGAATCTCGTTCGCGAGATTCGCTGATTTTGCGTCCTCGCTTCCTGCTTTCTCGTATAACTCAATGAGCACGCCGTGCGTACTCTTTGGATGAACGAAAGTGTAGCGCGTACCTTCCGGATGACTGCGGATTCCCGTCGCCATCCGCGCTCCCTCCGCCTCAAGCTGTGTGACGGCAGCCTCAATGTTGTCCACGAGTAGGCAGATGTGGTGGATGCCCTCGCCGTGCGACGCAACGAATCGCCCGATGCTGTTGGTCGAGTCCAAAGCTTGCAAAAGTTCCAGCTCTGATTCGCCCACAGGCAGGAAGGCAATCTCCACGCCTTCTGCCGGCACCTCCCGACGTTGGCTGACTTCGATACCTAGCGCATCGCGGTAGAAGCTCAGCGCTGAGTTAAGGTCCTTGACGGCTATCGCAATGTGATGGATCCGCATCGTTTGCTATCCTCCAGTATGATGTAGTGGCTGAACTCTATCTCTATCCTAGCACGTGCGGTCAATTGTCAATCACTCCAAAACGACGTGGTCGGTCGCTCGCCGGCGCGAATTTGACTTGGCTGCCGGCTCCTCTATACTCGGAGCGATACCCGAGTATTAGCGGGGCGTGTGTCGCAAGGCTGCAATCATCTCAACCCCTTAGTCGTGGGAGGTGGCATATGTTTCACGCGGGTGATCGTGTGTTGGTCGGCGTGATGCCAGAGCCGCGGGATTTCGAACGGGCCCAGACGGAGGGCTGGTACCGTATTCCGGTCCGCCATGCTCCGGAGTGCGCGACCGATGCTGCCGTCCTGGGATTCTACTTCACAGCCAAGTTCAACGCAGAACGCTGGAGCATTCCCTGGTATGCAGAGGTTCGCGGCCACGAGCTTGTCCGCCGGCGCGACCTTGTCCCGGATGAGATCGACCATCCACGTGCCGAAGAGCAGTACTACAAGCTGCAAATCGGTCCACTCATCCGCCGCGATCCGCCCATCCCCAGTTTGCGCTGGCGACGCGTGAGCTTCATCACAACAACGTGGGATCGCTTTTCCGCTGCCGAGGAGATCAATGACCTCTATCTAACCGGCGCCGATGGGCTCTATGTGACCCTCAAAGAGAGCGGCTTTTTCCCCGAGCGCGAGTACCTGATCCGGGACGAGAGTCAGACTTACACGGTGGATTTGGCCATTCCGTGCAAAGAAGGTGTGGTCGCCATCTTGGTCGATGCGGAGGCGAAGGCGCCCAAGGGTGCCCTGCGCGACGCAACGCCCGACAAGGTGCGCGATGCGGTCGCCAGAATGGGCGGACCGGTTGTTCCCGGCGCGTGAGCGCGACCTTGCGCCAACCATTCCGAAGACAGACTTCTCAGCGGACCGCTGATGTCCTGACCGCGATCCATCCTTCTGCCTCACTCGCGTGTCCGGCACAGAGAGCTCTGCTCCGCACTGTGCTGCCAGGTTTACATGCCTGAACTGCTGCGTGCCCTAAGCCCAACTTGCTGCATCTCCCAGAGCCGCGTCTACGCGACCAACAGTGCCATCTTTCACTCGGGCCGCGAGAGCGTCCTCGTTGATCCGGGCGTCACGCCGATGGAACTAAACGCCATTCGTGCTTTCATCTCCGCGCGCCGATCTGTCGCGCGGGCGCTCGTGCTCACCCACGCGCACTGGGATCACATTATGGGCCCAGCTTGGTTTCCCGGCGTGCCCATCCTGGCCCACCGGGCTTACGCAGCCGTTCTGAACGCCCACGCCCATCACCTTCAGCAGTTGGTGACCCGTTGGCGGCACGCGGAGGGGCTTGCTCCCGAGCCGGCCTACGCCCTTCCACAGCCGGATTGCAGCTTTGACGAGCAAGTGACGGTCGAGTTTGGAGATCACGAACTGCTAATTGTGGCTGCCCCGGGCCACGCGCCGGATCACTGCGCGCTCTACGAGCCAGAGAGCGGGCTGCTCTTTGCAGGCGATATGCTGAGCGATCTGGAGATCCCCATGGTGATGGACTCCTTTGCCGCTTACCGGCAGACCATGTCTCGACTGGCGGGGTTGCAGGTGCGTGTGCTCGTGCCCGGCCACGGAACGCCGACGGCTGACCCTGTAGAGATCAGTGACCGCTTCGCACACGATGGCGCATATTTGGATGCGGTAAGTGCCTGTGCCAGTCAAGCGGTGGCGCGCGGTGCTACGCTAACAGAATCAGTCAAGGCATGCGAACACATTCGTTTTACGCAGCCGGATGAATATCCCAACGCGCACCGTTGGAATATTGAACAGGCCTATCTGGAGGCCGGCGGCGAAGTGGAGGGGGATGCTGGACTCATCGGCTGGGAACAGGACTGGCTGTAGAAGGAGCGCGGTGGCTCAGCGTTCAAGCAGGCAGCCGACTTAAGGACAAGCAAGTTTGAGGAGGTCATCATGTTAGCAGCAGTCCTGCATGAATTTAATCACTTGGTCCTCGAAGAGGTGCCGATTCCGGAACCCAAGCTTGGGCAGGTGACCGTTCGTATCAAGGCTTGTGGCATCTGTGCCACGGATGTCAAGGCCATCAAAGGCATCCGGCGCAACGTTACCTTTCCCTTCATTCCGGGTCACGAGCCGAGTGGCATTGTGGCGCGGGTAGGACCGGGCGTGACCCATTTCAAGGAGGGGGATGAGGTCATCTGTCAGCCCTCGGGTTACTGCGGCTATTGCAAGCACTGCCGCACCGGCAACACACACTACTGCGAACACGCCTTCACAACTGGCGGCGATGGACCCGACGATGTGTGGCCGGGTGCATTCGCCGAATATATGCTGACCACAGAAGGGTGTCTGTTTCACAAGCCACCGACGCTCTCCTTCGATGCGGCGGCGCTCACCGAGCCGCTGTCGGGGGCCTGGAAAGGCGTGATCCAATATAGTGAGATGCAGCTGGGCGACGATGTCGTCATCATCGGCGTCGGCAGTATCGGCTTGCTATGCTTGATGGTGGCCAAGGTCGCCGGGGCTGGTCGTTTGATCGCCATCGACACGAGCGCGCACGCGCGGCGCCACGCGCTAGCTCTGGGTGC
>SLDA01000491.1 GCA_007125545.1 Thermoflexales bacterium | reverse complement strand
TATGGACGGGATCATATTCAACATACAGCGTTTCAGTGTCCACGATGGACCAGGGATCCGCACCACCGTCTTCCTTAAGGGATGCTCCCTTAACTGCTTCTGGTGCCACAATCCTGAGGGCATCCGTTCGCAGCCTGAGATTCAGTTCTACCCAGAACGGTGCATCGGTTGTGGCGCGTGTCGTGAGGTTTGTCAGCACAAAGCCCATATACTGGAGGATGGCGAGCACGTCTACCTGCGCGAGGCCTGCACGCTGTGCGAGGCGTGTGTGGACGAGTGCTTCTCCGGCGCACTGGAGCTTACGGGCGAATCGGTCACTGTCGATGACGTTATGGCCGATGTACTTGCCGACCGTGCCTTTTACGAACGTTCGGGAGGTGGTATCACCCTCTCCGGTGGGGAACCGATGCTGCAGCGCGCGTTTACAGAAGCCCTCCTGCAACGCAGTAAAGACGAAGGGCTGCACACAGCCATCGAGACCTGCGGAAACTACCGCTGGGCCGACTTGGAGAGCCTGCTGCCTCTGGTAGACCTGGTGATGATGGATCTCAAGCACATGGATCCTGACGCCCATCGCGCCGCCACCGGCGTCTCCAACGTGCGCATTCTGACGATTGCCGAACAGCTGATGAAGACCCCCAAGCCCGTCTGGTTCCGCACACCTGTCATCCCGACGGTCAACGATACACCAGAAGCCATCGGCGACATCGCGAGTTTCGTGAAGCATCTGACCGAGCTGCGCAGTGCCTATCGCGCCGAGAGTGGCGAGGATGCGCCACTGCCCACGTTGGAACTGCTGCGTTTTCATCGTCTGGCAGCCGACAAGTACCGCAGCTTGGGAATGGAGTACAAAGCCAGCGAGTTGGAGGCTCCGAGTGAGACCTATATGAGCGAGCTGCGTGATCTAGCGCGTGGCTATGGCATCGAGTTAAAGGGGAAGTAGAGGGGTAGAGAAGGTCGCTTAGTCGGTAAGGAAAGGGGCTTTATGGCCGAGATAATAGCGTTTGAAACCATCACTTACGATCAGAGAATCGAGGCCCTCCGGGAGGCCAAGATCGCATCCAATCTCGAGAAACAGGAGATAACCGGTTCGCTAAACAGCGATGATCTGGCTTTCATCCTGCCACCGCACGACCGGCGTGAGGTCGTAGAGACGATCAGTGGATCGGGCGTGCCGATTACTGACGTGATTATGTCGGGCGTGGAAATCACAAGCAACCACCCTAACGGCGGTTTCTATGGCCCAAGGGCGTGCGGAGAGAACTTCGCCTCCCTGCTCAAAAGCCATCCACCTTTTATCGATCCCATGAGCTCGCTCGCCGGCGCCTATATGACGAACTTTGGCTCGTTCCGTAAGGGAGGCTGGAAGCCAGAACTTGACTTCAGCCATCTACAGGAAGATCAGGAGACCTACCAACTGATTTCGGGGATTGGTGCGCCACAACATTTTTGTCAGGACCTAACACTTGGACTCGAGCTGGGGTGGCAGGGTATCCTGAACAAAATCAACCGCTACCGGCAAGTCAACAGCTCCCAAGAGGCACAAGACTTCTACGCCGGACTTGAGGCCGTTGTATCAGGCATGCAGGATTGGATCGGTAGAAACGCTACCCTCGCTCGGCAAATGGCGCAAGACGAAGCACATCCTCAGCTACGGCGCAATCTGCTGGAGATGGCCGACATCAACGATCGTCTGATTACCCAGCCGCCAGAAACCTTCCGAGAGGCCTGTCAATGGATCGTCTGGTACCAGATGGCGGCACGTATGTATAACGGCAGCGGCTCCCTGGGAAAGATTGATGTGATCCTCCAGCCCTACTACGAGCGGGAGCGCGAAGCCGGTCTTCTGACCAGTAAGGAAGCAACTTTCCATCTAGCATGTCTGCTGCTCCGGGACACGGCGTATATACAGTTGGGAGGGCCAGACGGAGCCACGAAGGACGTGACCAACGCCGTCTCCTTTATGACGCTGGAGGCCGCCCATTGGATCGGCATTCCATCCAACGTCGCCGTTTCAGTAGGTAAAGAGGTCAATCGCGATCTGCTGCGACGCGGAGTCGAGATTATGTTCGAGGACAAGAAGGGAGTACCGAAGTTCCTCGGCATCGACAGCTTCGCCGAGGGCTTCGCCCGTAATGGTTACCCGATGGAACTCGCAACTCAGCGCGCCTACTCCGGCTGTCACTGGTGCGCCCTCCCCGGTCGTGAGTATACACTTAACGACTGTGTGAAGATCAATTTTGGGGCAGTCTTCCAGGCGGCCTTTGAGGAGATGTATACCGATCCGGGTGGCGAGCGCTCTGTCGATGGTCTCTGGGGGCTGTTCGAACGCCACCTGCACAGGGCCGTCGCAGCCATTGCTAAAGGACTGGATTTCCAGGTAGCCCATATGCACGAGGTGTTCCCAGAGCTTGTGCTTGATTTGCTCTGTCACGGTCCTATCGAGCAGGGCATCGATGCATCGCACGGTGGAGTCGAGTACCTCAATCTCTGCGTGGATGGCGCGGCCCTCGCCACAGTAGCCGATTCCTTCGGTGCGTTGGAGCAGCGGGTAGAGCAGGAGGGCCGCCTGACGTGGACGGAGATCAAGCACCATCTCGACGCCAACTGGGAAGGACCGGAGGGAGAACGAGCCCGCTTGATGATGAGAACAACCCCACGCTTCGGCAGTGGAGGCTCGCGCGCCGATGTGTGGGCACGCCACATCGAGGACACATTCACCGACTTCGTCAAAGCGAATCCAACACCCAATGGTCACAATATGATTCCCGGTCTCTTCTCCTGGGCCAACACCATCGGTCTTGGCAAGAACCTTAAGGCCACACCCAACGGCCGACAGACCGGCGATCCGATCTCCCACGGTGCGAATCCGGATCCCGGCTTCCGCAAGGACGGTGCGCCCTCCGCGATGGCAGTAGCGATTGCCGACGTGAATCCCGGCTGGGGCAACTCCGCACCGATGCAGATCGACCTGGACCCCGGTCTGGCCAATGACGCGGATGGTGTGGATCACGTTATGGATCTCATCTCCACACACTTCGAACTCGGCGGGACACAGATCAATATGAACATCTTGAACAAACAGCAGATCCTCGCTGCGCATGCGGATCCCTCGCTCTACCCAGATCTGATCGTGCGCGTGACGGGGTTCAGCGCCTACTTCAACCGTCTATCGCCGGAGTTCCGCCAGCTGGTCGTGGACCGGATCATCGCGGAAGGCTGAGGAAAAGCATGTCATACGACAAGATCAGCTACCAAGCGCTGATGGGGCAGGCACCCAAGGACATACCTCACTGGGAGTTTCTAGGCTGTCCGCAAGCGGAGACGTACATCACGGGCATCGATTACTACGAGCACCCTCGGGTATGCCGGCTCAAGCTCGCTGAAATGTATCCGAAGCTCAACGTGGAGATCCCCGAGACGGATGATCCCATCGCGCCGCCCGAGTTTGAGGGCGAAAATGAGACCGTCGGCGTCGCTACGAGTGGGCGCCGGGTCGTGCGGTGGGCCAGCGGTGTGACGCATCACTGGGACCACGACCCGCGTTTCCGGACCGTCGAGGATGTTCTGAACTTCTCGCCGTTGGCGGAGCCCGATTGGAGCGAGAGTTACATCGTAACAACTTGGGACTTTACGAGCGAGGAGACCCTCTACCAGCACTTCCGCAAGAACTACCCGGAGGAGTGGGGCGACACGGCTCCTGAGGGGTCTACTGCGAGCGCCGGCACCTATCAGACTATGTTTATGTGGCCACTACTCGTCTTTGGCTGGGAGCTCTTTCTGGAAAGCTGCTTGGATCCGCGGTTCGAGCGGGTGATGAATGAGTTTGCGGAGTTGAATCGCCGGCTCTTCCGGGCTTTCGCCCGACTCCCGGTCAACTTCGTGCACTGTCACGACGACATTGTCACTACCCGTGGACCGGTGTGTTCGCCGCAGTGGATGCACAAGTACATCTTTCCACGCTATGAGGAGTTCTGGAGTATCGTCAAAGATGCAGGCAAGGAAGTGACCTTTATTTCCGACGGGTGTGTCGATGCCTTTGTCGATGACGTCTTTGCATGCGGCGCGCGAGGTATTCTGGGAGAGCCCTACAATGACTACAAGGCTATCGCCCGCAAACATCAAGACTGCTTTCTCACAGGCGAAGGGGATACTCGTATCCTATCGCGCAACAATCCCGCCGAGATCCGGGCCATGGTGGAGCGGATGGTCGAGACGGCGAAAATGACCGGTGGATACTTTATGCGCATCGGCAATGAGTTCACCTGGTCGACGCCGCCGGAAGCTGTGAAACTCTATCTGGATCTCAGTCACGAGCTGGCGCACCGGTAATGCTTTTATCAGGGGCTCCGACGTATTGCAGATAGTTGCACATCGATGAGTTTCCAAAAATCGGAGAATTGGAGGTTGCATTCTAGTTAGAATATGGTATGATAAGGGTGCTCAAGAAACATAGAAGAGAACTCACCAACGTACCTTTAAAAGCGGTTACCAGCGTCATTGGGTTGGTAAGGAACTTTTTGGTCGACTCTGCTTCTACCGTTGTGAATCATCGGCAACGCCTCACCCACACCACCTTCTACATCGCTCACCGACCTCTACCCCGTCTTCTACTTCTACCACCCTCACCCACTACGAAACCTACTTCCACCACATCGACATGGACAACTATCTCGACATCCACATCGAACTATCTACATCCACCTCATCCAACTACAGTCCTATCAGGCAGCGCGCAAGCCTTTTTGGCTGAACCTCGAGTCCGCCAACCCAATTCATCCCGCGGCCCGGTGAAATTTCACCGGGCCGCGGCGTCGTTGCCGTGATCGTCACTTTAGGAAAGCGGCGACATCATCGAAATCCAGAGTATGGCATCCTTCGGGCAGGGATTGGATGATCTGGCGACCATAGCTCTTGGTCAGGACCCGCGCATCTAGCAGCGCAATGACACCCCGATCGTTCTCACTTCGGATGAGGCGGCCCGCGCCCTGGCGCAAACTAAGAATGGCCGACCCAAGTTGAATTTCCTTGAAGGGATTGCCGCCACGCGCACGAATCCGGGCTTCCTGACGGCGGATGATGGGATCGTCGTAGGGTACAAAGGGAACTTTGTCGAGGACGACGAGCGCCAGAGCTTCTCCGGGTATATCGAGCCCCTCCCAAAAGCCGCGCGTGGCGAAAAGGATAGCGTTGCCCTCCTGCTTGAAACGCGCTACCAGCTCGGGCTGCGCGTAATCGCCTTGCTTATAGCAAGGGTATCGCCCATAGAATTCCATGGAAAGCGCGTCATAGAGTTGGGTCATGCGAGCACGGCTCGTACACAAGACCAGAGCCCGTCCCCGGCTGGCCTCCAGGAGGCGCCGGATCTCAGCGGTTAGCTGCGCGACATAATTCCCCGTGAACGCCTGTTGCTGCTCATCGTAGACAGGTACCAGCGCCCGGGGTGTATAAAGCAGCATTTGCCGCGAGTAGTCAAAGGGCCCGCGTAACGTCTCCGCAATGACACGACTCTCACCATTCACGCCCATCAATCCTACCTGACGCCGGAACCAGCCCAGGTCGTGGGCGACGCTCAGCGTGGCACTGGTGCAAATTACGCGCGGCCACGTGTCAAACAGTAGGCGGGCGAGCGGATCGGCGACCTCCAGGGGGCGGTAGAGCGCCTTGTAAGATTCCATTGGCAGTGCAGTGCGCTCCTCGCCGACCTCGCAGAGACGAATGTGGGTTTCGGGCTCCGGGACGGAGAGCGCACGCGCCGTCTCTGCCATCTCCACAGCCTGCAGCATCACTGCCTCCCTATCTCCTTCATCCAGGGTACGAGCAGCGGACAGCGCACTCTGAAGGCGTCCCAGCGCATCCCAGAGCGCCATCCCTGACTGCAGCTCTCCCTCCAGGGCCCAGCGGGTCGGACGATAGGGAGAACTCGTTGCGCCGGGACGCTGACTATCGACCGCGCGCAGAAAGTCCTCGTATGCGGAACGCAACTCAGCGAGCAGATCGGGATTCGTCCCTGCCTCGCGCACGGCCTGAGCATTCAACAGACCCCAGAATTGATCCTGACCTAACGCCTGGGTCAACGCTTCGATGGCGTAACGCGGTAGCTGGTGTGCTTCATCAATGATGAGCACCGGCTTCACCGGTAGAATGTGGTTGTCGGCCAGCAGTGCGTTGTAGCAGAGAAGGGCGTGATTGGTCACGACCACATCGGCTCCAACTGCCTCACGCTTGGCCTTTTCGTAATAGCAGTTCTCAAAGTGCGAGCAATGTCGCCCCTGGCACTCGTGGCTGGGCGCGGTCAATCGCAGCTTGAGCTCGATCGGGAGGCGCATGAGCTCCATATCCGCCAAGGGAACCTGTGCCAGCCCCTCACTAACCAGCGCCAAAGCCTGCTCGCGGCCCGCCAACCCGATCTGTTGCCGCAACCTCTCCAGCCGCAGAAGGCACACGTAGTTACTACGCCCCTTGATGAGTGCAGCCTTCACGGGTCGCGGTGCCACCTCTTGAAGCCGGGGAATATCCGTCTCCCAGAGCTGGTTCATTAGCCCTTTGTTCGAGGTGCTGACGACGGTGGGTGCACCGGCCCATAGAACCGGGACAAGGTAGGCAAAGGACTTGCCGATGCCCGTGCCCGCTTCTATCACAGCGTGGCTGCAGCTCTGTAACGCATCCCGAATGAGAGATGCCATCCGCACCTGGCCCCCGCGCGGACGGTATTGCGCTCCCAGAATGCGCGCGATGGGTCCTTGTGAACTGAAAACATCATCAAGCGGCGGGCAGATGATCGGACGCGCCGCAAGCTCCTCGTGAGCCGGCACGTCCTTCGAGTCAGGCCGCGAGTGATAACCTGAAGATGAGGCGGGTCGCTCGGCAACCACAGGGTCGGCAGGAGCGGTTACCCCGGGCCAAAGCGCATCGGCAGCCAGGGGACGTCCTCCTACGACGACGGCGGGGCCCGCTCCGCCCTCACTGTGACGAGCCGGAGACGGTTGCGCTTGGGGTCCCGTCGAGCGTGCCCGCGATGGGGCCTGGGACGGCGGAGATGGCGTCCCAGGCGCTGCCTCCGCCGTCCCAGGTGCCATCTCCGACAATAGACGCTGAGCACGTGTGTCGCCCAGGGCAAGGGCTCGTTCCAGTGACGCCACCGCCTGCTCTCTCTCTCGCCGCTGACGGTAGCAGAGACCAAGCTGGTAGTGTGCGTTAGCGGAATCAGGGTCGAGAGCCAGAATCTCCCGGTAGACGGCCATCGCGCCGTCAAGATTTCCCTGGAGCATGAGCCGGTGAGCGCGCCGTTCCTGCGCTTTCACGGCAATTTCGGTCACGTTGCTATGCAACCACGAGGGTTTTGATCCCTCCATGGGAACTCCTTTGGGCGCTACGTGGGTAATGGCCCAATTATATCGCACAAAGGTTCTAGCGCAAACACAGCGGTGCCGGAGTTTTGTTCATCGGACCTCTCCCAAGCACTACTTCCGCTGTGCCACTCTGGGCAGTGGGAAACCGCGGATGCGAACCCCGGTCGCATGGGCGAAAGCGTTGCCGATAGCCGGAGCAGCACCGATCATAACGGGCTCGGCGAGGTTCTTGGCGCCATAGGGACCTTCGGGCAGATGAGTCTCGATGTAAGTCCCCTCAATCTCGGGCATGTCGTTGGCGCGGGGGATACGATACCGGTCGAAGTCCAGAGCTTGCGGTATCCCGTTTTCGAACCGGAAATTCTCCATTAACGCGTAACCTAGGCCCTGTGCGATCCCACCATACATCTGCCCGAGCGCACCCGTGGGGTGCAGAATACGTCCTCCGTCATGCGCAGCCCACATTTTCACGACGCGGGTCCTACCTGTGCGCCGGCTAACCTCCACTTCGGCAACCTGCGCACCGAAGACATAGCCAAAATAGGGCACGCCGGTTCCGCGTTCAAAATCCCACTCGATCTCGGGAACCTGCCAACGTCCCTGTGCGGAGAGTTGGAATCCCAACTCGCGCGCGTGGTCGACGACCTCCTCGAAAGTCGCAGGTTCCTCGTCGGGTCCCACATACTGTTCACCGTCGCGGACAAGCTGCTCTGGTTCGCAACCAAGCAAGTCTGCGGCAGACATATCGAGCATAGCCGCGATCTTGCTCGTGGCCACGCGAACCGCATTGCCGCCCACCACAGAGGCGCGAGACGCGACGGTGGGGCCCGAATCGGGCGCGGTGTAGGTATCAGGCCGCAATACACGGATCCGCTCCATCGTCACGCCCAGCATCTCGGCAGCCACGAGTGTAAATATGGTGCGACTGCCCTGTCCAAAGTCGGTCAAACCCGAGGTTAGCGTAAGGCTGTGATCGGCTTCGACACGTAGGGTAGCGGTGGCAAAGTCGACGCCTTCACCGCCCAGGCCAATGCCGTGGAAGTAACAGGCTACCCCGATCCCATACCGCCGTTCGGCATCCGCCGGCTGCGCGTCATAGGTAGCCCGCTTTGACGTCCACTCCGAGCGGTTACGCACCCACTCCAGACAGTCAGCTAGGCCTATCGTCGAGCCGAGGGGAGCACCGGTCATCGTCAAGTCGCCACGGCGGAGGCAATTCTGAAGACGAAAGTCGAGGGGGTCTCGCCCCAAATTCGCGGCAAGTTCGTCGATGGCCAGTTCTATGGCCGCTGTAGCCTGGGTGTTTCCGAAACCGCGGAAAGCGCCGGAGTAGCCATTGTTGGTATACACGGTCCGCATATCAACCTGCACGGCATCGTAGCGATAGCCACCCGCCGCATGCATCGTAGCACGCCACGAGGAGAGAGGTGTCGTCGAAGCAAAGGCGCCACTGTCGACAATCAGATCGGCACGGGCAGCGCGTAGCGTCCCGTCAGACTCGGCTCCGAGCTTCAGATGAATTCGCATGGCCTGGCGTTTATAGGACGCCGCCATCGACTCGGTCCGGCTCAGCACCAGTCGGACCGGACGCCCGGTAAGTAGAGCCAGCTTCGCAACCTGCGCCGTTGTCTGGTAAAGCACGTCATCCTTGCCGCCGAACGCGCCTCCAACCGGTGGCTGGATAATGCGTACACTCTCTACTGGCAACCCCAGCACCATCGCGGCGTTATTCCGGTTGATATGAGGGCTCTGCACATTCACATAGACCGTCACACCTCCATCGGGCTCAGGAATTGCTAGAGCACCCTCCGTCTCCAGATAAGCGTGCTCCTGATGAGGCAGATCATAAGTACCCTCGAAGAGGGCGGGTGCAGCAGCGAGAAGCGGGTCGGGATCACCATTGCGAACAAGATGAGTATTGCAAAGATTGCCCCGGCCTGTGGGAGAAACCTCCGGGATTAGCGATGCATCGGCCTCCAGGGCGCGCAACGGGTCGGAGACGACCGGTAAGGTGTCATAGCGTACGACAATTGCGTCGACACCGGCTTGAGCGGCGGCAGCATTGTCGGCAGCGACCACAGCGATCGGTTCGCCGACGAAACGTACCTTTCGATGGGCCAGTATGTAAGCATCTTTGATGGGCCATCCGTAGTTTCCCTGATCAACAAAATCCGCAGCGGTGACAACGGCCCTCACGCCAGGGATCTCCAGCGCAGGCGTGGCGTCGAGTTCGGTCAGGAGCGCGTGGGGTACCGGGCTACGTAGCACCTTCGCGACGAACATGTGAGGCACCGTCATATCCCCGACGTACCGGGTTTGCCCGGTCACCTTTTCGATGCCATCGACATTACGTAAGTTGGAGCTGCCGACATACTTAAGCTTAGTCATTGTGAGCTTCCTGAGTGTGCTGTCGAGGCCGTCTCACCGCTACTTCGAGCCGCTCTGCGTCCGCGAGACGTCGCTTCGATCGCATCCACAATCTGTTGGTACCCGGTGCAACGGCAGAGGATGCCGTTGATCGCAGATCGAATCTCTGCACGCGTGGGCGACGGGTTACGGCGCAGCAGCGCCTCAGCCGCCACCACCATTGCCGGCGTGCAATAGCCGCATTGCACAGCACCGTGGTCCAGCATCGCGTTCTGCAGATCGCTAAGATCGCCATCGGGTCCGCGAAGCCCCTCAATGGTGGTCACATGCCGGCTCTCTACATCCTGTGCCGTTGTGCGGCAAGCGCGAGTGAGCCTACCATCAACGAGCACCGAGCACGCTCCACAAGTCCGGCTCTCGCATCCTCGCTTGGTACCTGTCAGGCCCAACAGATCGCGGAGAAGATCAACAAGTGTCATGTCCTCCGCCACAGCCTCAATTTCTACAGCAGCATCGTTAACGACGAAGACCAGACGCATCCACCCTCCCAATCGCAAGTATTAACTCTCAAGTATTCAGCATCCAAAGCCCGACCCCAATCCCCTACTTTACTTCGGAATGATGTCGACACAACTACAAAGGGCCGGCAAATCTGCCGATGTCGAAGCCTAAATAAGCGATAGCCGCCGCTAGTAGAAAAAAGATCGAGGCCAGCACAACAGCGTAGTCAAGCGCCGTGAGACGTGCTTCGTGAAGATAGGTCCGGTCGGAACTACCGGAGAATGCCTTCGATTGAAGGACAACCTCCGTCATCTGCGACTTCACAATGGCGCCCAGGATAAGGGGCACAGCAATTCGGGCGTACACACGCGCCCGCTTCAGCGGACCCATCCGCTCAAAGGCTAGCCCGCGCAGGCGCTGCGCTTCGATAATGGACTGGATTTCGTCGAAAAGGAGCGGGAAGAAGCGGAACGTCGCAGAGAAAACAAAGGCGACCTTATACGGAATGCCGACCTTAACCAATCCCACCACCATTGCATTCACATCGGTGGTAAAAATGACAAGAGGCAGGGCCAGCACCATGATTAGGGTCTTGAAGATCACGGCGAAGCCATACAGCACACCTTCCAGCGTCATCGTGGCCCCCCCAATCAGCCACCACTGCTCCGGAAAGGATAGAAGCGGAGTCAGCATCTCCTCGCCTGTTCGTGCCAAGATTATTTCTCCGGCGAAAAACCCCTGCGTGAGCAATAGGAAGAGGTAGAAAGGGGCCAGAAGCCTGAGGACGCGCCATAGATAATCGGGCTTGACGCCGGCAATCAACGCGGTCAGCATCACGATCACCAACAGCAGAGCCGTCAATACCGGGCTCTCCCAGACGAAGGCGACCAAAGTTAACACTGCAGCCGCTACGACTTTGGCACGGAAGTCGATGCGGGTAAACACCGAGTCCCGGTCAACCGTGCGCAGCATCCAACTACTCATGCCCATTCCCCCTGTCCATGCTATCACCCAATCGGCGAGAGACATAGCTTGCGACGTCCTCGGGCGTGAGCATTAGACAGGCACCGGTACCGTCTGAACAGACCGACTGCGCCAGAAGCACAGCCTGAGGTGGTCGCAGATAGGTCGCTTCCAATACGTCCGTGGCATGGTAGGCTTCTCGGATGGGTGCATCAAGCAGCAATGTTCCCTCTCCCATAATGAGAACCCGCTCAGCGTAGCCAGGCATCAGATAGAGCTGGTGCGTGATGACAATCACCGTCTTGCCGGCGCGATGCAACCGGCGTGTGATGTCCAGAATAACCTGAGCACCGTGATAGTCCTGCCCGGTGGTAGGTTCGTCAAAGATCAGAACCTCGGGCTCCATCGCGAGCACCGCAGCGATGACGATACGGGCCCGGTCACCCCGGGGCAGGGAGAGTGGATGCCGTCGACGCACCTCCCGCAGGTCTAGCAGTTCCAAGCTCTCGCTAACCCGCCGCTCGACCTCAGCGGGTGGGTACTCAAGGTTACGGAGGGCAAAAGAAACCTCAGCCTCTACGGTTGCATTGAAAATCTGACTATCAGGATTCTGCCCTACATAGCCGATGCGCCGCGCGATGTCGCTAACCGTCAAACTGCCCGTCGGCTGGCCCCACACAAAGACCCGTCCGGCAGTTGGCTCAAGAAGCTTCAGAAAGTGCCGGACGAGCGTCGTCTTGCCGGCACCGTTCTGACCGGCGATGAGCACATACTCACCCTGACCCACATCGAATGAAATCCCGCGCAGCGCACGGGTCCCATCCTCGTACTCGTGAATAAGGTTGTCGACGGAGAGGACCGGAGTCTCATCCGGGGAACGCGTGTTGGCCTCCGCGGGGAGAACCGGATGTGGTAGTGAGTCATCGACTCCTCGGTCCCAGATCTCACGCAACGCCGCCACCCCTGCATCCAGCCGCACAGGCAAGTTGGCTACGGGGACGTCAATCTGATTCAAGAGATAGAAAGTGCGGGTAACCTCCGGCGGACGCAGATTGTTGTCCATGAGAAGCTTCACATCACTGTAGATCTCGTCCGGCGAACCGGACCGCACGAGTCGTCCGCCGGAAAGCAGCACAATGCGATCTGCGTACTCCGCCAATTCTTCGGCAGCATGTCCGGAGAGCAGTATGGTAAGGCCGAGTTCGCGGTTAAGCTCGTGCACGACCTCGAAGACCTCCCGTGCACCCACCGGATCGAGTTGGGCAGTCGGCTCGTCAAGCACCAGAAGTTGCGGACGCAGAGCGAGCGCGGCAGCGATCACCAGACGCTGCTTTTGACCCCCGGAGAGCTGGTGAGGGTGTTTTTTCTCCGTACCCTCCAGGCGCACTGCTGCCAGCGCCTCGGGAATGCGCACCAGAATCTCATCACGAGGAAGGGAAAGATTTTCGAGTGCAAACGCGACCTCATTCTCCACCGAGAACGCCGTTATCTGAATCTCCGGATCCTCAAGAATCATCCCAACGTGCCGGGCCAAGACGCTGATCGGCTGATCCAGGCTATCCAAACCGGCAACGGTCACCCGTCCGAAGAAGCGGCCTCCATAGAACTGGGGCACGATGCCATTCAGGGTCAGGCATAGGGTCGATTTGCCTGCCCCGGTAGGTCCGATCAGGCCGAGGAACTCGCCCTCGTGAATCTCGAGAGAGAGATCGTGAAGTACCGGCGACAGGGAGCGCGGGTACAGATAGGAGACGTTATTCAAGCTCGCGATCGTGCGCATAGTTCTATAATACCGCACATGTACCTGTAAGCGACGGAGACTCTTGACCTTAGCAGCGGCTTTGGGATAATTCCCGGAGCTTGGTGATCAAGGAGAGATCAACTATGGAGAACCGACTGGTTCTGCCCAAGGGCTATCGCCCCCTACTCGGCGTTCGCGAAACCGAACTCGCGATCCGAGAGATTAAGACCTTTTTTCAGACTAACCTTGCCTTTGAGCTAAACCTGATGCGGGTAACAGCACCCCTCTTCGTGCAGGCCGGCACGGGTATCAACGATGACCTCAACGGCGTCGAGCGTCCGGTCAGCTTCCCGATCAAGGCTATGGACGACGTGCGCGCGGAGATCGTGCAGTCGCTGGCAAAGTGGAAGCGTATGGAGTTGGCTGCGCTCGACATTCACCCCGGCGAAGGTATCTACACGGATATGAACGCGATCCGAGCCGACGAGGAGCTGGACAATCTTCACTCCCTCTATGTCGACCAATGGGACTGGGAGCTGGCGATCACTCCGGAGCAGCGAGCCTTGGATTACCTGAAATCTACTGTGCAGACGATCTACGATGTGATTCGGCGCACGGAACGGTACATTAGCCACCTCTATCCGGAGATAACCCCGGTACTGCCAAAGCGGCTGACATTCTTGCACACCGAAGAACTTCAGGCTGTCTATCCGGATTTGTCACCGAAGGAACGGGAGCGTGCTGCATGCCGTGCGCACAGCGCCGTCTTCGTGATCGGCATCGGCGCGCCACTCGCAGACGGCGAGCCCCATGACGGGCGTGCACCCGACTATGACGACTGGACGACGCCAACCGGCAATGGTTACCATGGCCTCAATGGGGATATACTGCTTGATTACCCGCTGCTAGACTGCGCGTACGAGTTGTCGTCGATGGGCATTCGCGTAGACCCAGGCGCTCTCGAGCACCAATTGGCTATCACCGGACAAGAAGCGCGCCGAGATCTCCTCTTCCACCAGCGTCTGCTGGCTGGACAACTGCCGCTCTCCATTGGCGGGGGGATCGGGCAATCCCGTCTCTGCATGTTCTACCTGCGTAAAGCCCACATTGGCGAGATACAGTCAAGCCTCTGGCCTCCCGGGATGATCGAAACCTGCGCAGCACACAACATCGTGCTGCTATAGCGCCCAGTCCACAGACAAGCGGCGCCCAGGGGCGCCGCTTGTCTGATAACCCCAATCAACGGTCCAGTCCCGCATTGCAGGTAGAAATCCTACCGCACATCAGGAACCTTCATCAACTCGCGCAAGAACAGCGTGGCGAAGGAGCCCTTCGGGGCGAAGAAACTGACCACCAAGTTGTGATCAGCCTCAATCTCCCAGGTCAGATCCTCTGGGTTAAAGCGCAGGGGGCGGCGCACGCCCTCGGCCTTCACCCTACGAAAGTCCTCAAGCGCCAAGCCCGCCTCGGCGAGCACCTGCGCCTCCAGTATGCCGGCTTCGTCGCGCGCCTGCATTAACTTGTACCCGTAGATGGGACCGGTAGCCGTGATGGCCCACGCGGCAGCACGGGGCTGGTCGGCTGCGGTGTCCTCCACCGTGAATATACCGCCGGTGTCCTCCTTGCGGGCAATGTCTCCGGCGATCACGGTGTCTAGCGTGCCCTGTTGAATGCGTAGAGCCACCACCCGGTTGAAAAGCGCTGACTGCAGTGCACTAATGAAGAATTCGTGCATCTGCCGCGAGGGGCGGCGAATTCCCATCCCCTCCAATGCGGCGCGGTCATTGTGCAGCAGATGATATCCGACAATGTGGTTGTCCCCGCGGTTACCGAACCGCTGCGGTCCGTAAGCGTTGGGCACGCCACGGGCAGCGAGCACTGCGAGGATGTCAGCAGCACGGCCCTGCGCATCGGGTAAAACATCGCGAATGCGCAGCGTGAAGCGATTGCCTCGCAGGTGTCCGGGGCGTAGCTTGTTGCGATGGCGGGTCACCCAGAGCACACGGGCGTTCTCCAGCTCCAGGGCATGGATCTTGGCAGGATCGACGAAATGCGCGGAGAACGTCTGGCGGGCCAGGGCGTGCGTATCCTTGAGCCCGGCATAGCTGATGACCTTCGAAGAGATGTCCAGCTTGATCGCGATCTGCTTGACCAATGCCGGGGTGGGAATGCTCCACTTTTCGATGCGGAAGTAGGTATGTTCTCCCTCGCCCGACGGTTCATAGGCGGGGACCTCATCGACGATGAAGTCTTCGACTTCCCGGCGGATTGCACCACCGGTGCCGGGTAAGTCCGCTGTCAGGTAAGGCACCTGCCAGTCGAGTTGCTGAGCCAGATCCGTCATCGGCGCTACTCGCTGAGTAGGTAAACAGTCAGCAACTTGATGGTGGCGGCGAGTGAATCCCGGTGCGTGCGTTCATAGGAGTGCGAGGCATCCACACCGGGACCAATCAGGGCAACGGCGAGATCGGAGCCGGCACGCCATGCGGATTCACCGTCCGAGCCATAGTGGGGATACGTATCGGTCTTGAAGGGGATACCATTGCGCTCAGCCAGCGCCTCCAGGCGGCGGCGCAGTCCGAGATGATAAGGGCCACCGGAATCCTTGGCGCAGATGCCAACGCTGAACTCATCGGAAGCCTGATCTTCGCCGGCAGCAGCCATGTCGACGGTGACCAGTTCCTCGACGTCGGCGGGAATGCCCGTCGCCGCCCCATGCCCGACCTCCTCATAGCTTGAGATAAGTATGTCCACACGATAGCGTGGCGTGAGTTCAGCGCGGTGCAGCGAGAGAAGCGCGCCGAAGATGGTAGCTACTCCGGCCTTATCATCCAAATGGCGTGAGCGCACGAAGCCATCCACGACTTCCACGCGCGGATCGAGATATACGAAATCCCCGACGGAGATGCCAAGCTGCTCTGTCTCTGCTTGCGAAGCGACACGGGCATCCAGGCGCACCTCGTAGTTCTCCGGCTCACGCTTTAGCTCGCGGGCATCATTTCCGTAAATATGAACCGAGGCCTTTGTGGGTAGAATGCTTCCACGCACGGTCTTACCGCTGCGAGTCATCACGACGCATCCTTCCGTCTCCACGGAGTGCCAGTCAAAACCGCCGATAGGTGTAAGCCTTAACCTACCGTTGGATTTGATACGCTGCACCATCGCGCCCAACGTATCAAGGTGCGCGGTCAAGGCGCGTGGGTGACTGTCATCACCGGGCCATGTGAGGACAAGCCCGCCCTTACGGATCCGTGAGGCGCTCAACGGCAAGCCCGACACCGCGGCTTCGACATAGGCCATAGCTTCATCTGTATCGCCAGTCGGGCTCGGAGTATTCAGCAACCCGACGAGGAAGTCAATCGTCTCGTCCATAAGAATGGGAGGTGAGTCCATTAACACGTCTCCTTATACGCAATGTCCGGCCCGGCGGTCACTTGGCTTCAGGTTGCAATCTCCGGGCAACTCCCAAAGTATACCGACAACCTCCGGGGTCGCAAGCATCGGAAAGAGGTGGCTGTTCAAAACGTGGGATGGGGAGTAGACTAGCGGCAGGAGGAGACCTATGCGCTTGAAAGTCCGCTTTCCGAAAGTCGATCCGAACCGGCATGAGTTGCCGGACACATGCGCTTACGGCTGTGGGGGACAGGCGTATCGCCGCCATGGCACGAAAGGCGAGCGCAAGTCGCTGCGCGACGTGGGGTATGACGAAGTCGTGAGCTATC
>SLDA01000472.1 GCA_007125545.1 Thermoflexales bacterium | reverse complement strand
GAGATGGGAGGGGGCTAGGCCTCTTGCGGCTCCAAGGGCTCAGCTTCCAGATCTGACGGCACGCCGGTCGGTTTGTAACCCCGCATATCGAAATCGAAGCGCTCGAAGACAACGCGGAAATCGGTCACAATCTGCTCTCCCGAAAGACCCATCTCGACCAGGTCGTACTGGTGCGTGCTCTTGTAGCGCCGCTCGCGCACAGTCTCCCTGCGCAGATACTCAACGTATTCGGGTTGCAGCGGGAGGTCGAAATGGTTGTAGATGCGTTCTACTGTGCCGCGGACATCCGCGATGAGATCATCATAGCGGACGATGATGTAGCTTTCCTTCGGAGCTTGATCGAGCCGTTTCAAGGGGTACTCGTACCAGTGATGCGCCATTGCGAGTATCCTCTCGCGGCCCATATACCGCTTAGGCGGACTACCCAATAGCTGCCAGGCATATTCGAGGACGCTGACCATGGACGGAACCATGTCGAGAGGATTGCGCACCAGGTAGATCACGCGCGCATCCGGAAAGTGGCGATAGAGGGCGGCGACCTTCGGCGTTGCTGAAGGGTTCTTTGATAGATAGTGAAGGCTGCTCCCACCCGGTCTATTGCGGTGGGCATAGAGATGCCGCTGGATTCCACGCCTGTAGAAATTCATGATCCGGTCCTGGTCTGCCCGGTTCATACGCGTGTCGAAACGCGTGTAGATGTAAGCTTCATCGAGCATACCTGCAAGGTGCCATACGATGAGCGCAGACCAGATGTGAACCATATAATACTGATCCTCTTCTGGTGCAAAGAGGCTCGACTCATGCACCCGGTTCTTGCCCAGAACGAGCTGCTCCAGACGCCAAAGGATCCTACGTAGCGCTGAAGCACTCGATCCGGTCAGTCTGAGTAAGGTCCGTGCTGCGCGCCGCTGAGAAACGGAAGGCGCGAACAGGGTCTCCCAGAGGCGCATACACGTGAAGGTGTGCTCGTCCTTGGCCAGCACCCGTTGTAAATAGGTGGTGCCGCTCCGAGGATTGCCGATAATGAAGACCGGCTTATGAATCGGCTGTCGACGAAAAGCACCGTAGATCAGGTTGTCGAGCAGGAACGAGGAACGGGTGATTGCCTCCGTCACGTAAAATACCGGAAAAAACCCTGCCAGGAGCGCTGCCCGTTTGAGGGTCAGCCGATAGGGCGCACTGCGCTTGGGAAAGAGCGCACGCCGGACAAATCTGCCAAAGCCACGAAAATCAAAATCCATTGGCCATCGTTCTCCTGCATTGTTATCGTCTGCCGATAGTCTCACATCGCGCGGTTGCTACTGTGCAGCTTCGTACATGATAGCGGATTTGACCATCGCGCCAAGCGAATGGCTGCACATATGTTAGCGGGAGTCAAGTGAATGGCTGCATTTCGCGACGGGCCAAGCCGGCACCGAAGGATACGCAACCAATCTGGCGTCTTTGCTCGTCTCATCGCGACGTACACACCGCCTCCGACTCATGTTTGCTTCTCAAACAGCGCCCTGTATAATTCCCAATATAGTACTTACTGTGGGATAGATCTGACATGCTCTTCTGGAGGCAAACTACCGTGAAACGCAGCTATGTTATGGCTGGAGTCTTGATAGCGGTCGCCGTCCTTTACTTGCTCGTGAGCAGCACCGGTACGACAGCCAACTTCTTTCTGACGATCGAGGAGTTTCGTGCCCTCGATGAGGACTTGCGGGGCCGCAACGTCACGCTCTCTGGCGCCGTTATAGGCGAAAGCATTCACTACGACGCTTCCATTCCTGAGGTTACTTTCACCATCGTACAGATTCCCGGAGATCGCAAAGAGATCAATGTCGCCGGCGGATTGGCCGCGGTCCTCGCGATGGCTGTTAACAACCCGGACGCAGCTCAAATGGACGTGGTCTACCGTGGTGTCCGGCCTGATTTGCTGCAGCACGAGGCGCAAGCGATCGTCCGTGGTTCTCTCCAGCCCAATGGCGTTTTCCATGCGGATGACCTCCTCCTGAAGTGCCCCTCGCGCTATGCAGAGGACCTGCCGGCGCAGATCGAGGACTGACAATGCTAGGCGATATTGGACTTCTCATTACGGCGCTGGCCTGGGTGGCGACGCTCTACGGCGGCGTCGCAGCTTTGATTAGCATTAGGACTCAGGATCGTCGCTGGTTGGAGAGTGGGCGCAATGCCATGATTGCTTCAGCCGCCTTGCTCGGAGGTGCGGTACTGCTTCTGGTGCTGGCTTTCCTGACCGACAACTTCCGGATTATGTACGTAGCCAACCACTCTTCGCGCCTGCAACCCCTCTATCTGAAGTTCTCCGCTCTGTGGGGAGGACAAGAAGGCTCACTGCTGCTCTGGAGCGCAATGCAAGCGTTCCTCGCCGTGGTCGCGCTCAGAGAGGGTGACGAACACAAGCGCGCGCTCATACCCTGGGCGATGGTTGTTCTCGCCGTTGTGGGCCTCTTCTTCACCGGCGTGACGTTGTATCACTCCAATCCTTTTACTCAGTTCTCGCGAATGCCATTGGATGGTCGCGGCTTGAACCCGGTGCTGCGTCATCCGGGTATGCTCTTTCACCCGCCGACGTTGTACGTGGGGTACGTGGGGCTCTCAATACCTTTCGCCTATGCTCTCTCTTCTTTGATCACGAAACTTAGGCCCGGCGTCCCGCTACCCACAGGATCGTGGGTGCGCATAGTTCACGGGTGGTTGCTCCTGGCCTGGTTGGGTCTGAGCCTCGGCCTCCTCCTGGGGATGCGCTGGGCTTACGACGTGTTGGGCTGGGGTGGATATTGGGGTTGGGATCCGGTGGAGAACGCCGGGCTGATGCCCTGGTTTACGCTCACGGCCCTACTCCACGGCGTGGTGATCGAGGATGAGGCCGGACGGAGAGGCGGACGCCGTGGATTCCGTATGTGGAATTATATTCTGGCTGTGCTTTCGTTTGCGCTGGTACTATTCGGGACCTTCGCCACCCGCAGCGGTCTGATTCAGTCTGTCCATGCCTACGCGGTTTCCGGCTTGGGCGGTGTCTTCATGACGGCGATCGTCGTCTCGCTCATCACCGGCATAGGATTGGTCATCGCCGCCTTCCATCGAGAGAGCCGGGAGGAGCGGAAGCGCCCGACCTCATCCGTTGAGGACGACTTCCCACTGCTGTCTCGGGAGGGCCTGTTCTTCCTGACCGTTGTGCTATTCCTGATGCTGACCCTGTCGGTTTTCGTCGGCAGTGTGCTCCCCACCGTGACCGAGCTCCTGGTCGGGCGTCGGTTTGAAGCTGGCCCTGAATGGTTTGACCGGGTGACGGGACCCCAGTTCGCGCTCCTGGTGCTGTTGATGGGTGTTTGTCCCCTCATCGGTCGCGGTTTAGCTGCCTTCCGCCTTTCCTTCAAACAGGGGACTGCCGGCTTTGGAGCCTTTATGGGTCTTATGGGTGCCGGTGCGACGGTTGGTCTGGGACTCTGGGCAGGATTTGTGCAGCCGGCTTCGCTGCTTGGCTTTGCCTTAACCGGGCTGGCAGCAACGACAGCCGTCTATGAGTTTGCCCATGCGTCCGCAAGGCGAATGGAGCGGCGCAATGAGGCTTTGCACGTAGCTTTCTGGGGGCTCGTGCGCACGCAGCGCCGGCGCTATGGAGGGTACATCGTTCATCTCGGCGTCATTTTGATGGCGGTGGGGGTGATCGGAACCCGAATGTATCAGGTGGAGCGACAGATGGTGTTCCAAGCCGGGGAGCCCGCCGAGGTGGGGCGTTACAGTTTGGTCTTCGATTTCCTGTCGCAGGATCGGGTGGGGGATCGCCTCAGTACCTGGGCGGAGGTGACCCTCTATACAGACCGAGGCTACGCAGCCACCCTCCTGCCCCAGGTCGACAGGTATGAAGCTTTCCAGCAGTCTTATTCGGCGACAGCGCTGCGTGCTGGGGTGCGTGAAGATCTCACGCTTATCCTCGCCGGCTGGAGTGAAGACGGCACGGCGGTGACCTTAAAGGCCGTTGTGAATCCTCTGGCATTCTTCCTCTGGTTGGGTGGCTTGGTCTTCCTTGCCGGCGGCGCGCTTGCTTTTTGGCCCCGGTCTGCGGGTGGACTGTGGAATGTCATCGCGCCGGTATTGATTGTGTCAATGCTCGCCGGGTCCGCGTGGGCGATGTGGGGTACAGCGCAAGGTGTCGTGATAAACAGAGGTGTCGCCGACTCCTCTTCCGGTAGCACGCGCTATGGAGGTCGTGCGCGGGTAGGACAGCCTGCACCGGATCTCAACCTGACCGGTTTGGCGGGCGAGACGCTCTCGACAGAAGCGCTACGGGGTGAGATTGTGGTCCTGAACTTCTGGGCGCCCTGGTGTCCGGCCTGCAAGGAGAATATGCCGATGCTCCAGACCGTTGCTGACGATTATCTGGATCGAGGTGTTACCTTTGTGGGCATCGCCTTCCAGGCCGACGAGAGATCGGTCTTGGATACGCTCGCGCAGATCGGTATTACCTACGCCGTAGCCCTTGATGACGAAGGCGAGACCGTGTCTCGCTATGGCATCACCGGGGTTCCCGAGACGTTCATTCTCGACCCGGACGGGACGGTCGCTTTTGTGCATGTTGGGCCGTTGCGCGAGAATCGGCTGCGTAGTGAACTCGACGCGCTTGTGGGGGATCGATAGAGATGAATCCAGGTGCTGTGCTTGTAGGTTTGGCGGCTGCTGTGGTGACGATCGCCTATATCGCCCGTCCCTTTCGCAACCTGCCCGCTGTAGACCGGGAGATTGAGGCGTGGTTGGCTGCTATCAGGTCGGGCTCGGAGTCTCCAGCATCTGAGGGCCCATCCGGTGTGTCTCAGGATGGCGTCGAGGTCGTGAAGGCTACGGCTCCCGGTGCTGAAGCTCTACGACCTGCCAAGCAGGAGTCTGACATCACCTTCTGCTATCAGTGTGGGCGTCCGATCAGACCCCATCATCGCTTCTGCCCCCGCTGCGGCGTCGATTTGCGCGAGAGTGAGGTGTGATGACGCGCTTACAGAGGTGGTGCCGGGTTGTGATATTGGCGGGCATGTTGCTCGCGATTGCAAACACGGCTTTGGCTGCGCCTCGGCGCGGAGCCGCTGCTCAGCAAGAGCAGGACGCGTCTGTCTTGACGATCGACCAGTTTCATATGATCGTGTCGCCGGAGGATGATCTCGCTTTGGTTGCCGAGGTGTATCTGCTAGGCAACTCCGGTGATGGGATTTTCGCGGCCGAGGATGGTGTGACTGCGATCTTTCCTCTGCCGGTGGGAGCGCAGCAGGTGACTTACGACGGTGCGGAGGATGGGTCAGGAACCTCCCGCCTGGAGGAAGGCGGGATCGTCGAGACACGCCCTGTCCCGCCGGGTGTGGCTATGCTGGAGTCTCGATATGCTTACCAACTCCCTTTCAGCCCAGGCACGCGAATAGCCCACACGATGCCCCTGCCTGTTCAGTCCGGTGTCCTCCTTCTTTCGGGCGTGTCGTGGAAGCTGGCGGAATCAGATTTGGAGAGCGGTGCGTACACGGATTTGGGTGTTATGGAGTTCGGGGGTGAGTTTGCCCGCACCTATATGATCTCGTCGCTGGCAATGGGGGAGATGCTCGCTTTCACCATCGTTGAAGAAGACGCTCCAATGGCACAGATCCCTCCCTCCGCTCTGGGCGGAGCTGCCGACACAGGCGGCGTTGCCGCTTCCGTTGGGCTTGATCCTGGTATGGAGGTGGGACTCGGAATTGTGGCGATGATTGCTGCAGTTGCCGTGAGCTACGGACTGTGGCGTAACTCCTCATCTGTATCCTATGCTGGGCCGCCGGTCACGGGCGTTGATACCCAGGAGCTGGGACCTCCTCCAGATGCAGCCATAGCCGATCTTCACGCCATGGCTGAACTGGATTCCCAATTCGCTCGGGGATTGATCAATCCTCTCGCCTATCGCCGCTTGCGTGAGCGACTTAAGGCACGGGTACGGGCCGCGGTCGTCAGGGCCATGCCCGATGATTGAGATTCGCGGACTGAAGAAGGCCTTCGGCCCGCGCGTGGCACTTGACGGTGTCGTCCTTGACATTGAAGCGGGTGAACGGGTCCTCCTTGTTGGGCCGAATGGGGCCGGCAAGACCACGTTGCTGCGCATCCTGGCTACCTTGAGTCGTCCGACGGGGGGGGCTGTCAGGGTATGGGGGCATGACGTCACGCGCGCCGATGTCGCAATCAGGCGCATGATCGGATTCCTGTCGCATGAGTCACTCCTCTACGATGACCTGACGGCCCGGCAGAACCTGCGATTCTACGCCCGTATGTACGGGATGGATAAGCCCGATGCGCGCATTGCGTCATTATTGAGCGCCGTGGGGCTTGAGCGGCGTGCCGACGATCTGGTACGCGAGTTTTCCCGTGGGATGCAGCAGCGGCTGGCAGTAGCGCGAGCCGTTCTGCACGCACCCAAGCTCTTGCTCCTGGATGAACCTTACACCGGCTTGGACGTGGCTGCTGCCGATGCCCTCACAGTGTTGCTGCAGACCCTTACCCAAGTTGGATGCACGCTGCTGATGACAACACACTACCCGGCTCAGGAAGGACACTTGGCGCAGCGGGTCATCGTCATGCGCCGTGGGCGGGTGCTGGACGACGGCCCTCTTGGCGAACTTACAACGCTCGATGCTCGCTACCGTGCGATTTTGGCTCGTCCGGCGCCCGTGAGCCCGCCGCCTGCAGCACTGGCCGCTGTCGACTGGCGTGGCAAAGAGCTGTGATCATGCTGCGCCAGATTGGAGCCATTGTAGCGAAGGATCTCGCTGCCGAGCTGCACACCCGGGAGATCGTAAGCGCGATGCTGGTGTTCGCCACTATGGCGATCCTGATCTTCAGCTTCGCCCTGGATCTTCGAGGTGCATCGGGACGGGCCGCGGCGCCAGGCGTGCTCTGGACCACGATAGCCTTTAGCGGCACGCTCGGTTTGAGTCGATCACTTGCTCGAGAGCAACAGAATGGTGGGCTTTCGGGCCTGCTGCTCGCCGTGGAGGAGCGCAGCGTTATATTTTTCGGCAAGGCCGCAGGCAGCTTCGTCCTGATGCTGCTTGTTGTGGTGGTGCTGCTCCCCCTGGGTAGCGTCCTCCTCAATGTGAACCTGCTGCGACCGGACATTGCCGGTGTGATGGTGCTCGGTACGGTGGGGTACGCGGCAGTCGGGACATTGTTGGCTGCCATAGCCGTCAACACCCGGGCGCGAGAGGTGATGCTGCCGATTCTCGCGTTGCCGGTGCTCGTGCCGTTACTGATTGCTGCCGTGCAGGCCACAGCCGGGCTGTTGGAAGGTATGGTGCCGGTGGACTCCTGGATTCGGATGCTTGTGGTCTACGACCTGGTGATGATCGCCGTCGGTGTAGTGACCTTTGAATACGTGGTGGAGGGCTAAGTGAGCGTCGAGAGCCGCGAGTCGCAAGTTGCGACACGAGTGTACGAGGTCGGAGGCAAGACTAAGGCGTCTGGGTGGGATTGGGCTTTGGGCCTGCTCAGTTCTGTGGCCTTCCTGGTTGCGCTTGCGATGGTGTTCGGTTATGCACCACGCGAGGCCACGATGGGGGAGATTCAGCGCATCTTCTATTTCCATGTGGCGTCGGCATGGGTTGGTTTCTTCGGATTTTCTGTCACCTTTGTCGCTGGCATCCTCTATCTGGTGCGCTCCCAACGGCGGTGGGACATCTTGGGGCTTTCCTCCGCCGAGGTGGGGTTGGCCTTCATCACTATGGCCGTGGTCACAGGCTCGCTGTGGGCTGGTCCGGTCTGGGGCACCTATTGGACGTGGGAGCCACGTTTGACGATCTCCGCTGTGCAGTTGCTGCTCTACGTGGCTTATGTGATGCTGCGCGCCTCGACGGCGAACGAGGAGCGGATTGCGCGCTTTGCCGCAGTCTATGGAATCGTCGCTTTCGTTACCGTGCCGCTCTCGTGGTTCGCTATCCGCTGGTGGCGGACGATTCATCCCGAGATCGTATCCAGTGAGGGAATGGGTCTGGCACCACCGATGCGTATGACCCTGTTCGTCTCCGTGGCAGCGTTCACCTTGCTCTACGCTGCACTCTTGCGTCAGCGGATGCGGCTAGAGTCAGCACGTGACCGGCTGACGGCCGCGCAGGGCCGCCTCGCTCCGGAGGAATGGTAACATGCCTATCCAGTTAATCGCCGCCTATATGATCTTCTGTCTCACGCCACTCGGGCTCGCATTCTCCATAGCTCTGCGCCGCCGCCATGTGGAGCGGGCGCTGCGGGAGATGGCTGAGGACTAAGGGCTCATCCACCTCGCCTTGAACTAATAATCCCCGGAGGGATCAGGATGGTGCCGCGGAAGAACCGCCACTGGTCTGGCCTAGTTGCTTTGAGTTGGCGCCTCGGGTAACTGTTCCGCAGACGCTAGGTCCCTCCGAAGCCCTCCAAAGTACGAAGACGACCTTCACGCTTCCGCGCCAGGACGAGGTGTCAACCTGCTCAGTCCCGCGGTTTCGCCTTGTGCCGGTATGAACCGGAATCTTCTCTCGCCAAGTTTCGGGTCCTTCCGCAGCGGCTAGACGCGGTCTGCGTGGGTTCGACACCATCCTCTAATTCAGATCATGTTCTTGACACGCAATGATTACTTTGGTATACTTTACACGTGTAACCAAATACGGGTAACGTGATACGGGTAATACATTACCTCTGTCACAATCCAAATCATTCCTCTAAGTTCCTGTTGCGCAAGTTGTTCTTAGCCAAGATGCCTTAGCTCGCACTGTTGGGAGCCGCCTGCCCATGAAACGACCTACACAAGCCGACGTTGCCCGAGTAGCTGGGGTCTCCCGCGCGACAGTCTCGTATGTCCTCAATGACCGTACCGATGGGCGTATTCCGATTACCGAGCAGACGCGTCAGAAGGTGGAGGCGGCTGCTCTCCAACTCGGCTATACGCCCAATGCGTTGGCGCGCAGTCTCCGCGAAGGGTCGAGCCGGGTCATCGGTTTCCTGATGCCTGCGGTCCACAATCCTCACTACTGGGGTATTCTGGAGGGTGCGGAGGAGGAGGTCACGGCGCAGGGCTATCACCTGGCGTTGGTGACGGCCAACCTCGACCCAAAGCGCGAGCGACGTGCCCTGCAATCCCTCTTTCAGCAGCGCTTGGACGGCTTGATTTTGATGCCCACTTTCGTCGACCGTTACGCTGATGAGATAGAGATCGTGTCCGAACGCAACAGTGCCGTGGTTTTCATTACGCCGGTGGAAGGCATGGACTGGGTGTTCCCGGACATTCGCAGTGGTGCAGAGAGCATGATGGATCATCTTCTGGGCCTGGGCCACCGCCGTATTGCGTTCATCAGCGGCGTTGCGCGACGTCTTCTCTCCCGGCATCGAGAGGATGTCTATGTCGAAAAGCTTCAACAGGCCGGGCTGCCCGTGGATGCCGACTTGCTGCGTCGCTGCGGACCGGACGTTATGGATGCATATCGGGAGGCGCAGGCCCTTCTTGACCTCGCCCGACCCCCGACCGTCATCTGGACGGTCAACGATCTGCTGGCGGTTGGCGTGTTGCACGCGATTCACGAACGCGGATTGCGCGTTCCTGACGATGTGGCCCTCGCGGGGTTCGATGATATCGACCTGGCGGAGCAACTCTACCCGCCGCTCACGACCGTCCATATGCCGGCGCGCGAGATGGGCCGTAGGGCGGCAGAGTTTCTCTTTGAGCGGCTGGAAGATCCGCAGTGTGACCTGATGCAGGAAGTAATGCCGATGCACCTTGTGATTCGCCAGTCAACGCTTGGAGATACGATGTTGCGTACGGCGGCAACCGCGGGAAGGCCCGGGAGAGGAGGTGAAGCGGCGCTGCAGCGCTAACGACAAGGACGACAGCACTTCAGAGAGGGCTCAGTTTGTAGGTGGTAATGCTGCTTCTGGCAATCGGAACTTGTAATTACACACCCAGGAGGAACACGATGAGGGCTAAAGTGCTTTATGGCCTGCTTGCGACATGCTTCGTATTGGTGTTGGTTGGGGTATCGGCTTGCAGCCAGCCGGCGCCTGAAGTGATCCGCGAAGTGATCACTCAGGTAGTCAAGGAGACCCAGATCGTTGAGATCGAGGGCGAGACTGTAATTCAAGAGGTGGAGGTCGAACGAGTTGTCGAGGTGACGGTTACCCCTGAGCCCATGACAGGTGCGATGCAGTCAATCCCCCGTGATCGCACATTGGTTTTGGGCGCGTGGGAGCACGCTGCGCAGTTGAACGGTACCGACAACTTCAACCCAATCATCAACACGGCTTCGGTGCGTACGAACTACGCCAAGTGGGTCTTCGAAGCCCTAATGTACAACAACATGAACACGGGTGAGGAGTACCCCTGGCTCGCTGAAAGCTATGAGCTTGATGATGACTATATGGGGATGACGATATACCTTCGCAAGGGCGTGACCTGGTCCGATGGCGAGGATTTCACATGCACGGACGTGAAGTTCACGATCGAGGCGCACAGGGACACAGAGACCGCGGCCCGTCGTGGCGAGTTCAGCCGGTGGTTTGAGAGTGTTGAATGTCTCGATGATTTCACGGTCCGTATCGACTATACGGGCACTAACCCTCGCATTCACCAGCGGCTCATGATCGGGTGGGAAAACCACTTCGTCATCGTTCCCGAGCACATCTTCCGCGATAAGGACGTCGCGACCTTCACGAACTTGGACCTCGGCAAGGGATGGCCCATCGGGACCGGCCCCTACAAGCTAATTCTGGTTTCGCCACAGCAGGTCATCTATGACCGGCGCGATACCTGGTGGGGCGCCGAAACGGGCTTTATGGACATGCCGGAACCGTTGCGGATCGTCGGTACCAACGCCGCTTCTGATGAAGCCTATGCCCAGATGTACATGACCGACAGGCTCGACTACGGTGGTTTCGCGCTCATGTTGGGCAGCTTTGAGGCAGCAAGGGATAGGAACCCCACCGTGCGCTCCTGGTTTGACGAAGGACCGGCCTATGGCGCTCCCGACGGCTGTGTCTACCAGTTGCAGCTCAACAACAACCGGTTTGATACTAATGTTCGCCTGGCGCTGAACTACGCGCTGGACCGCCAAGAAATCGTGGATCTGGCCTACCAGGGCTCGACTTATGTAAAGGTGGCGCCGATCTCCGACTATGTTACCGGTGCTTGGGGTAGCATTGTCAATCCGGTCATCGATAGCTTCAACCGCGATAATCCCAGTCAGGCCAAAGTTGAGGAGTACATGACGGCTGCGGGCTATGCGATGAACGCTGACGGCTTCTGGGAAAAGGATGGTGAGGTCCTGGAATTCACCGTTACGGTGCCTGTGCCTTGGGCCGTGATGGGACCTGTCATCGCGGAGCAGTTCACACGTGCGGGCATCAAAGCGGATGAGCAGCTTGATACCGCAGGACAGTGGCCCAACATGGTTGTGAATGGCGACTACGATGGTGTTGCCTATGTTCACTGCGGCAGCAACTTCGATCCGTTTGACTCCCTCTCCTTCTTCCACAGCGACTGCTATGCGCCCGAGGGCGCAGACGTACCCACCGGATGTGGCGGTATGAAGGGCCACCGTTTTGTTGGTGATCCGGACATGGACCTTGCCATCGAAATGATGGAGGGGGCCGTTGGTGATCCGAACAATCCCGAGTTTGTGAAGTGGGTGGAGACCGCGCTCGAGGTCTATATGCGCGAAATGCCCACGCTCGTCATCGCGGAGGAGCTGCACATTATCGCGATGAACGACTCCTACTGGACCGGCTGGCCGACGGCCGATGATCCCTACGTCGCGCCCTATCCTTGCTGGAGCGACTTCACGCTGGTGCCGTATCGCATCACGGCGACCCGCTAGTTCAGACAGTATGACCACGTAGGTAGGTGGAAAGGGCGCTGCACTATAGCTAGCAGGCAGTGCCCTTTCCACGACGGCTTGTGCAGTCAATACCGGGACGTTGGCTTATACCTGGTGCAGAAGAAAGCTGTTGGTCAACATCGCGGTATTGGTTGGAGGCAGGATCGCTCCACACATTGGTTTATGGGTGGTGGAAGCAGACGTCAGCTACACCCTGGGGGCGGGTCAGAGTCCCGCCGATTGTGCCCGCTGAGCGGGGAAGGAGTTGCAGATGCAGAGATACTTGGTCCGGCGTATCCTTCAGTTCTTTCTGATCGTGTTCATCGCGAACTCGTTGACCTTCATCGTGCCACGGTTGGTGCCCGGCGATCCTATCACCGAGTTCCTAAACAACCAACAGCTTCTGAACCCTAACCCCGAGTTCGAGACGTGGGTTGCAGATTACAAAGCCAAGTTCGGTACCGATAGGCCACTGTGGGAGCAGTACCTGAACTTCTGGGCAGGCGCGGTCCGGGGCGATTTCGGCTATTCCATCATCTCCTTTCCCCAGACGGTTATGCACCGCATCGGCGTCGCGTTGCCCTGGACCATAGGGCTTGTGTCGGTAGGAACGCTGCTGGCTTTCCTGTTCGGCACATCGATGGGAGCCCTTCTCGGCTGGCCTGATTCACCCCAGATGTTTCAATGGTTTGTGCCGGTGCTGATGGTCATCGGAGGCATTCCGTTTTGGCTCTTCAGCTTTGTCGTCATCTGGATCTTTGCCGTGGAGTTAGGCATTCTTCCGCCGGCGGGTGGCATAAACATGCTGGATGTCCTCATACAGGGCGACACGCTTCAAGCGCGCGTTGTCAGCATCGCGCAGCATGCGGCTCTTCCGATCTTTGTGTTTGTGTTGTTTGGGGTCGGGGGTTGGGGCCTGACTATGCGCGCGAATCTGATTATGACCCTGGGCGAGGACTATATTCTGTTTGCGCACGCGAAGGGATTGCCGGAGAGTCGCATCTTCCTGCGCTATGGCGTCCGCAATGCACTGTTGCCTGTGCTTACGGCGCTCGCGATGGCCATTGGGGGCATCATCGGGGGCAGCACGCTTCTCGAGACAGCGTTCTCGTATCCGGGCGTGGGTAGTGTGGTCGGTGCGGCGATTCAGCAGCGGGATTATTTTGTGATCAGTGGCGCGGCTTTCTTCATGATTCTCAGCTCGGCGTTGGCGCTTCTATTGGTGGATCTAATGTACCCGCTGATTGATCCACGGGTTCGGTATCAGTAGGCGAGGTGACGACTATGACAAAAAAACGAGCTAAACCATCGAAGCTTAACACAGAATTGATCCTGGGCGCTGCTATTCTGGGTGCGATCATCCTCTTCTCACTCATCACGCCTATCTTTATCGATAAGGATGACTCCCTACTCGGTAAGTTCCCTCCGAACGTCAAGCCGAACTCCGTGAATCTGTTGGGCACCGATCTGCAGGGTCGGGATATCTTCACGACGTTGGTCTATGCGGCGCCTCAGACGCTGCAGGTCGGCGTGGTAACAGGCCTCATTAGCTTGAGCTTCGGTACGCTGATGGGGGTGCTAGCGGGTTTCTTTCCAGGACGCATCGATGATATCGTGCGCTTCATCTCTGATGGGCTTGTCGCGATCCCTGCGATTGCGTTCCTGATGGTCTTTGTCGCACGCATGCAGAATCCCAGTATATACGTTATCGCGCTGTCCATTGCGTGTCTCACCTGGCCTGGATCTGCGAGGGCGATCCGATCGCAAGTGCTGACACTTCGCGAGCGGCAGTACATCTCTATCGCCCGCTCCAACGGTCAGAAAGAGTTGGAGGTCCTCTTTAGGGAGGTTATGCCTAACGTCTTCCCCTTGCTGCTCGCGCAGTTCATTGGAGCAGTGAACGGCGGTATTGGGACGGCGATGGCGTTGGAGGTGCTCGGATTGGTTCCGACGCGACGCTTCTTGAGCCTCGGTTTGATGATCTTTTGGGTGCAGCGTATGGGCGGCGTTTTGCGCGGCATGTGGTATTGGTGGGGGCCTCCCATCCTTCTGATCGCGCTTATCTTTGCGGGATTGCTCTTCCTTTCCTCGGGTATGAACGTGTTCGTGAATCCGCGATTGGCCGGGTACGGCGCCGCGGCAAAGCGGCGCACCGCCGCACGCATCAAGGAGTTCCTTGCGGCGCGTCGGGCTGCGGCTAAGGGCATGGAGCCTCCTGATGAGGACGCAATCCTGGAAGTTCGCAATCTGAATGTTGTGTACGAGACGGTCGAAGGACCGGTCAAGGCGGTCAATGATGTCTCCTTCTCGATCAAGCCCGGCGAGCGCATGGGGTTGATTGGTGAGTCCGGCTCCGGTAAGACGACGGCGGCGACGGCTATGATGCGACTGTCGCGCCCTCCGGCGTTTATCACACATGGTCAGGTGCTTTTGGAAGGCCGTGACTTGATGTCCATTCCGGATGAGGAGCTGCGCCGCCTGCGGTTGAAGGAGATCGCAATGGTCCCTCAGGCGTCTATGAATGCTCTCAACCCCGTTATGCGCATTGGGGACCAGATTAAGGATGCGTTGATCGTCCACGAGGGCCGGATGTCCAGGGCTGCAATGGAGAAGCGGATTGCGGAAGCGTTTGGTATGGTAGATTTGCCAGCCGATGTCGGCAAGCAATACCCGCACCAGTTGAGTGGCGGGATGAAGCAGCGCGCGACGATGGCGATTGCGGTGGCGCTGCGGCCCAAGGTGATCCTGGCGGACGAGCCGACGAGTGCGCTCGACGTGGTGGTGCAGAAGCGGGTGATGATGACGTTGATGCGACTTCAGCGCGACCTGGGCGCTGCCGTGATGTTGATCGGGCATGATATCGGATTGATGACGCAGTTCGTCGACAATCTCGGCGTGTTGTACGCCGGGAGATTGGTGGAGTGGGCGCCGGTTGAGGATATTCTCAACGACGCATTACATCCTTACTCGCGGATGCTAATCGAGAGCTTACCCACGTTAACGCGCAAGAAGGCGCTGATTGGCATTCCAGGGATGCCCCCGCAGCTGTTGAATTTGCCGCCTGGATGTCCTTTCGCACCGCGTTGTCCTTTCGTAATGGACCGCTGCCGCGAGGAGATGCCCGAGGTGCAGTCGCCGCAGCCTGGCAGGCAGGTGGCATGCCATCTCTACCCGAGTCATACGGCGCTCCCGCCTTTGCCCATCCGCGACCTCATTCCTGAAGTTCTGGCGGAGGGTTTGGTGCCCCAGGTACTGCCCGATGCGGTGGCGGGGGACTAGGCCCCGGGCTCTACTGCGCGGATGATGGTAACGACGAATACACAGGTCAAGACTAAAGCGCTCAGGAGGCAATCTGTGACAAAAATACTGGAAACCAGCCAGGCAACCAAGATCTTCAAGCGCCGTGGCGGGGGCGAGGTGATCGCCGTCGATAACGTGACCTTCTCGATTGAGGAAGGACGTGCGACGACAGTGGCGATTGCGGGTGAGAGCGGCAGCGGTAAGAGCACGCTTTCGCTGCTATTAATGGGCCAGCACGAGCCCACGAGCGGCAGCGTGAGGTATATGGGAACAGACCTTCTGGAAATGAACGCGCGCGAAAAGGCCCAATTGCGCCGCGAGATCCAACCCATCTATCAGGATCCTTACGGCGCCTACAACCCGTTCTACAAGGTCGATCACGTCATGGAGATGGCGATTTCCCACTACAAACTCGCCCGGTCGAAGGCGGAGGCCACCGAGCTCGTCGTGGATGCGTTGAACGCCGTCGGCTTGCGGCGGGACGAAACCCTGGGCCGCTATCCGTTCGAGCTGAGTGGCGGCCAACGCCAACGCTTGATGGTGGCGCGCGCCCTGATCTGCCAGCCGCGAATCATTATGGCCGACGAACCGGTGTCTATGGTCGATGCCTCTCTGCGGGCGACGATACTCTCCAGCTTGCAAGCTTTGAACCGGCAGTTTGGTATCTCGATTCTGTACATTACCCACGACCTCACGACCGCATATCAAATCTGCAGCAACATCATGATCATGTACTCGGGCGTGGTGGTGGAGTCAGGATCTGTGCAGCAAGTGATCCGGGAGCCGAAGCATCCGTATACGCAACTGCTCATTTCATCGATTCCGCTCCCCGACACAACCACACGTTGGGTATCCCTGGACAGCGCCGAGGAGGACCCGACGATGGTCCGTTCATCGCGGGAGACAACTGGCTGTCGGTTCGCGCCACGTTGCCCGCATGCCCTCGAGATGTGCTGGGATTCCACGCCCGGCCTCTATATGCCGGATGGGAACCGAGCGGTGACCTGCTTCCTCTACCGTGATACACCCGTGTTGGAATCCGGAGATGTGTCGGAGGTCTTTGATTACGCTTCGTAGTCGGATCCATAGCCCATCCGCTTTCTGTTTCAGATCGGGCGAACTGCTTCGTAATCTGCTGGCCGCGATGGTGTGTTTTCGCTTCCAAGCACATTGTCGTCGCAGCGCTGGAATTGGAGTGAGCATCTCTTCGTGTCTAGTTGGATTCTACGCCAGGTAGGATATGATCTGCAGGTGAGCCCCTTCTACTCCTAAGCGAAAGGTAACTTATGAGCGCACCCCATTCTGACTCCCGCCGGGAACTTCAGCAGGTCGCCACTATGGATTGGCCCTGGAAACGTGAGGACCCCGGCACGCACATCATTCTAGTTTCGGACGAGCAGTTGATCAATCTGGCTAACAATCCCGACGTCGCGGTCGAGAAGATCTTCCCACAGGAACCGGCGCCGGTGAGTCTTCGCGAGCACTGCCGGCGGAGCGCTGAGCGGGGCGCCACCAAGCTTCGAGTTGCCTTCGACTACTTCTTCGGGGGCAGCGAGCGCAGCCTTTACCCCGATACTGAGGCCTT
>SLDA01000563.1 GCA_007125545.1 Thermoflexales bacterium | reverse complement strand
CGCCGAGCGCGCCGGCATGGTTCACTGGGGTATTCATCGCCATCCCACCTACGGCAATGAAGCTCGCGTTTACGTCTTTAGACGTGTATGAGCGTTAGTCCCCGCCCCGGCCCGTAAGCTCCCAGTTCCTGAGCCGCATGCCGTTAAGGATCACCGCCATCGAGGCGCCCACATCTGCCACGACCGCCATCCAAAGCGTGGCCAAGCCCAGCGCCGCCAGTACGAACACCAGTGCCTTGATCGCCAGCGCGGCGATGATATTGGCCCGAATCGTGCGCTGTGTCTGACCACTCAGCCCCATCAGGAAGGGTAGCTGCCGCAGATCGTCACCCATCAGCACCACGTCCGCCGTCTCCATCGCCTGATCCGACCCCGCGCCACCCATCGCAATCCCGACTGCCGCCTCCGCAAGCGCCGGCGCATCGTTCACCCCATCACCGACCATAGCCACGACCCGCCCGGCCACGGACAACTGCCGTACCGCCGCGACCTTCTCCTCGGGCAGCAACTGCGCCCGCACCTCATCGACGCCTGCCTGTGCGCCGATCGTATCCGCGACCACGGTCCCATCGCCCGTCAGCATGACGGTCCAAACCCCGTTCCTCTTCCCGTTACCGCTGCCGCCATTGCCCCCCTTAAGCGCTGCCACCGCTGCCACCGCCTCGGGGCGCAATGTATCCGCCACTGCCAGCACCGAACACACGTTGTCATCGTGGCAGACCATCATCACCGTCTTCCCCTCAGCCGCCAGCCGGTCCGCGCCAATGCACACCGCCTCGGGATGCGGCAGCTCCACATCGAAGTAGGGATGGCTGCCCACCGTTACCTGATGTCCGTTCACCTGCCCGGTCACGCCGCGCCCCCCTGACAGCACCTGCACCTCCACGGAGGGCAACACGGTGACATCCCGCGCGTGGGCCTCCTCCATCAACGCGCGCGCCAGCGGGTGCGACGACTGTGCCTCGACGGCCGCCGCATAGTCCAATCCTGTGTGGGGGTGCGAGTCGTCCGCGCAGACGCTCAGCACGTCCGTGATCACCGGCTTGCCCTCTGTCAGCGTGCCCGTCTTGTCAAACGCAAAGACATCCACCCGGCCCAGCGCCTCGAGGGTCCGCCCTCCCTTGATCAGCACCCCTTCCGACGCCGCGCGCGTCAGCGCGCTGACAACGGTCACGGGTGTGCTGATAACGAGCGCGCACGGACACGCGATCACCAGCATCTGCAAGGCGCGCATCAGCCAGCCCTGATCGCCCCAGAACGGCTGCCCGAACGCCAGTGGCGGCACCGCCGCCACCAACAGCGCCACAACCGCCACAGCCGGCGTGTAAATCCGCGCAAAGCGGTCGACAAAGCGCTGGATAGGAGCCTGACGCGCTTGCGCCTCCCGCACCAATGCCACCATCCGGCTAAGGGTGCTATTCTCGGCGAGGCGACGCACCGTCACCTCGAGCGCGCCAAAGGTGTTGATCGTCCCGGCAAACACCTCGTCGCCGGCCACCTTGTCCACGGGCATCGACTCCCCCGTGATCGCCGCCTGGTCTACCGCGCTCTGACCCGCATCCACCACGCCATCGACGCTGACCCGGTCTCCCGGACGCACCAGCACCCGATCGCCAACCGCGAGGGATTCGACGGGCACGGCCTCGGTGAGGCCACTCGCTTCGATTCTCAGGGCCACCGGGGGCACCAGATCAAGAAGGCTCTCGAGCGCACCCCTGGCCCGATCCGCGGCATACCCCTCCAGCGCCTCACCCAGCGAGAAGAGCACCACCACAACCGCCGCTTCGGCCCACTCCCCGATCAGGATCGCGCCTACTACGGCAATCACCATCAGTGCGTTGATGCCTAACCCTCGCGCGACCCACACTTCCTGGTACGCCGCCCGGGCCACCGTCGTACCGCCGATCAGGATTGCTGCCGCGAACGCGACAGCCGCGAACGCACCCGGTATCGAAAGCCACAACCCGGCCAAGCTCAGCGCGAGCCCCAGCACCACGAGCACCGCAGCCGCGAAGGTCAATGTCGTCGCGCGCGAGCTCAGCATAAAGCGCAAGAAGCCCCCGGAGGGCGAGCGCGCCTCCGGCGCCACCAGCCGGTGTCCGGTCTCCGCCACAATCTCCGCGACCGGTGCAATGTTGAATTCGGGCGACGTCACCCGAAACGTCAGCATTCCTGTAGCGGCGTTTGCCTCCGCCTCGCGCACCCCGTCCAGCCGCTCTACGGCTGCCGCAATGCGCCCCGCGCAGTCTATGCACGTCAGCCCCTCAATACGATACGTGTGCGTTTTAGTTTCCATCCACCCGCCCTCTGTGACGCGCGTGTGCCAGCCCCTGTCGAAACAGATCCTGGATATGCTCATCGTCCAACCGGTAGATCACGTGCCGGCCCTCCTTCTCGAAGGAAACCAGGCCCATCTCGCGCAGCATGGCCAGCTGGTGCGAGACCGCCGAGTGCGTCACATCAAGCGCCGTCGCCAACTCGTGAACGCACAATGGGCTTTCGGCCAGGGCCGAGATAATCCGGACACGCGTCGGATCCGCCAGCACTCTAAACGTCTCTGCCAGAACGCCCGCCAGTCCCTCATCGAGCATCGTCACCGCTCCTCCAGCACAGTCCATCGTATCTACTCCCTGATCTCGCAGCCCTCACGACTTGCCATTCCCGCTCCCTAAAATTATATGAACCACCGCTCATATATTAGCACGGTCGATCCGCAAGTCAAGCACAGGGAATCGGCCGCGATAGGCAGAAACCCGTCTTTCGCGAATTCCCGTGCGCATCCAAAGGCACCGATTTGGTGCGGCGCGGGCCGCCGTCCCGGCTCACCTACAGCAGTGCCGGCTCTCGAGTGGGCGTCAAGGTTACCCCACGCTGTCGCCTGACTGGTGCTCCGCCGCAAATCATCCTATACTACGCGCATGCACAAGCAGACCGAAAGGACGAGAGCCGAACCGACGGGCCGACCCCTTGTCAAAGCCACGGCAACCGCGGCGAATCGGGGCGGCGCCCTCCGCCACGCTAGGTCGTGGTGTGATCCGTCATGTTCAAGGCTGCTACACCTGAATTTGGAGGCTTATGTCTGACTTACCTGAGAATCTCTCTCCGTACGCAGAACGACTTGGCGCCTGGATCGCGACCTATCATTACGATCACTTCGCCGAAGCAGCCCGCAACCTCCCCCTGCGCCGCGATGTCCTTACGGTCCTAAACTACGTGCGCGAGAACAAAGTGATCGGCACCAAGAGCACGGGCAATATGCCGCTCAAGCATATCCGGGCCGTTACCGCGGAGTTTATCGATCCCCCCCTTCTCGATCAGATGATCGGGGAGCGGGAGTACAAGTTGCGCACTGAGTTCGAAGTGTGGCCCCTCTTCTTCATTCACGTGCTCACGGAGGCCGCCGATCTGCTCGTGACGCCGGAGGGTGGGCGCTGGCAGCTGACCCCCGGAGGGATTCGGTTCCTGGAGGGCGATCCTCTGCTCCAGGTACTCTCCCTCTTCTCGGCATGGTGGTATCGCGTCGACTGGCGGATTGCCCTGCACATCGAGGCCGGAGAGTTGCCCGAGGGCTTCCCAACCTCCACACTGGCCTACTTGCTCGCGCAACCTGTCGGAAAGTGGATCGAGCTGCAGGACTTCACCGCAGTCCTCAATGCGCGCACCGGCCTGGCGACGGCATTGGCCAAGATTTCCGGGTCTGGAGACTGGCACCAGGAGACGAAAGCCCTCAATTGGGACGTACGCCGCATGATCGCCGAGCCACTCGTCCTCTTCCACGTTGCTGAAGGCCGTTACCTGCCGCAGCTACCCCCGCCCGCCGGTAAGCGGCTCACCGCCTTCAAGATCAGCTGGTTCGGCAAGGCTCTGCTAGAGGGCCTAAATCTGTGAGTCTGGCTACGGAGGTTCGCTATGTCGTCAAACTATTGGCAAACTGAGAAAATCCGGCTCCGGGCAGTCGAGCCGGAAGATGCCCCGGCCTTCTATGAATGGAACCTGGACTCCGAGCAGGCGCGCGCGCTGGACTTTGTCTGGCCTCCCTCGTCGATGGCCTCGGTCCGCGCGTGGACGCTAGAGCAGTCGACCAGGAAATTGGAGGACGATCGTTTCGTCTGGGTCATTGAGACCCGGCAAGGTGTCGCGGTCGGTGCCATCGACACACACCACTGCGAGCGGCGTACGGGCACCTTCAGGTATGGCATTGTCATCGGCCGGCCGCATCGCAAGCGCGGCTACGCCAGTGCCGCCATCCAACTCGTCCTCCGCTACTACTTCGAAGAGCTGCGCTATCAGAAGGTCACCGTTGATGTTCACAGCTATAACACAAGCTCGATCGACCTCCACGAACAGCTCGGCTTCACACTCGAAGGCACCCTGCGCCGGATGGGTTACACACGCGGCGCCTACTTCGACATACACTGGTACGGGATGACCGCCGAGGAATTCCTGGCGAGAGCGCCACAGGTCCAGTGAGGGAAAGGAACACCTACCTATGACCCCAACCAAGATCGGATTTCTGCACCCTGGCGCTATGGGCATCTCCCTGGCGGCCTCCGCGCAGAACAGCGGCAACAGCGCCGTCTGGGCCTCGGAGGGCCGCAGCGGCGAGACGCGAGAGCGAGCCGAAAGCCGGTCGCTCACCGACGCCGGCAACCTGGACGCCCTTAGCGCGGCCTGTCCCGTCATTGTCAGCATCTGCCCGCCGCACGCCGCCGAGGAGGTCGCCGACAGCGTGCTGGCCCGTGGCTTCCGCGGGCTGTATCTCGACGCCAACGCCATCTCTCCTGCCCGCACCCAGCGTATCGCCGCTCGAATGGCTGAAGCGGGTGTCGCGTTCGTGGATGGGAGCATCATCGGCGGCCCGGCATGGACGCCGGGCAAGACATGGCTCTATCTTGCCGGTCCGTCGGCAGCCGAGATGGCGCACTACTTCGCGGCAGGACCGCTGGAGACTGCTGTCCTAGGCGAGAGCGCCGACGACATCGGACAAGCCGCCGCGCTCAAGATGGTCTTTGCTGCCTATACCAAGGGCTCGACCGCCCTCCTCTCCGCAATCCTCGCGGTGGCAGACGCCAACGGCGTCCGTGAAGCGCTGGAAACTCAGTGGTCCCGCGACAATTCATCCTTCGCGCGCCAGACCCAGGGTCGAGTTCGGGGCGTCACCGCGAAAGCTTGGCGCTTCGAGGGTGAAATGTACGAGATCGCCGATACCTTCGAACAGGCGGGGCTTCCCGCCGGCTTCCATCAAGCCGCTGCCGAAGTCTATCGCCGCCTTGCCGGGTTCAAAGATGACGACGAGACCCCGCCGCTGGACGCCGTTCTGGCAGCCTTACGCAGCCCGTGACGCCGGCAGGGCTGCCGGCGTCGCTTCCCGCGGAAGCTGTCAGGGCCGAGTATCGGCGGAGCACACCCCCTCTGTCCGGGCACAGCCCGCGCCAAGCCGCGCACGCTATCGGATGCAGCACCTCTCCTCTCAGAAACCCCAACCGAGCTCCAGACTGGCATGGTCAGGACGAAAAGATGCGTTAAAATATGCGAGGGGATTGGCTCGCAGTAGAAGAATGGGAGGAACCTGGTGAAGCCGCTGCACGCTTACCTGGCCGCAAGGCTATACTGGACACAACCCACAGTACTCACGCGCTCCTACGAGCTCCATGCCAACTCACCCGGCAGCGAAATCACTGTCGCGCGTCTCTGCTTCGAACACCCCTTCGGCTCGTTAGCAGAGGGGCAGACCACCACCGGCTGGTGGTGCTTTAGACGCCGGGGTTTCTTCGAGTCCGTCGTTACCGTGAGCTCCAGAGGCTGCAACGAGACGGTGGCGGCCTACCGTCCCCACTGGACCGGAACCAGGGGCGAAATCACCACAGGACAGGGCATCTACACCTTCCGAACCGCCAATCTCTGGGGCAGCCGCTACGAAATCCGGAATGAGGAGGATGAACCGCTCATCACCTACCGGTCCGGCTGCCCTGACGCCGGGCTGAGCAGCTTCTTCAAGTCGCAGTCCACAGTCACGTTCACCGAAGCCGGCACAGCGGAGCCGCTCATCGACCTGCTGGTCGTCGTGGGCTGGTATCTCATCGTTTTAAGCCGCGACGACGTTGCCGCGATCACAGCAACCAGTTCGGTCATCGTACCGGCCTCATAGGCCGATGCGCGACAGACCGCAGCGCATCCACACGCAGCCAGGAGGAAAGACGTATGTCGCCCGACCCACAACCCCTTACCGATAGCCCTGATGCCGCGGCGGTTCGCGCCGTACTGCAGGCCCTTCAGGACGGCTACACGCACCGCGATCTCGAGCAAGTCGACACGGTTATGAGTTTGTTCGTCGCCGACGAAGCACTGGAAGTCATCGGCACCGGTGCCGAATCCCGCGGCGACGAGGAATGGTGTTTGGGCACAGCCGCCACCCGCGGGCTCATCGAGTCTGACTGGCGGCATTGGGGCGACCTGCGCCTCGACGTCGCGGGCGCCCACATCCACCTTGCCGGCGACGTCGCGTGGCTCGCGACCCAGGCCACCGTCACCGAGCAGATCGAACCCAGCGCCAACTTCGATGAATATGTCGGCTTTGCCAGGGAGATTCTCGAAGGCGATAGCACGCCGGAGATGAAGCTCCTGGAGTTGGTGCGCACGGGCACGCACGCCCTCTTCGAGAGCGCGCAAGGCGAAGCCTACATCTGGCCGCTCCGCTTCACCGCCGTGCTGATCCGCACCGGGGGAAGCTGGCGCTTCCATCAGATGCAGTTCTCGTATCCCACAACCCGCTTCCCTGACGTCCGACGAACGGACTCGTCCTAATGCTCACACGCTTACACCCCGACCACTACCCGGCCATACGTACCCACTTCAGGGCGCTTGCGTCCCACGTGCAGGTTCTCTCGATACTCGACGGCAACACTCGCGGGCAAGTCTTCGTTGACAACCCTGAGGCTCCGGCCCACCTCGTCATCTGGGATGAACTCGCGACACTCTTCGTGGCCGGTCCCGGAGAGAACACCGGCAACCCAGCTACCGGGTCCTTCACCGCCGCGCTGCACATATGGATCGGCGAGACGGTGATGCCCCAAGCCCAGCGCTGGGGCATTCCCGACCTGACCCTCATCTACGACCCACCGGCCTGGCGCGCAGATCTATCCGCCCGCGCCAGCCGTTATAGCGTCACTCCGGCCCAGCGCTACCACTACATACATACAGGCACGCCTCAGCCCGCCACCCTCCTGCCGGATGGCTATACGCTCTACGCCATCGACGCAGCGCTCCTGGCGCATCCCAACCTGCCGGGCCTCGACTGGCTGGGCGGCTGGATCCTCTCCTTTTGGCCCACGCCCGAGGCCTTCCTCGACCGTGGGCTGGGGTACGTCGTTTTGGCGGAGTCCAGCGAAGGCACAGCTGCCCTCGTCAGCCTCTGCATCTCCGTCTTCGTCAGCGGCACCACCTACGAGTTCGGCACAGCGACCGATGAGGCGCACCGGTCGATCGGACTTTCCACGGCTGCCACCTGTGCGTGCGTGAACGCCGGCCTGTCGCGGGGCATGGACCTGGTCTGGCAGTGCTGGGCAGATAATGGACCCTCTGTTGCCGTGGCGCGCAAGTCGGGATTCAGGCTGGTAGGACATCATGAAGTCCTCAGGCTCTGGTGGCCAGGCCCCGAAGAGCACAGTAGAGCGGAGGGATAGACTGTGGACATAACGGAGACCTTTGAAGCACCCGATCGGGCGGCGTGGCGGGCCTGGCTTGAAGCGCACCATACGACCAAGCCCGAGATTTGGCTCGTGATGTTCAAAACGCACACCGGTAAGCCCTCGATCACCTATGACGAAGCCGTGGAGGAGGCTCTCTGTTTCGGCTGGATCGACGGCATACGCAGGCGCATCGACGATGATCGTCACACCATCCGCTTCACACCGCGCAGGAGGCGCTCGAATTGGTCCGACCTCAATAAGTGGCGGGTGGGCCGTATGATTGCAGCCGGTGCGATGACCCCGTCGGGAATGGAGACCCTCACCTTCCCGCTCGAAGAGATCCCGTCCGACAGACCTACAGCGAGCGACGAAATCGTGCTCCCCGACTATCTGGAGGCGGCATTCCGCGCCGATCCGGCCATCTGGGAGACCTTCAGCGGGCTGAGCGCGACCCATCGCCGCCAGTTCGTGGGCTGGATCACCAGCGCCAAGCGGGAGGCGACACGGGAGCGCCGCCTCCAGGAATCTATCGTCCTCCTCCGGGACCACAAGACTCTCGACGGCCGCTAGCCCACTCCCACCGCCGCCCACGGCGTGTGCGAGAGCGCCGCGCGGATCCCGGGAATACCGGGTATAATAGGCTCCAAACCCTGGAGGAGACCCTATGAAACTGTACTTTGTCCGCCACAGCGAGAGCGAGGCTGATGTCGAGCGCATCTACTCCAGCCGCGATCTACCGCACGCACTGACCCCTGCCGGGCGTCAACAGGCACAGACCCTGGCACGGCACCTTAAAGGCCAGAAGATTCATGCGCTGTACCACAGCCCCCTCCAGAGAGCGGTCGAAACCGCCGAAATCCTGAGCGATGTCCTGGATATTCCCAACAAGCCTACCCAGGCACTACGCGAAATCGACTTCGGCATCATCGACGGCAAGTCCTACAGGAAAAGCGCGCCTCGCTACGAAAAAGTGCTCCGCGACTGGACGGAGCTGACCTACTGGGAGAGCAGCATCGAAGGCGGGGAGAGTTTCCTGGACATAAAAGATCGCTTCTTACCCTTCATCGATCGCCTGGTGGATGAGTATGGCGATACGCGATCCAACATCGTGCTCGTGGGCCACACCGAGCTCTATCGCTGCATACTATCCCTGATCCTCGATAACATCTCGGTGCAATATGCACTGACACACCGCATCGCCCCGACGGAAGCCGTCGTTGCCGAGCCCCGCGACGGTGGGCTCGCCTGCCTCAGTTGGGGCCCAGTCCGCTTCGAGTGACCAAGCCGCGACGCCCCCCTCCTGACCTCAGCCCGGTTCGCGGCCCAGACCTACAGTGACCTCAACCAGCTTTGCCTTAATCGACCGCTACCTGAGCACCGTTCTCGGCGCCGACCTTGCAGCCGCTCGCCCCGGCGAAGTCGAGGTCGCCGGCACGCCTCGCCGCTTGGGTCCCCTGCAAAGCTACGCATTTATCCACGCTTTCTATGGCGTGTGGCTGGAGGACGGGCGCACGGTGCTTAGCGTCCCGCCTGCCGCCCGTGACCGCGTTCTCGACATGATTGACACGCTCGCCGTAGCCATGCCAGGTCCAGAACTGGCCCGGTCCATAGCTCCCCATATCGACGCGGCCCTGACGCAAGCCGGACTCGCGCCGACGTCGCGCACCTCCGAGAGCCTGCTCTTCGCCAGCAATGGTGCCCTGGTGCGCCGCCACCCAGGGCGCTGCCGCACGCGACGCTGCCGCCCGCCGCGTCCAGGCGCTCATGCCTGCATCCGCCTCCACAACGCGCACCTGCCGCCCGCTCCCGGACTGCGTCTCCCGACCCACTGCTTTCCCGACGGCATCGTCTATGGGATCGTGACGGACAAGCGCGTCGTCTCCGTCGCCTACGCGCACCGTACAGGCATTATGGAATCCGAGGTCGCCGATCTTGGCGTTGAAACAGCCCCGGCCCACCGGAAGCGGGGCTACGCGAGCGCCTGTGTCGCCGCCGTGACCGCGCACATCACAGCTCAGGGCGGCGAAGCCCTCTACGGCTGCAATCCAGCCAACGTCGCCTCCATCGCTACCGCCCGCAGCACCGGTTACATCCCCTACGCTCGCACCCTCATCCTCGTCACCGGCGGCGCCTAATCCACGCACGTCCTGCCGGCGCCATTTCCCTGGGGCCCGCGCCTATCCAGGTGCACCCCACGAACGGCACGTGGGACGCACCATAATCAGGAGGGGTGCACTTGCCTTTAGCGCGCCCCTCCTTACGCCAGCTCCGCTATCTCCGTCAAGGGCAGGCCCTATCCAGGTGCACCACGATCAAGAGGGACACGCCCGCAAAGTGGCAACCCGAAAGCTTGGGCGGGACGCCAGTCCGCCCTCTGCCGCCTCATCCCATGCCGTACACGTTGTCCGGCTGAATGTAGTACGTCACCCGGACCTCGTCCTTCGGTCCACCATACTCATCAACCCCCTGATACTTCATCGCCAACTGATTGATCACCTGCCGCCCCGTCGCCTCCGAGGTCTTCACCACACGCCCCTGTATGCCCACGTAGCGATACGGATTGTCCGGATCGTGAACAGCTATGGATACCCGCGGGTCGCGCTCCATGTTCTCGTCCTTCACCCGGCCCCGCGCGCTGTTGATCATCACATACGGCTCTTCATACATCACCCACACCGGCGTCACCTGCGGTGAACCATCGGGCATTAATGTCCCCAGAAACGCGAACGCCTTCTTCTCGAAAAGATCCATATACTTGTCCGGTATCTTCACAGCATCTTTCTCCGCCATTGCCCACCTCCTCGTGTTTACTCAATTATCCAAAATCTATTATATACAATCCCTCGGATTCCGCCTGTCCATAGCATTCACAGCGACACGGGCGGTTTGAGGGCTGGTCATTTTCCCCATCCTGCACTACAATAAAACTATGAAAACCTTACATAAAGTCGCAGTCGTTGTACTGACCGCATTGACGCTGCTCGTGCTGAGCCGTTACATCAGGCCGGCTCAGGCCCAGAACCCCCAGATCTCCATCGACGAGGTCATCGCCTCGGGCTTCACGAAGCCCTTGCAGCTGACGCACGCCGGAGACGGGTCGAACCGTATCTTTGTCGTCGAGCAACCCGGTACCATCCGCATCATTCAGGACGGCACCGTCTTGCCCAACCCCTTCCTCGACCTCAGCCATCTGACGCAGGACGTGGGCGAGAGAGGACTTCTGGGCCTGGCCTTCCACCCGGATTATGCCGACAATGGCTTCTTCTACGTCAACTACACGCGCGTCGCCGATGGCGCCACGATCGTGGCGCGCTACACGGTCTCAACCACCGATCCCCTCAGCGCCAACCCCGACAGCGCCCTCACGCTGCTGACGGTCGACCAACCCGAAGGGAACCATAACGGCGGGCATCTCGCTTTTGGGCCTGATGGCTATCTCTATATCGGGATGGGCGATGGCGGCGGTGGCGGCGATCCACACGCGAACGGACAGGACCCGACCACCCTGCACGGCGCCCTCCTGCGTATCGACGTGGACGGAGCCTCGGCTTACGCTATCCCGCCGGATAATCCCTACCTGGGCACTGCGGGACGGGACGAGATCTGGGCCATCGGCCTGCGCAACCCCTGGCGCTTCTCTTTCGACCGGAGTGAGGGCGACCTGTACATCGCCGACGTGGGGCAGAGTGCCTGGGAAATGATCTACTTCCAGCCAGCAGGGACGCCGGGCGGTCAGAATTATGGGTGGAACTGCCTGGAAGGCAGTCACGAATTTGACTGGGGCCCCGAGTGTGAGAATGTCGCTTTCACCGACCCCCTCACCGAGTACGCCCACAGCGAGACAGGCCCCGGAGTCCGCGCGTCGGTCACCGGCGGCTACGTCTATCGTGGCAGTCGCTACCCGGTGCTTGAGGGCCGCTACTTTTACGGCGACTTTGTCAGCGGCCATATCTGGAGCTTCGACACTCACGACATCCCGGAGGTCGTCCCCGTCGTCGAACTCGAGACCAACCTCGGCATCAGCACCTTTGGCGAAGACGAAGCGGGCGAACTCTACGTCGTCGATTGGAGAGGCGGCACGATCCACCGGCTCGCCGCCGTCGACCTCTTCGAGCCCACCCACTTCATCCGGCTGCCGATTTTGTTCAGGAGTCAGTGAGGCCACAGGTGAAGCTATCCCACTCCGAGCCATTCAGCGATCTCCGCGTGAGTAGCAACGGACGCCACTTCATCGACCGTCACGGCGATCCCGCCTTCTGGCTCGGCGACACGCAGTGGGAGCTCTTCCGCCTCCATACACCGGAGAGCGCGCAGGGCATTCTGCACTGGCAAGACGCCCTGCTCTACATCACCTGAACTGGAAGCGCTCCCTGTCACCGCTGCCTGAGAGCCGCGGCTATCCGCGCACGCCGGTCCACGGATAGCGGTTGACCTCTTCCAGGCCCGCCTCATCGAGCTCTATCCCCAGACCCGGCAACTCCGGCACGGCGACATAGCCCTCGTCGTCGAGCACGAAGGGATCGCGCAGATAGCCTTTCCCGATGTAGGTCCGCCCGCCTTCGCGCCAGTCGTTGACCTCGTTATGCTCCTGCACCAGGAAATTCGGCAGATGTGCATCAAGCTGAATTGACGCCGCAAACGCGATCGGGCTCAGCGGACAGTGGAGCGCGACCTGCGCCCACGCCGCTTCGCCAATCGCCGCGATCTTTCGACACTCGGTGATGCCGCCGGCGTGGCTGATATCGGGCTGCAGCACCGCCAGCGACCCTTCCCGCAGCGCATCGAAAAACACCCACTTGCCCATCCAGCGCTCGCCGGCGGCGATGGCGACGTTAGTCGAGGCAGCCACCTCATGCAGCGCATCCACGCGCTCAATCGGCATCGGCTCCTCCACGAACAGCGGACGGTAGGGCGCCAACGCGGCGATCAGCGCCTTCGCCACCGCCGGATGCGGATTGTGAATATCCACCGCCACATCCACCTCGGGTCCGGCGCCCTCACGGATTGCCGCGAACCGCTCGGCAATCGCGTCAACCTTCCCAATCGCCTCCAGCCGGGGCCCGGGGCCGAAGTGGGCCTTCAAGCACCGAAAACCCCACTCCTGTACCAGCGCCCGCGCCGCTTCCATATAGGCGTCGGCCGTGTCGGGCAACATCCGTGCCGGCTTGCCGTCACGATATGCCTGTCCGGGCTTGACGAAATGCGGCAGTTGCCCGCCCACAGCGCGATACACGCGTACCCGATCGCGGCATGCCCCGCCCAACATCTGGTGAACCGGCAACCCGGCCGCCTTCCCCGCGATGTCCCATAGGGCCATATCGATACCGCTGAGCGCGCTCATCTTCACCGGCCCACCCTTGTAGCCCAGGCCCGAGTCATACATCAACTGCCAGAGCGCCTCCACCCGGGTCGGGTCCTGGCCCACCATCAGGGCTTCCAGCCGCCGCACCTCCGCGATCACCGGCTCCGGGTGGTTCTCCAAATATGGCTCCCCGAGCCCCGTGATCCCGGCATCAGTATGGACCTTTAGCCAGACCCAACTCGGCGGCACCTTCAGAATCTCAAACTCTGTAATCTTCACATCCTTCTCCTCGTCTACTTGACGTACCTACCATCTCCGCAACACCCCGCTCACACCCTCACCTCACATCGCCACAACACCCCGCTCCGCCCGGACGCCTGTCCGGGCTCTCCCGCTGCCGGCTCACGAACTTGCACTTTCACCGGCATCCGACTATCATCACCCTGACAGACGTGACAGCCCTTACACAGACATAGTCGCTCACATGCCAAGCCGGCTACCGATCTATGACGACCGGTATACACCCGTGCCCTAGCTCGCACCAGTCCAACCGGCCATCTTGGTAAACCGATCCGGCCAACTCAGATATAGGAGGAATCTAATGACCTACGACGTCTCACCCCTCTTTAGCCCGCTCGACATAGGCGGCAAGACGCTGCGCAACCGCATCGTTATGCCGCCGATGGTGGTCAACCGCGACCTCGGCGGAGCCGCCGCCCGCGAATGGTACGGACGCCGCGCCGCGGGCGGCGTTGGTCTCGTCATCATCGAGGCCACCAGCGTCGCCGACGTGGGCGGTCGCTGGAGCGCCGACGACCTGCGCCCGCTCGTTGACGCCATCCACGACGGCGGCGCCCTTGCCGCCATTCAACTCTTCCCCGGTGTCCGCGGCGATCCCATCGTGCCCGCCGATCTGAGTCTCGACGACATCGACGTCCTCATCAACAACTACCACATCGCAGCGCAGATCTGTGCCGATGCCGGCTTCGACGGTGTCCAGCCGCACGGGGCCCACGGCTACCTGCTCAACCAATTCTTCTCCCCGCTGAAGAACACCCGCACCGACCCCTACGGCGGCAGCGCGGAGAACCGTATGCGGCTCGCCCTGCGCATCGTCCGGACGATGCGCGGCATTGCCGACGCCGCGGGTATGCTCATCCTCTACCGCCACACCCCCGTCGGTCCGGGCTACGGCATCGACGACAGTGTCGAGCTCGCGCAGGCGCTCATCGACGCCGGTGTCGACATCCTCGATATTTCGCCCGCGAGCGACGCGGCGCCCGGCGACCGCGCCGCACCTTTCGTGCCGCTGGGCGTGCCCGTCATCGCCGTCAACCTGCTCGACGAGCCCGCGCGCGCCCTGGAAGTCCTGAACGAGCAGCGCGCCCAGCTGATAGCCGTCGGTCGTGGCCTGATCGCCGACCCAGATTGGGCGATCAAGGTGCGAGAAGATCGCCTCGACGATCTCGTCACATGCATCCGCTGCGACAGCTGCCACGCCGACCTCCGTCGCGGCGTCCCCGTAGGCTGCGTCCAGTGGCCCGACTAAGTCTCACTAATACCCAAAACGGAGAACGTATGGAGACACAGCAGGAAAATCTCATTCTCTTTCTGATCGACGGGCTGCGGCCCGACGCGCTGGCGCAAGCGCACACCCCCGTGATCGACGAACTGATTGCCTACGGTGCCTCTACGATGACAGCGCGCACCGTGATGCCCTCCATCACCCTGCCAAGCATCGCCTCGCTCGTCCTCGGCGCCCCACCGGAGGTTCACGGCATCACGTCCAACACCTGGACCAACTCCGAACCGGGTCCCGGCCTCTTCGAGGTGCTGGCGAGGTCCCAGCGCAGGGTCGCATCCTTCTACAACTGGGAGCAGCTTCGCGACCTCTCACGTCCCGGTTATCTGCACGGATCCATCTTTCTGCAAAACGACACCGAACCTCATGGATCCGGCGACACGCAGCTCATCGAAATGGCGACCACCCACCTGGTCCACGCCCGTGAAAACCAGACTCCGATCAACTTCACCTTCGTCTACCTGGGCCACACCGATGCAGCCGGTCATACACATGGCTGGATGTCCGATCCCTATCTGCAAGCCATCGAAAACGCCGACGCCTGCATCGGACACTTGCTCAACACTCTGCGGGGCGAGCACGAGAACGGCGCCCCGGCGACCATCCCAACTCCGGCACCTGCCCCCAACCCGTCCTTCAATGGGGAGACCTACGGCGTCATCGTGGTCGCCGACCACGGCGGTCACAACAACGGCCACGGCTCGGAGGATGACGTCGATATGACGATCCCGCTCGTGCTCTACCGGCATCCGGACTTTGCGCCCGGCCAGGAGATCCCGGGTCCGGTCAGCATCACCGACATCGCCCCGACGGTAGCCGCCTGGATGGGCGTCACCGCACCCGCGAACTGGACCGGACGGGCACTCACGCCCTAACGAGGATCGCACGCGACGCGGCAAGCGGGCCAGAGGAGGCTTTGGCCCGCTTCCCTCTCCCCTATCCCTACCCCAACTCGCGACGCTCCAACACCTTGTCCTCATCCAACGCCATGCCGATTCCGGGCGTCGACGACAACGTGACGTGCCCATCTACCGGCACCACCGGCTCGGCCAGGAAGAATTGGTGAACCGTATTCCACTTGACCAGGTACTCCAGCAGTGGACATACGGTCACGGGATGCGCGGCGATCAGATGCACCGTCGCCGGCACCGAGTGCCCGTGCGGGATCACCGGAATGTCATAGGCAGAAGCGAGCGCACAGATCTTGAGCATCTCGGATATGCCCCCGGCCCAATAGATGTCGGGCTGTAGCACGTCCACGGCTCCGGCTTCCAGCAGCGCTTTGATGCCCCAGCGCGTGTACTCGTGCTCGCCGCCCGAGATGGGCACCGCCGATCGTCGACGGATTTCGGCGTACTGCGCGATCTTGTCGGGCAGGACCGGCTCCTCCAGCCAACGGGGGTGATACACCGCCAGCCGGTCCGCCATCGCCACCGTATACGGGACGTCCCAACTCATCCAGCAATCCAGCATCAGATCTACATCGGGTCCCACCGCATCGCGCAGCGTCTCAACCAGCTCCACGTTCTTGTTGATCCCCTCCACCCCGTCGGTCGGCCCGTGACGGAAGAACCACTTTGTGGCCCCATAGCCCTCATCGACAAAGCGCTTCGCCTGCGCGGCTACCTTCTCCGGCTCCAACGAGAAGCCCAGCGCGCTGGCGTAGGCCGGGATGCGCTCCCGGACAGGCCCTCCCAGCAGTTGGTAGACCGGCACGCCCGCCCACTTGCCCTTCAAATCCCAGAGTGCGCAATCCACCACACTCAGCGCCATCATCGCCGTGCCCTTGCGTCCGTGGACCATCGAACGGTAGACGACGTCCCAGATCCGCTCCGTCGCCAGCGGGTCGCGACCCATAAGCAGCGGCGCGATCTCGCGCCGGATCACAAACGCCTGATCCTCCGTCGTCGGTCCGCCAATCCCGGTCAGCCCCTCATCTGTCTCGATCTCACAGAAGATCGAGCGCATGTCATAGCGCCCCTCCTCCACCTGCCGCAACCAGCCCGCGCCCTGCGTTTTGTGCTCGGGGTAGATATCCACCGGGCGAATCAACCGCTCCTCCCAGAACTCCCCCTCGAACGCCATCTCACCCCGCAGCTCATACAACCGCACCGCCGTGATCTTCATCGTCTCCGCTCCTGTAAGCTAATCAACGCCAATACCCCACACGCCCCGCCCCACACACCCCCGCCCCCCCCGCTTGGGCTGG
>SLDA01000039.1 GCA_007125545.1 Thermoflexales bacterium | reverse complement strand
CTCGTAGGCGCCCGTAGGCGTCGTCGCTGTAGCCTTGGGCGATCACCTTGTGCGCATCCGGGCCCTCCACAAAGTTCAGATAGACCTTGCCCGTAAGGTGCGGCCCCAGCGCCTCCTTGAGGGCCGCCAGATGCTGCTCCACCACTGGCACGAGCTCCGGCATAAACGGTATCGCGACAACCTCCATCAGCAAGGCGCCATCACGGATACTGTAAGCTGCGGCCTCGGGCTCGACCCGTGTCACCGCCCCGCCCGCCTGACGCACTTCGAGCATCACGATCGGGGGCGGCCCACCCTGCGGGAGCGTGAAACGGATCAGGGTCTCAACAGCCTCATCGCTGAGGTCGCGGAGCCATGCCCCGTCCACCCGTGCGGGCGTGGGGTCCGGCGGATCCTGGCTTATCTCGGCGACCTCGGAGAAGGGCATCGGCCCAAACATGTCCAGCGCAGGCGTACGCCACTCCCGCCACGTGTTCACCAGCGCCTCGCCCTCGTCCAACGGGCCGGCGTAACAGCCCCGCACGAGGACGAATGACTTGCCACGGATGGGTTCCGGAAAGTCCGGGAGGGGCGGCACGTTTACCAGCCCCACGGAGGACGTCATCTCCTCGGGCATTGCCTCAATCCACTCCCGGTAACGTGCGAACACCTCCTGGGCATCCTCCGCAGGATAAAAGAGGTTGCCACCGTAGACCATAGAGACAGGGTAGAGGTCAACCTCCATACCCGTCACAACCCCGAGACTACCGCCACCGCCGCGAAGGCCCCAGAAAAGCTCGGTGTTTTCGTCCCGGCTGGCCCGCACCTGGCTGCCATCCGCCAGCACGACTTCGAAGTACCGTACGCTGTCGCAGGACAGGCCGTATTTCCGCCCCAGCCAGCCATAGCCGCCACCAAGCGTGTACCCGATCGCCCCTAGATCCGGCGATGAGCCCAGCAGTGGGGCGAGACCATGCGCCTGTGCCTCAGCCAGGACCGGGGCCCACGTGGCGCCGGCCTCCAGATAGGCCGTCCGCTCCTCCGGATCGACGCGGGTCTGATTCATCCGCGACGTGTTGATCAGCAGCGCATCGTTCGCGAGCCGACGCACACCGTGCCCAGTCGCCTGAACCGCGACACCCAGACCCTGCTCGCGGGCAAAGCGCACCGCTTCCACAATATCCTCGGCGCTCTCGGCCATCAGCACGAGCGCAGGATACTGGTCGACGGTGAGATTCCACGCCTGACGGGCCGTGTCATAGTCCGGATGGCAGGGGTCGATCACCGCCCCTTTCACCAGCGGCTGAAGTTCACCGGCCCTCGTTTGCAGCTCCACACATTCCACTGTCATCATGCTCCCCTTTCCCCGAGGATACGCGGATACGTCCCCGGGCTCTCGATGGATAACACTATTTACCAGATCATTATATTGCATATTTCCCTGGAGCGCAAGCGTGGATTGACGCACACCCAACACCTGACAGCCTATTGACAAATGACCCATTGTCCGGCTATAATAGTGATTAAGCGTATAATCATACAAGATGCACGTATCTTCCCCAAAGGCCAAGCGCTGAACCAGATATGAAAAGCAAGGTCACGCTCCGAGATATCGCAGAGCGCGTCGGTGTCTCCACAGCCACCGTCTCGCAGGCGCTCTCCGGCAAGGGCCGGATGGCCGACACCACGCGCGCGCGGATTCTGCAGGTGGTCGAGGAACTTGCCTACCGGCCCGACCAATACGCCCAGAATCTGGCGCGCCGCAACTCAACGCAGGCCGGCGGGAAGCGCCTACGGCGCACCAGGGGCCGCAATACGCCACCGCCGGGGCTGATGGCTTTTTACGACCTCCCTCAGATACTGGAAGTCCTTCGGCTCGAGTTGCAGCAGCGAGACGAAGAAGGATACGCGACCAACGGCTATCGCGAGCAGTTGGAGTCCCTGGGCAAGCCTTCCAAGCAAGCGCTATATCGCCTGTACGGCGAGCTGATGTCGGCGCCCCTGCGGCCCGACTTTGACTACGACGAACCCGAGGCGCTCACAGACATCCGCCGCGCCCGCCCTGACGGTCCGCGCACCACGCCGGTCGTCACCACCTCCAACGCACTCTACGAGCGGATTTACGGCGCGTGGTTGGGCCGCATCGCCGGATCTGTGCTGGGCAAGCCGCTGCAAATGGGCTGGCCAAAGAGCAAGGTCGTGCGCTACCTTGAGCTGGCGGATAGCTATCCCCTCACAAACTACGTCCCCCGCGTCGTCTGCCCACCTTCGGGCTTCGAACTCAAGCCCGAGTCGTCCGGCGCCTTCCTGGGCGAGATTCACGGTGCGCCTTGCACCAACGACACCGATTTCACGCTGCTGGCGCTGCGCACGCTCGAGACCTATGGATTGGATTTCGAGACGACAGACGTCGCGACCGTGTGGCTGACCCACCTCCCCTATTTTGGCATCCACACAGCCGAGCGCGCCGTGTACCGCAACCTGGTTTGGAATGTCCACCCCGAACAAGCCGCCGCCTTTGTGAACCCGCAGCGCGAATACGCCGGCGCGCGGACGCGGGCAGACCTGTTCGGATACATCTCGCCCGGCAAGCCGGAGCTGGCGGCAGCACTGGCCTATAAGGACGCAGCGCTATCGCACACCAAGAACGGCGTCTATGCGGCTATGTTTATGGCCGCGATGCTGGCCTGGACATTTGTGACGGATGATCTAACCGAGATCGTCCGCGTGGGACTGTCGGAGATTCCACGCAAGTGCCGGCTGTCCGAGGCGATTAACGCCGTGGTGGAGGCATACGAGACGGAAGAGGACGGCAGTCGCGACCATAACTGGGAACTGGCCTACGAGCGCCTCCTCCTGGATTACGGCGCCTACTCGCCCCTTCACACGCTCAACAACACTGTCTGGGTCGTTCTGGCGCTGCTCTATGGCGCCGGCGACCTGGATCGCACGCTCGGCCTGGCCGTTGCGTGCGGGATGGATACCGGCAGCAATGCCGCCAATGCCGGCTCGGTGATGGGGCTGCTCCATTCGCGGGCGCAGATTCCCGTGCAGTGGATCGCTCCGCTAGAGGATACGCTGTGTACGGCCCTGGCCCACTGTCCCACTAGCCGAATATCCGAGCTGGCACGCCGCACCGCCGTCATTGCTGAGGAGATCGTCACCAACGGGTCACCGGCGACCGGGTAAGCGTACCGCGGCGATAGGCTGCCGCAAGTTACACCGCCCGTGCTCGCCGCTCAACAGGAATGGAGGGGGAATGGACCTCGCAGATTTGACACGCTTGCGCAATCGCACAACTGGCCGGTGTTCGTCGTGGGATAAAACCGGACGCAACCAGGATCTGTGGATTATCCCGCCGGGCGAGTCTGCCATACTGGCCGATATCAGGGGGCCGGCGCAGATCACCCACATCTGGATGACACAGTTGCACCATTACCGGGAGTGCCTGCTCAAGATCACTTACGATGACGCCCCCTCCCCCAGCGTTCTGGCGCCGCTGGGCGACTTCTTCTGCCTGGGGCACAGCATGGTCAACTCGTTCCAGAGCGCGCTCTTCTCCTCGGCCACGCTCTTCCCCTACCACTTCAACAAGCCGACCGCCCTCAACGCCTATGTCCCGATGCCGTTCAAAGAACGGGCCGTCGTCGAGCTGGTCAACGAGAGCTCGGAGCCCCATCGCCAGTACTTCTACGTGGACTACGAGACCCTGGAGGCCTTCGAGCCGGACACCGCCTATTTCCACGCCGAATTTCGCCGCGCCAACCCTTTCGGTGGTTGGGGGCCCGAGATCACCGTCAACACGCCCGAGGCCAATGCCGTCAATATGGAGCTCGATGCGTGGGAAAACAACTATGTGATCCTCGAAACGGCCGGTCGCGGACACTATATCGGCTGCAATCTCTCCGTCACGAATTTCAAGGGGACCTGGTGGGGTGAGGGCGACGACATGATCTGGGTGGATGGCTACAAGTGGCCGCCCGATCTACACGGCACGGGTACGGAAGACTATATCGGGCAGGCCGGCGGCATGCAGCCCGATGCCTTCTGGCGCAATGGATCTTCCATCTTTGAGGGCTACACGATCCAGTCTCCGGAGATCGAGCTGTGGCGCGGCAACGGTGGCTACCACACGGGCTATGTGTTTCACCTGGAGAACCCGGTGCGTTATAGCCGCGAGATCAAGGTCACGATCGAGCACGGGCACGCCAATCACCAGGCCAACGAAATGAGCAGCGTGGCCTACTGGTATGCCGAAACACCCACTCGCGTTGCGACCCCGCCGGAGGTGACGCAGCGCCTGCCCGTGCGCCGCGACAACCAGGGCGCGTGGCTACACGACCCGGAGCGCGAGTGTCCCGGTGAGCCGGTCCCGCTGAACGACGAACGGCGGGCCCTCAAATCGCGAGCCGCCGGTGAGTAACATGAACATGTCCACGGCGTCCTTCCCGATCATTGACGGTCACGTTCATTTCGTGCATCCCGAACGGATGGACGACATGCTCGCCCTGATGGATGCCGTCCCCTGCGCGCACTTTAACCTGGTCTGCCTTCCCAACCCCGACGGCACGACCCAGAACGACGCAGCCCTGTATTTCAAGAAGCACTATCCTAGCCGGGTTTACCTCTCCGGCGCGCTGGCCTATGCGCCCGCCGTAGCAGATCTCACCCGGGGCCCGACGCTGCTGGCGGAACAGGTCCGAAGCCTCAAAGCTCAGGGCTTTAACGGGCTCAAGCTCATCGAGGGCAAGCCCCAGGTGCGCAAGCTGCTGCCCCACCCGCTCGACGGGCCGCTCTACGCGCGCATGTGGGCGGCGTTGGAAGAGGAGCAGTTCCCGGTCGTCTTGCACGTCGCCGACCCGGACGAGTTCTGGGATGCCGAACGCTGCCCGGGCTGGGCACGGGAATCCGGGTGGGATTACTCGGACGGCACCTACCCGTCCAAACAGGAGCTGTACGGCGAGATGGACCACGTGCTGGTGCGCCACCCCCGCCTCAAGCTCGTGCTCG
>SLDA01000526.1 GCA_007125545.1 Thermoflexales bacterium | reverse complement strand
GCTCGTCCATCACATACGCGATCCAATCCAGGTCGTGGCACGACTTCGTGAGCAGCATGGGCCCGGATTCGGCCTCCTTCGGCCAGTTTCCGCGCACAAAGGAGTGGGCCATATGCCAGAATCCAACCGGCTCCAGGCGTTGGACCCCGATAACCTCCCCAATCAAACCGCTTTCGATCATGTCCTTAAGTCGCTGCGTGAAACGCGTGTAGCGGAGCACGTGGCAAACACCAAAGAGCACGTCATTCCGCTTCACCGCCTCCACGATGGTGCGGCAGCCTTCGGCATCCGGCGCCATAGGCTTTTCCAACAGCATCGCGTATCCAAGATCAGCATAGGCAACCGCAGGCGCGACGTGCATCCGGTCCTGTGTCGCAATGACAACCGCATCCGCGAACTGTGCACGGTCCGCAGCCTCACGCCAGTCGGCGAAGACCTGGTCTGAAGGGATCGCATGCTCGCGCATCAACCGCTCACGGTGCACTTCGCGCGGCTCCGCGACACCCACCACCTTCGCCCGTTCCGGGAACGCCTTTGCGAAATTGGCGTAGGTCGTTCCTCGCGATCCGGCTCCTACAATCAACAGCGTAACGGGTTCCATCAGGATCTAACCTCCTCGGTCAACTGCCCGACTTTGGCCTCCATGTTCACCGCACACAAGACTCCAGGGCCGGTGTACGGTGGGGTTCCTTCCACCACGCCTTTTCAATCGGCTCGTCCATGCGCACCACCCTGCGCTCTCGCCGCGCCTGCTCCGCCGCAAATCCCAGCAGGTGAGACGCCAACGTCTCCTCAGCACCACTCAGGATATAGGATGGGTCCTGTTTGGACACCGCGTTCACAAACGAGTCCATCAAACCGTAGTCGCCGCCACCATGCTTGTCCAGGACCAGGTCGCTCGCATTGACATCCGCGTCCGTATCGATTCGGGTCTTCGTGTTGGTGAGGAAGTCGTAATGTTCGATATAACGCCCATCGCCGACCAACTCACCCCGCGTCCCGAAGATGTGTGTCTCGCGGTCCCGCGGGCTCGTGAACGCCACCATCGTGAACGCCGCAGTCCTGCCCCCGGCGAAGTTGATACTCACAACCTGGTGATCGACGACGTCGTTGTCACAGTGATAGACGCAGCGCCCATAGGGCCCTGTCTCCAGAGCGATGGCCAAGGCCTCCGGGGTCAAGTCGGGCGTCAGCACTTCGACGCGCCATCCCTTAAGTCCACACTGCAACGCTGCGGTGTAAACACGCTTTGCAGAATAAGGACATTGCGCTTCAATGCCGCAGGCCACACAACGCTCGCCGGCTCCTGGTGGCGCCTCTTCGGGACGGAAATGCTTGAGCGAGCCGAAGGAAGCCACCTCGTTCCAGGCTTCTCCCATCAAATACGCGATCAAATCTATATCATGGCAGGACTTGGTGATCAACATCGGCCCCGATTCCTGCTCCCTACGCCAACTGCCCCGGACATAGGAGTGCGCCATATGCCAGAAACTAACCGGCTCCAGATGCTGCAGACCAACAACCTCGCCGATTGCACCGCTCCTGATAATGCCTTTGAGACGCTGCGTGAAGCGCGAGTAGCGGAGCACGTGACAGACACTAAAGAGCACGTCATTGCGCTTCACCGCCTCGACGATCGTCCGGCAGCCCGCGGCATCGGGCGCCATAGGCTTCTCCAAAAGGATATGGTAGCCCAGCTCGGCGAAGGCAACCGTCGGCTCGACGTGCATCCGGTCCTGCGTGGCGATGATGACTGCATCCGCAAACTTCGGGCGGGCGGCAGCCTCACGCCAATCTGTGAAAACACGGTCTGGCGGAATCGCGTGCGCTGCAACCAACGGTTCACGGTACGCGTCCCGCGGCTCAGCCAAACCCACAAGCTTGGCGCGCTCGGGAAATGCTTCTGCAAAACCGGCATAAATCGTACCCCGGCCCCCGGCGCCTACGACTAACAGTGTTACGGGTTCCATTAATGCAGATCCTCCTGGGTCAGATAGTAAACTCAACCTACGGCTCCACCGCAACCGGGTCCCCCTCCCGGATCGCAGTCCAAATCCCGATATCCTGTGCAGGGAGCAGGACTGGCTCCCCTGTTTGCCCTCCTCGTCCGGCTGGTCCGACCGAAACCTGAAACGCAGTCCCTTTTTCAATATACCGTCAAATGTAGCGAGCACAATCAAACGGCGGCACTCGCCACACCTGTCTACGGGACCACGGACAAACTGCCTTCTGCAACCCCACTCCAAATACCCTAAAGGATGCAGCGAAATGGCACCGTCCGATACACGGAACGGCGCCATTTCGCATAGTCTTTCTCTCATCCATGTGACCATCACCCATCGGGCCATCCAGCCGTCGTCACTACGCGAAATCCGATGACCGAATCAGACCCGTAGGATGCCCTCTTGCTTGCCAAAGTTGATGCGCAGCCCCACCACCAACCGCGCGCTCTGCCCTGGATCGACGTCCTTGTAGCTCTGACCGCCGTCGGTTGTGATGGTCCACTTCTCGGTGCCCAGATTCCTCAGCCCCCAAATGCTGGGATCCTGGGGGTGTTGCGTCACCTCCGCTATCGGCGCGGTAAAATCATAAAGGCGCTGGCCATCTACGTGATGTGGATAGAGCAGCGTATCGTGATTGAGCATCACAATAGCATCTCCGATGCGCATACGCGGGGGGAGCACCAGCCGGCGATGGCACGACCAGCAGCGCCCCGGCTTGCCACCGGAAGCGCGCAGAGCTTCAACATCGTAGAATGCCTCCAGCCCACAATGTGCACAATAATAGATGCTGTCACGCAGTCGCGTCATAGCAGCACGCCACTCGCTCTCGCGCACCCGTCCCTGTACCGGGTCCGCCAGTCCCTCAGTAAAGGAGCGGATGAAAAGATGGCGTATGGGGTGTGGATAAAGAGGCCAGAAGGCGATGACGTTGTCGTGGGCACCGGGCACAGGACGGTTGCTGTCGTCATCCGGATCGTAGACAAAGAGAGGGTCCGTGCCGTAGAGCTTGTTCATAGCCGGCAGATCCAGACACCTTATCTCCAGCTCGCGTTTTCCTTCCAACGGGTGGTGCACCATCAGCATATAGAAGAGCAGCACGGCGAGAGAGTAGAGATCCGTGTCGCTGCTGGGCAGCGTCTCGCCCCGCACGATCTCCGGCGCCATAAAGCGCGGCGTGCCCAGAATACCCGCCACGCCCTGCTTATCGACCGCCACATTGTCATTGTCGCAGATGAGCACCTCACCGGAGTCCGGATCGAAGAAGACATTACCGAAGGAGATGTCGCGGTAACAAAGCCCCACAGCGTGCAGGTCGAGAAAGCTGTCCGCCAGCTGGAGGCCGGCAGTCGCCAGAGCACGAAACGTCGGCTCGGCGCGGCGCTTCATCAGATCGACAATGCTCTTGTAGTGCGGCGCTCGCAGCGGCATGACGTAGCCGTACCCGTGGACATCCGGCGATTGTGTTAGCTCCATCGGCCAGAGAAATCGCGCCGTGGGCGGACCCTTTTTCACTAGCGCCTCCAGCCCACTCCGTTGCTCCGGCGTCGCTTGCGCGGGGAAATACCACTTGAGGGCCACCCGCTGTCCGTCCAGAACCGCGCGATACACCTCGCCCTGTCCCCCACCCCCGAGATATTGCTCAACCGTGCACGCTCTCTCTGACGTCACCGTCCGAACGTTCTGTCCATCCTGCAAAATGCGCATATTCATTCCCCCAGACTCCTGATTCCGCGATCATCGCCCGGACCAAGTTCACCCCGCGTCACCACGATTCCGGCTTCCTCCAGCGACCGGATTCCCGCATCCGAGACGCGCGGACAGAGCGCCAGATCGACGCGCTTGACGGTCGTCAGCCGTCGAAGAAGATCGAGTCCCAGATCAGTGACTGCGGTGCTACCAAGGTAGAGGCGCCGTAGCTTGGGTAGTTCCCCCAGATGCACCAGCCCTACATCGTGTACGCTCGTATTCTCCAGATCCAGGACCTCAAGCGACGGCACGGCAGCAAGGGCGCGCAGGCCGACATCACCCACCGCCGTGTTTGATAGGCTCAGCTCGCAAAGGCCGGGCAACTGCGCCAACCGCCCGAGGCCCGCATCGGTGATGTGCGTACCCGAGAGCAACAACTCCTGAAGCTGTCGCAGGGCGCAGAGCCGTGCCAGCCCCGCGTCTCCGATACGCGTCCAACTCACATCCAGACGCGAGAGTGCGGCCAGACTGGTCAAGTAGAGCACGCCGACGTCGCTGATCTCAAGCCGCTCCAGTGAGAGGCGGGTAAGCCCGCGCATCGCGCGCAGATGCACCAATGCCGCATCGGCCAACAGCCCACAGCCGCCGAGGATGAGCTCGGTCAACTGGACCGCGTCACGCAACGCGGGCAGAGACTCGGGCCTCAACCTTACACAGCTCCCAAGATTCAGGGCCACCAACTCGGGCATCTCACGAACACCGGCCAAACCGCTGCCGCTGATGGGGGTGCCGCTCAGATCCAGGCGCTGCATGGCGCCCAGCCCGGCCAATCGCCGCAACCCGGAGTCTCCCACGCGCGTGCCGGAGAGGCGCAAGTCAACCAGGTGCGCCAGCGTGCGGATTGAGGTTGCAGCAGCACTGCTCACGCCCTGGCAGCCATCCAACCCCAACCGTTCGAGTTGTGGCAATGCCTCCAAAACTCGCAGTCCCTGATCCGTGATCCGCTTGCAGGACCCCAGGTCGAGCACCTGGAGCTGGGGATGCGCAGCCAGAGTCGAGAGGCCCTCATTGCTCACATGCGTCCCCGAGAGATCGACCTGCAACAACCCTTCCACATCAGCAAGTCGCGCGACCTCAAGGTCACCTATCTCAGCAGCCGCACAGTCGATGTACTGTACCGGTCCAAAGCGCCGCAGATCGTCTACCAGCGCCTCCTCAAGGCCCAAGCCCGGGTGGGTCCTGATCCCCACCGCCACGTCCGCCGGTATGGCAATCTCGCCCGGCGTGGACCCGATCGGCAGCCACTGCG
>SLDA01000512.1 GCA_007125545.1 Thermoflexales bacterium | reverse complement strand
TCGCACTGTAGACTCGTCGCTGATTCACCGCAGTTCCGTTGCCGCACCATTGCCGCTTTCGTCATAGACACACTGTCGTTTCATTGCAGCCGCATCGTGATCGCATTGTCGCTACGGACGCAGACCAATCGCTGACAGCATCGCAGATTCGTCACAGCCGAACATAATCCAATCATTGTACCCATCCCCCAGCTACGGGGCCCGGAAGTTGATCCGGGCCCCGTCCCCATTTATGGGACAAGCGCCACCCACACCAACCCGCGCGCATCCACCATCCACTCACTCGCCAACCCGCTTTCCCACCTACGCGCTGACTCACTCACGCGTGCATCTACCACCCGCGCGCCCATCACCCAGCCGCTGATCACTAACGCGCTTGGGGCGGATGCCTATCCGCCCTCTGCCCGCATGAGCCGGCAGAGCCGCGAACAGCCGTCCGTGGACACTGCGGCGGTGGCAGAGCCGCCACCCGCATCACTCTCTCATCCCGCCACTCCTCACCCACGCGCTTGGGGCGGATGCCTATCCGCCCTCTGCCCGCATGAGCCGGCAGAGCCGCGAACAGCCGTCCGTGGACACTGCGGCAGTGCCAGAGCTGCCACCCGCGTCACTCTCTCATCCCGCCACTCCTCACCCACGCGCTTGGGGCGGATGCCTATCCGCCCTCTGCCCGCATGAGCCGGCAGAGCCACGGACAGGCGCCTACTCCGGCGGCGATCCCACACCGGCAAGCGCTGCCTGCAGCGCCGTCGCCTCCTCGCGAGGGCGGTTCACCACGAGCGCATACTCCAACGATTGCACGCCCGACGCCGAGTGCTGCACCCCGGCGAGGAAGGCGCCCGCGAAGTCGCCGATGTGGAAGACAACCGGCGTCGCTGTGCCGGTACCAAGCCCCAAGAAGCCGAGCGTTCGCCCGGAAACAGGGCGTCCCGGCTCGCTCTCTTCTTCCTCCGCTCCCATCTCGGCCCAAGCCCACGGCTGACGTGGATCCATGGGTCCCATAAAGCCCTGCGGCACCGGGAAGCGGCGCCAGGGATGGGAGGCCGGCCAGAGCGCAGCGGTCCCGGGAACCGCGTAGGTGAGGGCCCCTAGCGTCTCTGCGGCCTGCTGATCGAGCACGACCAGAAAGCCACCCATCCACTCGAAGCGGCGGTCTGAGGGCGATGTGCGCGTCACCCGGAGGCGGACCATCGGTAGACCCGGCGCCACGAGGTAGGTGAGGGCGAAGGCCTGCCCGCGCAGGTGCTCGTCGTGCTGCTCGGTCCAGGAGACCTGCACGCCTTGCCACACTCCCTCTGCCACCGGCTCGGCCGAGGTTAGCGGGGTGGGTGGATGGAAGATCTGCTGGGTCGCGGTGTGGAAGACGAGGGGCTGCGTGCCGCCGACGAAGTCCGTGACGAAGAACTTGGGACGACTGTCGGGGAAGACGTCCTCAAGGAAAGAGAACGGCTCCGGCGGCTGCCGATCAGGAGCCCCCTGGCCCGCAGGCTCCAGGGGCACATCCTCCAGATGAATCAACTGTCCGCCCGTGTCGGCGACGACGTCGAAGCGGAGCGCCCCGTTGTCCACGTGGATGACCGGTCGATCTTCGAGGCGCCGTCGCTCCACGGTGATCGGGGCGTGCTTGCTCACCAGGAGCGGTAGCTCCCAAGTTAGCTCGTATTCGCCCCGATAGCGTAGCATAAGTGCCCCCACACAAGCCTCATAGGCGGCGGGTGGGGTCACAACGACCTTAAGGTCGATACGGCTTGCGCTCTCCGGTTGCCCGATCTTTGGAAGCGGCATCGGCACGGTGGGTGCCGGGCCTTCAGCCGTGTGGAAAGCACCCTGCCAACCCTCGGGTAGATCGAGCTGGAGTTTGCCGGCAAGCTGGACGGGTGCCGCGAAGTCGAGGACCAGGGTGAGCTCCCTTTCCTCTCCCGCGATCAGCGGCGCCGGGTGGTCCCAACGCGCCTCGACGGGGCGCACCAGCGCGCCCGGAAGTGTTGAGCCTCCGCGAGCCAGGTCGACGTTGATCGCATCCCAGCCAAGCTCCCGTTTTCCCACGAGCTGATTCCACCGCCGGCGTACTTCCATAAGCGAGGTTGTGCCCAGCTGCAGCCACACGCGCGCGATGGTGACAGTCTCTCCGGGGGCCGGCTGCACCGGCGCCAGCTCCAGCTGGCTGAGCATGCCGTTGTATACGCGCACCTTGCTCACGTGCGCGGGGTCCCAGATGATGGCGATCAGGTCGCCGCGCAGCACACTGCGCTGCGCGGTCCACGTCTCGGTCCATGCCGCAGCCGATTGCGGGACGACCGTATCGTTCAGCAGCTCCAGCTGAGCAGGGCCGGCTATGATCCTGTTTCCGACAGGCGTGTAGGCTTCCGAGGTGCCGCCGTAGGGGTTGAAACTGAGCCCGCCAAAGCCACCGCCCGTGCTGAACCGTCCCCCCGCAGCGGGCGGCGTCGCCGAGAGCGCGGTGAGCGTGATCCAGTGCTCGACTTCGCGGCTGCCCGGCTGCACGCGGTAGGCGCGCTCGAGCCGCAGGCCCGGGAATTGCAGGCTGTCGGCTACGAGCACGAGGGTGGTCGCGTCGCCCCGGCGCTCGACCCGGTGGGTGTAGGTGAGGTTGCTGTCGAGGCTGTTGCCGAAGGGCGGGCCAATTTCAAAGGTGGCCGAGCGACGGATGTCTGGAATGTCGCGGCGCCCCACGTTGACCTGACCGCCTTTGAGGTTGGCATAGACGCTTAGGGTGTCGGTGAGCAGGTGTAGTTCGTGCTCGGAGGATTGGCGCACGACCAGGGCGTGGTCGGGCACGCTGGAGACGATGGGCAGGCGCGTGGTCGGCATGGCGTAGGACTGCCCCTCACGGTCCAGGGTGACGGTGAGGTGCGCCGTGGTCGTTCCCACGCCTGCATCGTCCCAGCCGGCGGGCAGCGGCGCCGTGATGCCCACGGTCTCCTCAGCAGCGAGCGCGAGATCGCGCTCCCATGCGCTGTCGGGAGTGCCCTCGACGAAGCTGGTGAGCCTGCCGGTCAGTGGGCTGTCAGCGTGATTGATCACGTCCAGGTGCAACTCGCCGGGAATGCCCGGATGCGCGGTGTGGTAGCCGCCGGGGACGCCTACCCCCACGGCGGGGCGGATTTTCCCACCCGTGACGAGGTCGAGGATCTGGCCCTCGAGGATGATGCGCGAGCGGACCCTTTCCGACGCCGCGTTGGCGCTGTACGTTTTCGCCTCCTTGTCGACGACAAAGGCACGGGTGAGCGTGGTCGTCTCGCCACGCGGAGCGGTAAGGCTAAGCGGAAAGGTCGCCTCCCAGGTCAGACCGGCGAAGGGCTCGATCAGCAGGGCCAATTCGAGGTCGCGGTCCGTCCCATTCTCGACGATTAGGGTCAGCGCATTTGGGAGTCCCATCCGCAGTTCGTGCTCCTCGAGCCGGGTCTTGACGCCAAGCCGCTCCCCGTCCAGCGTCGACCGGATGCCGCTGAGTCCCCAGCCGTAGCGGTCGACTTCGCCGACCAGTTCGTCCTCGCCCGCGACGAAGCGGTAGGTATAGAGGGCCATGCCATCGACGGTGGTATCGTCCGGGGTCTGGGTGAGCTCGCGATCTAAGGTGGCATACCAATCCGGATGGCGCTCGAGCCACGCGGTCGCCAGGGGCGTGCGAGCGAGTCCGGGCAGGTAGTTTTGCATATAGACGCTGGTCTCGGGTACCCAGAAGAGGCCGGTTTTCTTATAGAGCGGGACCGCCTCCATATTGCCGGCCCACGTGTGGAGATCGAGGCGCGTATACCCGTGCTCGATGGCGAGCTCAACGGCGCGCAGAAGCAGGCGCTTGCCGAACTTATAGCCCTTGACGTGCGGAACGACGCCCAAGATGGTGACGTAGCAGGCGTTGCGGTCGCGGTAATGAGGATAGACGCCGCAGTAGCCGACGGGCTTACCTTCGGTGTCAAGAGCAATGAGATCGGCGACGGCGGTGGTCTGGTCGAGCCAGTCGCGAACGCGTTGCTCCGTGTAGGGGACGCCGCCGCCGAATCCGCCGGGCCAGAGTTCGTTGAAGGCGTTGAACATCGTGGCGACCTCAGCCGCCATCTCGGGACGGTATACGGTGATCGAGCCCGGCATTTCGTAGTTGGTGTGTGACAAGGATTGGCCCTCCACAGGCTATAGGGGGAAAGGCTATGTCTCTTCCGGCGCCGATGCCTGCTGCAGGAGCACCAGAAGGTGCGGGGCGATCTCTTCCAGCGCTAGAACGTGGCTGGGTGTATCGCGCAGGATGGTGGCTTGGGGCATGCCCGGGTGATCTGCGGACTCTGGGTCCTGGACGATAACAGTCCCTCCGGCACGCTCGATGGCGAGGGCCCCGTCAGCGGCATCTCTGCCGGTGCCGCTGAGCACGACGGCGATGACGCCTTCGCCGTAGCTCTCGGCACAGGAGCGGAAGAGGGCGTCGGCGGAGGGCCGGCTGAAACGCACCCGCTCCGTCTGGACCAGCGTGAGCGTGCCGTCGGGTCGGACCAACAGGTGGCGGTTGGACGTCGCGACGTAGGCGACGCCGGGCTTGATGGTCTCACCCTCTTCGGCCGCCTTCACCCTCAGCCCCGTGCGCCGGTCCAGGATTTGCGGGGCACGGCTGATATGATCGCGGGAGATGTGCTGGACGATGAGAATCGGCACAGGAAGATGGGCGGGCAATTGCGATAAAACCTCACCCAGGGCCGCTAGTCCTCCCGCGGAAGCAGCCAGGGCAATCACGCGATACGGCTTGGTCATGGCATTCCTTCTGATGCAGGTGTCTACTCTCATTCTAGCGTATAGACGCGCAGATGGGAAGAGGACCGATCGGGGGGTGTGCGTCATTTTCCCGCAACAGGCCGCTGCCTCAGTTCTGTTGCGGCCGGTCTCGGCCCCGGTCTGCCGGGGCTGGGCCGTGCCGCTCTGCTCCGCGGTCTCCGACCGTCTGCAGCGTCAAGTCTGCCTGACCTTTGAGCTCTCAGAGCTGACCAGGAGCCTGCACAG